>NZ_AP017368.1:890000-1190000 GCF_002355955.1 Candidatus Desulfovibrio trichonymphae | reverse complement strand
GATTCAAGGCGCCGGCCGTGACATTGGTAAACGCGACACCGGCGCGGGTTCTGATAATTATTATGCAGGATCCCGAAAATATGGGAGGCAACGAACTTCTCGCAAGCCTCAAAGGACTGACGCCTGAAGCAAGGGAAGTTCTCGGCAGATAAAAGTGTCCTGTTCAAATATTTTATTCAATTTCGAGATAAAATAGGCTATAATTCTCTCAAACAAGGAGGGCGTTATGACAAGAAGAGCACAAGGCCGGATGGATCAAGCTGCGGCGTGGTACGTTACAGGCAGCTGCTTGCGGCCTATCCTTTGGCTCCGGACAGAAACTGCATAAGCAAAAAGAGCGACACAAGAATGGCTGGCGCAAAGCCTGTCAGGGTCTGGCCCCAGGTTAATCGCAGGGCTGAACGGCAGCCCGTCGTCACGCAGGCGATACACCACACAAGACCTGCCAGAGAACCGAGCAAGGGGACGATGCACAGAAGCGACGGGGCCGCACTGTAGGCTATTACTTGAAACACCAGGGAAAAATTTGCCTTGTCCGGCGCCAGAAAGTGGTAGGCCAGATGTATGAGGCTGGTGAAGAAATACAGCTGCAGCACCAGTACTCCTGTTCTGATGAGCAGTGTCGTGGACAGACTGGCCTGCGGCGCCAGCATGGTAAGCAGTTTTTCCAGTTGCGGATCTGCGGTTGTGCCCGGCGTCATGAATTTCAGCAGCAGGTCGCCCCAGAAGCGTTCCACAACAATCTGCAGCACACAGATGATCAAATAAAAAACAAGCGCGCGCATGGATTTTGCCTCAGGGCGCAACGCGTTGAAAAAACGTGGCGATGCAAACATGATGCGCATAACTGTTTGATAAAACGCGGTAAGCCAGCCATTTTCCCTAGGGGCCGTCTCCCAAGGGTTGTCGTCGGCGGACGGAGCGTCGTCATCATCATCATCGGTTGTTTGGGTAGGCACCCGGCCTTTAAAGCCACTCGCCTCCCGTCTGTAAGCCCGGCTGGCCGTCAGGCGCGTGTCTTCCTCTTTCGCTTCATTCAATGTGGGGAGGACGTCATTCCCGTCTTTAGAGAACCCCCCGCTTTTCGGCACAATGGCGTCGGGGGGGAGGGGGTCGTCCTTTCCCAGGGTGTCCGGCTGCGCCGGCTGTTCCCGCGCCGGGATTTTCGTGTCGGACAGAGTTTCTATCACTCCTTTGTCGGGCGAAAAACGAAAACGGCAGGAACAGGCAGGGCAGGTGGCTATGACGGAACGCGCGGGCAGTTGTTTAGCGGGTACATCACGGGAAAAGTCGCAATGGGGGCAGGTGATCTTCACAGCACTCTCCTTAGTCACGCGGCTATCTTAACGACGTCCGCCTCCGCTGGCAAGCCTGTTTGCAGGCATAAACGCGTTTTCCTGCAGTCGCCGCAGACGTCACAGAACAGAAATTCTTTCCCTAAGCACAACGGATATGTTTTGAATGCTGCGTAAGGAAGGCTTCCCGCGTCCTCTTTCCATCT
Source organism: Candidatus Desulfovibrio trichonymphae (assembly GCF_002355955.1). NCBI lineage: Bacteria > Pseudomonadati > Thermodesulfobacteriota > Desulfovibrionia > Desulfovibrionales > Desulfovibrionaceae > Desulfovibrio > Candidatus Desulfovibrio trichonymphae. The sequence goes on along the minus strand of NZ_AP017368.1, from coordinate 1,188,499 downwards.
CTCCCAGATGCTTTGTCGACACCTTCGCTTTTTCTGCAAGTTCGTCCTGCATTTGTCCCCCTACTTCGCGCAGTCTGCGTATTCTCAATCCTAACAGCTTGTTTATGCAAATTTTGTCATCTACACATCAGGGTTTCTTTTTATCAAAATACGCGCAACAGATAAGGGAACACAAAGCCGTTCTTTAGGAGCGGCTTTTTTATTTGCCTGAAATCCTTCGCGGCCGGCACGAAATGCCGCGGCAATGGATTTGACCGACTGAAGGTTGTACCGAAGCACGCATTGCGGACGTGAAGTGCTGCCCGTGTAAGCTGCAAACGGCATTGACAGATTTGTATCCCATACTATACAAACTGCAAGTTTCATTAAAGCGAATCGCCGCGGAGTCGCAATATTATGGCATTCAGCGTGTTGCGCCCGTTTATTCTGGCTGCTCTTCTAACCTTGCCGAGCCTTGCGTTACGCGCTGTCCACCCTGACATTTCACCCCTCTCGGTTGCTCTTTTGTCCGGTCTGGCCATTCTTGGAGCTTCCTTTCTGCTGACCTGGGCCTGCGAAGTGGCCCAGATGGACATACCGCAGGCTGTGGCCCTGGCTGTGGTGGCCTTTATAGCCGTATTGCCGGAATACGCAGTAGACATGTATTTCACCTGGATGGCGGGGCAGAATCCGTCCAGCGCCTATTCGCACTACGCCATCGCCAATATGACCGGCGCGAACCGCTTGCTGATCGGCGTCGGCTGGTCGGCCATAGTGCTGTTTTTCGCCGGACGTTTTCATAAGGCTGTCGTTCTGGCGGCAGACAAGCGCACGGATGTCGTTTTTTTGGGGATCGCCACGCTTTACGCGCTGCTCATTCCGCTCAAGGTCTCGCTGACCATATATGACGGCCTCATTTTTCTGGGTATTTACGCTTGGTATATGTGGATCATCTGCCGCCGCCCAGCAGGGGAGAAAATGCCGGAAGGTCCTGCCGCCGTGCTGGTCGCCTTGCCCAAAACGCGCCGCCTTAAAGTGGTGACAGGCATCTTTTTGTTCGCGGCGGTGGTGATTTTGTGCAACGCCGAACCCTTCAGCGAAAATCTGGTGGCCAGCGGCAAGCTGCTCGGCGTCAATGAATTTTTATTGGTGCAGTGGCTTGCGCCTATTGCCTCGGAAGCGCCGGAATTTATCGTCTCATTGATGTTCGCCTTTCGCGGCAACGCTGGGCTCGCGCTCGGCAGCCTGCTCTCTTCCAAGCTCAATCAATGGACCCTGCTTGTGGGCATGATTCCCGGCGTGTACGCCGTGTCCTCAGGCGGAATTTCTCCGATGTATCTGGACAGCCATCAGTTTGAGGAAATACTGCTGACAGCGGGACAATCCCTTTTTGCCGTGGCATTGTTGTCGGATTTGCGTATTGCCGTACGGGGGGCCAGTTGGCTGCTCACACTCTTTGCGGCGCAGTTGCTTTCGCCCCTGTATGACGCGCAGTTGGAAGCGCTGCTTGGCCTTGCCCATGACCCGTTGCGCCTGCACGCCTGGTTTGCTTGGCTGTATCTGTTTCTGGCGGTGGTATTGCTGCTCAGAAGCAGGCGGCATGTCTGGACATTGCGTTTCGGTTTAAAAGTTTAGCCCTGCGGGTGTTGTTGTGAAATGCGGTAGCCGTTTCTCTCCTCTCTTGTCGGCCGTGGCGTTTGTCGGGTGCATCTCTGTGTTTTGGGCCGCGTACGCGTCGTCCCTGCCGTTGATGGGCATTGCCGGGTGGGCGGTTCATCGACTCGGCGCAGAACTGTCTGCTGCCGCGCAGTCGGGCGTGTTTGACAATCTTGTGAACCGCTCGAATCCGCAGGGCAAAACGGAGATCAATATCACATACCCGTCGCTGGGTCGTGCGGACATTGACGCGGGGATACGCCGATGGGTTACAGCCATTGCCGACGCGTTTGAAGAAAACCTCGCGGGCGACGACGACGCGACGGACGAAGATGTGCCGAAATATGAGCTTCAAGGCTCCTACGTCGTCACGCGCCCCTCCGCAACCGCCATAAGTTTTACGTTTGAACTGTGGACATATACCGGCGGCGCGCACGGCAATCTGGACATTATCACCCTGAATTACAGCCTGCTCACAGGGCAGCGTCTGGATCTTGTGGATCTGTTTGAAGATCCGGACGCGGCGCTCAAGCTCATGTCTGACTGGTCGGCGCGGGAGCTGTTGCGTCGTTTTGCCGGCACCCAGATGAAACAGATGATACTCGCCGGCGCCGCCCCGGAAGCGGAAAATTTCGCCAACCTTACCCTTACGCCGGAGGGCGTGACCATTCAGTTCCAGCCCTATCAGGTGGCGCCATGGGCCGCCGGTGCGCAACAAGTGGAAATGCCCTTTGAGAAACTGCTCAAGGCCCGTCCGCTTGCTGTTGTCTGGGGCCGCTGACGCGCTGCAGCAATACCGCGTCGTTCTTCCATTTCTCAAGCTCGGAGCGTCAGCGGGCGTGTCTGTGTTTTGCCGCACGAATTTTTTCCGTGTGGGCGAACAGGGGCAGAATTTTTTGACGCGTCCAAAGCAAAGGCGTAACGCGATATACAGGCTCAGCAGCACAAAAATATAGTCGGCTTTGATATCCTGTCAGGCAAAGGCGTAAAGCGTGATGTCTTCAAAGCGCAAAGCCATCCAGGCAAGAGCCGGCGGAAGATACACGGGCAGTTGGGAAATGCTGGTCAAAAAGGGTACCAGCAGAAAACCGCCGTCAACGTCGAGAAAGGAATCGCCATTATTTCCCGCAGAAATCGCAGCAATTTTGACCATCGTCGGTCTTGAAGACAATAAGCGGACAGTTTTTGCATATATTGCCGCCGGGGAAGGGATCGCCAGGGCGGGTGACGGAACTGGAACCGGATTTTTCAATGCGCTGCAAAAGCCGTTTGACCACAGCTTCAATCTGCCCGCCGGGGATGAACACATTCACTTCTCCGCGTTCTGTTTTTTCCGGCATTATAGCTGCCGGAACACGCCGGGCAGCAGTTGAAGGTTTTTTCACGCGAGGTGAACACGCTCCCTCCGCAGGCAGAGGAACTCATTGTGATCTGCGGGCGCAGCGGGTGAGTGTCTGTTGCGGCCATATAGTCAACAGCCAGATGATATGACTGCAGATTGTCACAGTAAAAATGCACGACGTGCGGGGCGGCGGCGGCTTTGCCCAAGGGACCGACGGCAACGGCTTTCAGAGAGTCAAGGGGCATGCGGGGTTTTGAACGCAAAAAACGTTCGGCTTGGTCAAGATCTGTGCAGTATTTTATCTGTGATTTGATTTCCCTGTCGTCAATATCTTTCCAGCCAAAGCTTACTTGGGCGTTGGTGCAGTCGAGGCGCTCCCTGCCTGCCAGTACGGTCTTGCCCTGCATGCGGGCGGCTATTTCCCACTGACAAAACGTGAGCGATTTGGCGGGCAAGACACAGCTTGTTTTTGCTCTGAACTCCGCAACCTCGGTGTCTGTAAACAGCCATGTCACGGCAATAGGGTTGTGATAGAGCTTAAGCGCACCCATCAGAATTTTTTCCATTTCAGCGTAACTGAGCGACATTTGCACCTCGGAAGAATTTTCCCGCACCGTGTCGGCTAAAGCATTTCACTCTTGAAACAGTTCGTATCCGTCCGGTGCGCAACCAGTATTTTTGCCTGCTTGTTCGGTAAAGGCGCATCTGCCCTGTCAGACTTCTTCCGAACATACCCTATATCCTGCGGCAGATCCACCCGTGCTGCGCACAGACGGGCCAATTCATCACAACGCTCATTTTCCTCGTGGCCAGCATGGCCCAGTAACCAGTGAAAGCGCACTGTGTGTCGCGAGAGCAACGGCAGGAGCTTTTGCCACAAATCCGCGTTCTTGACAGGTTTTTTATCCGACTTGACCCAGTTTTTTGCGTGCCAGCCGTGCAGCCATTTTTTTCCCACCGCATTGCAGACATATTGTGAATCAGCAAACAGCGCAACCTCGCACGGCTCCCGGAGCGCGGAAAGCCCCTCAAGCACTGCTATGATTTCCATGCGGTTGTTGGTTGTCAGGGCAAAACCCCCTGACAGTTCCCGCCGGTATTCCGCGTTTTCCAGACACAGCACAGCGGCCCAGCCGCCGGGCCCCGGATTGCCCAAACAGGAGCCGTCGGTATGAATGACAACCCGCTTCACCATGTAACACCGCCGTATTATAGCGTTGTTTTCAATCAGATAGGCATAACTTGAATCCGTTGCGGCAGCGTTCGACGGATTCAAGTTATTAAGTGACAGTTTCAAGTTAATACCGGTAGTGATCCGGTTTATACGGCCCCGTAACATTGACGCCGATATAGTCCGCCTGCTCCTGCGTCAGCGTGGTCAGTTTCGCGCCAATGCGCGAAAGGTGTAGACGGGCGACCTCTTCATCCAGTTCCTTGGGTAGAGTGTAGACTTTTTTTTCAAGACTTTTGTCTGAAGCAAGACGTATCTGCGCCAACGTCTGGTTGGTAAAGCTGTTGGACATGACAAAACTCGGATGCCCCATGGCGCACCCCAGATTGACGAGCCGCCCCTCAGCCAGCACCACGATGCTGCGACCGGAGCACAATGTCCACTTGTCAACCTGCGGCTTGATGTTGAGTTTGCTCACACCGGGCGTGTTTTCAAGATACGTCATGGCTATTTCATTATCAAAATGTCCGATGTTGCAAACCACAGCCTCATCCTTCATGCCTTCCATGTGAGTGCCCGTAATAACGTGCAGATTGCCCGTGCAGGTGACGAATATATCTGCTTCAGCAAGGGCGTCTTCGACGGTAGTGACCTCATAACCCTCCATGACCGCCTGCAGGGCGCAGATGGGGTCAATTTCCGCCACAAGCACACGGGCGCCGAATCCGCGCATAGACTGGGCGCAGCCCTTGCCTACATCGCCGTAGCCGATAACAAGCACGCACTTGCCGGCCACCATGATGCCTGTGGCGCGCTTGATGCCGTCTGCCAGCGATTCGCGGCAGCCATACAGATTGTCAAATTTTGACTTTGTCACCGCATCGTTGACGTTAATGGCGGGGAAGAGAAGACGGCCCGCTGCTTCCAGTTGATAGAGACGGCGCACACCGGTGGTGGTTTCTTCTGAAACGCCCCTCACGTTTGCCGCTACCCCGCGCCAGTGGGAAGAGTTTTCCTTATGACGCAGCGCCAGACGATCCATAATACACTGGGATTCTTTATTATCAGTTTTTATTTGCAGCAGGGACGGGTCTGTTTCAACGTCCACACCCTTGTGGATGAGCAGCGTGGCGTCGCCGCCGTCGTCCACAATCAAATCCGGGCCCTTGCCGTCAGGCCAGATCAGAGCCATTTCTGTGCACCACCAGTATTCCTCAAGGCTTTCGCCTTTCCAGGCAAACACGGCGGCAATGCCCAGATCCGCAACAGCGGCCGCCGCGTGATCCTGTGTAGAAAAAATGTTGCATGAGGCCCAGCGCAAATCCGCACCGAGCACGTGCAGGGTTTTAATGAGCATGGCCGTCTGTATGGTCATGTGCAGCGAACCGGTGACACGCAAACCATGCAGCGGCTTTTGCACGGCGTATTTTTTTATGCACTCCATCAGGCCCGGCATTTCCCGCTCGGAAAGCTGTATTTCTTTCGCGCCGAAGTCGGCAAGGTTAATGTCCGCAACCTTGTAAGGCAAGGTTAAATCCAGCGCTTTTGTCATTCTTGCCTCCTTGGACAACATAAGATAATATTTCTATGTTTTGCTAGCAGCCTTTGTGCGTTGAGTCAATGCGCCCAGCAGCCTGCCCCGCTGTTGTGCGAGCTGTTTATGTAACCTGTGATATTACAGTGTATCGGAATAACATGATAAACGCCCGCCCGCCTGACACCCCCTCCGCAAAAAATGCAAAGCGTGACAAACTTGACGCGCCGGTGCACGCAACGCCGGTGCTGCACGCTGTGTTGAACGCCCTTGGCGGCGGCCCGGAACGTGAACGCCTTGTGCAGTTGTGGAACAACTGGGCTATGGTTATGGGGCCGGAACTCACGTCGTTGGCTTTGCCGCTCGGCGCCCGTCGTGACCTGCTTTTGATAGGGGCCGAAGACGCCATGACCATGCAGGAGCTGCATTTGCAGATTGATGAAATTCTGCAGAGAGTAAACGCCTTTATGGAAAGCCGCTTTTTCAGCGGCGTGAACATTGCCCTGTTGTTCAAAAAATCCGCGCTGTGCGGGACGCGCGCGCAGTCCGCCGTGCCCTGTGCGTACCCGACCGAGCCTTCGAACTCCACAGGTTGTTTCTTGTCCGGTATGGACATGGCATCACCCGTGACGCGCTGCTATGCGGCTTTTGCAGGATATGGAGACGGCAAATGAAGCGCAATGCAAATTTTAATGGGTCATGCTCAGCTAAGTAGCCAAAAATCTGCTAAAAGCCAAGCATGTCACTGAAAAACAAGTATGCAAAACCTTCAAGGCAACTTTTCGTTGACGGAATATTCCAGCCGGTAGCGGCTTTCGCCGCCAAGACGATAAAAGGTGGCCGGCACTTCCGAGGACGGTGTGTCTTGGTAATAGGCTATCATGTGCACACCCGCCTCCAGAGCGCCACGCACAACAGCTTCGTTGCCGAGCAGGAGATAGCGTTCTCCGCGAACGCCGTACAGAAGCGGAGCATTGCTCATAATGCCTCACACAAAAAGATTGCCGCCGTGGCGCGCTTTCCCAATAACGACTATCAATAATTATTCTTTCATCTGAGGGAGCGGAGTATCCTTCATCGACGCCATGGCTCTGGAAAGAAAATAGTCGCTGTCCAGCCCTTGAATTTCTTTTGCCAGTTTCTGCCAGATCGCGGCGGCCAGTGCCGTCTTGCCCGCTTTTTCAGCTGCTTCCGCCAACAGTTGCTGCAGTTGCAGCGTCCGGGCAGCGTCCGGCAGGCGTGTCTGAACCGTTTGCAGAATATCCTCCGCCTCAGCGTATTTCCCGGCCTTCAGCAGCACGCAGGCTTCTCCGAGCATGGCGGACGCGCCGAGGGCGCCGTCGCTGTCCTGCCGGGCAGCCTCTGCATACGCCGCTGCCGCAACGGTATAATCGTTTATTTCCAAGGCGCATTGCCCCAGCGTAAGATACGCGGAAAGCCGCACTGCTTCAGGCGCTGTCGCGACGAACTCCGACAGTGCCCTGACACGGGCATCTCCTTGGCCTGTCAGGGTGAGGCGCGCCAGTTTCTCTCTTGCCGCAACGTTTGCTGAATTGCTGTGCCATCTCCATACGGCCGTTCCCGTTAAAAGGAGCAAAAAAAGGGACAGCACACCGGCAATAATTCCGGCATATTGCAGTATCAGACGCATGAGCGGTGCGCTTTCCGTGCCTACTTCAGACTGAATGTCGCGCAACAGATTGGAGGCCTCGGCATCTTGATTCTTTTGTGGATTCATGTATCAGAACTCCTTGGAGTAAAGAAGAGCTGTAAAATATGTCCGGAACCGTTGTTTTGTCAAAGTAAATATGAACGCTTTAAGAGAATCTGTGTCGCTGGCTGAAGAAATGGTGCGTTTCGGTGCGCGGGCAAAGGTCGCGGCGCGGGGTATGGGTAGAAGCGCGCCGCACGACAAAACACTGGCGCTGACATATCTTGCTGACCTGCTTGCTGGTCGGGAGCGGGACATTCTCGCTGCCAATCAGCAGGATGTCGAGACTGCGCGCGAGGCGGGCCTGGACACGCCGCGTCTGAACCGTCTGACGCTGACTCCCGCGATCATGGATGAAATGCGTGCGGCCTGCCTGCATGTGGCGCAGTTGCCTGACCCTGTGGGCGCCACAGAGAGCCAATGGCAGCGGCCGAACGGTTTGCTGGTGGGACGCATGCGCATTCCCCTCGGGGTTATCGCCATGATTTATGAAGCGCGCCCTAATGTTACCATTGACGCCGCCATTCTTTGTATCAAAGCCGGCAATACGGTAATTTTGCGCGGCGGCAGCGAAGCGTTGCGCTCCAACATAGCTTTGGCCACGCTGCTGCAAGAGGCGCTGGCGCACGCGGGACTGCCGGCGGATGCCGCGCAGCTTGTGACCACAACAGATCGCGCGGCCATCACCGCCTTGTGCAAACTTGATCAGTATATTGATGTGATTATTCCGCGCGGCGGCGAAGGCCTTGTGCAGGCGGTGACGGAAGCGGCCGTCATGCCTGTGCTTAAACATTTCAAAGGAGTTTGCCACGCCTTTATTGACGCGGATGTGGATATGGACGCTGCGCTCAACATTGTTTTTAACGGCAAGGTACAGCGGCCGGGCGTGTGCAACGCACTGGAATGTCTTTTGGTGCACAAAGACGTTGCCGCGCGTTTTTTACCCATGGCTGGCGATAGACTGGGCGCTGTGGGGGTTGAGCTGCGCGCATGCCCGCGTGCCCTCCCTCTGTTGGGGCCTGAGGCAAAGCTCCAACAGCCTGAAGACAAGGGACAGGAATTTCATGATCTGATTCTTGCGGTCTGCGTTGTGGACAGTCTGGACGAGGCTCTTGAGTATATAGCGCGTTACGGCTCCAATCATACCGAGGTCATCTGCACGCGCGATCACGTCAACGCACTGCGTTTTTTACGTGAAGCCGACGCATCAATGGTGGCCGTCAACGCCTCAAGCCGTTTTAACGACGGCGGCCAGCTGGGCCTAGGTGCTGAAATCGGCATTTCCACTTCCAAACTGCACGCTTATGGCCCCATGGGAGTACAGGAACTCACCACCACAAAATTTGTGGTGCTGGGGCAGGGGCAGGTGCGGGAATAAATGAGCAGACACGGCCGCGCTATATTGGGCGGCTCTTTCAACCCACCGCACATAGGACATTTGCGCCTTGCCGTCGAAGCGCACGAAGCTCTGAATGGCTTGATTGACGGTGTGGATTTGACACCATGCGCTTTGCCGCCCCACAAGGCCGCCGGCAATCTACTGCCGTTCGGGCTGCGTGCCGCCATGCTGGAGGCGGCTGTGTCCGATCTGCCATTTTTGCGCTGTAATCGTTTGGAATCACGCAGGGAAGGGATCGCCTACACATGGGATATGCTGACCGCCTGTCGAGCTGCACTGCCGGGAACGGATTTTTATTTTTTGCTCGGCGCTCCAGACTTTGCCCTGCTTCCAACATGGTTTCGGGGTTTGGAACTGCCTTCGCTCTGCCATTTTGTTGTGGCGCCGCGCGGCGGCATGGCGGAAAACGAATTTGTCGCCACAGTCGTCAGACTGTGGCCGGATGCGGAAGAACGCCCTTCCCTGCTGCCGCGTGGCCGTTGTTTGGCGTTGCCCGGCGGCGGGCGGGCGTATTTTTTGCCTTTGCCCTGCCTCAATGTGAGTGCTTCAGACATACGTGAGCGCTGGCTCAATGGTCGCAGTGTCGCCTATCTTGTTCCACGGACGGTATTGCGGCTTTTGGACGGCGCCCGCGCGGTTGCGGCAGATCGCTGGCAAACGATGGAGTAACTGGTGCTGACAAGTGCCGCAAGAGCCGAACCCGACATACAGGGCAACGAATTTTTGCGCAATCTGACACTGCACCATGAACGCACAAAACGCGGCACAGATACTGATACTCGGCGCGCCTCAGCCTCAGCTTGCGCCGGACGCCCTGCACGCCCTGTGCGCGCGTCTGGAAACAGCGCTCGCGCCCCGGCTTGCGCCGGAACAATGCCACCATATCAGCCGTTTTTCCACCGTATCCGCTACGGGCATGCAGCAGCGCTGTTCCCGTTTGCTGGCCCGGGCCCTGTTGTTTACAGGTCTCGCTTCCGACAGGGGCGATCGCGGCGTGGTCCGTAAAACGGCATTGCTGGGGGCGGATGCCCTCGGACGGCCGATCCTACACAGCTGGCTTGTCGGTTTCAGCCACAGCAGCGCAGCGGCCTTTTGCGCGCTGGCGCGCCTTTCCAGTCAGCAACGGAATTCCGCTGCTTCTGAGCAGCATGTGCTGGCCTTGGACGCCGAAGCGTTGATAAACCCGCCGCCGTCACAGCGCGCTTTTGCGGACGGAGAGATGCGGCCGCTGGCGTCTCCCGCACAGGCGCAACGGGAGGCCCTTCGCCGTTGGACAATTAAGGAAGCCATCCTCAAGGCATCGGGCTTGGGCCTGTCCCACGACCCGGCGACACTGTACGCGGGACGTGCCGGTGGGCGCGCCGGCTGTGTGAGCCTCAGCAGCGGCGCGATGTACTGGCGTCTTGTGCCCTGTCCCGGCCACTGGCTCTGTCTCGCTGGCTCACAGGTATTCCTGCAAACATCGCCTGACGCGCTGCGATTTTTCTGGTTTACCGCATCTCAGACGCAAAAAATTCTGGAAGACGCAATGTAGCCGCCGTGCGGCGCCGGTAGGCAAAACCGTACCCGCTTTAACACAAAAAATTTTTAGCGGACCTGAGGCAAATTTTTGGCTTTCCAACCAAAAACTTGCCAGGAAAGCCGTATTGCGTCATTCTGCGCCACATGCCGCGCTTTCATCTGGTGACGCTCTTTCCCGAATTTTTTGATTCGCCGCTCAACACGGCACTGCTGGGGCAGGCGCGCCGGACAGGCCTTGTCGAATTCAGTTTCCACAACCCGCGCGACTTCAGCGCAAACAAGCACCGCCACACAGACGACCGGCCTTACGGCGGCGGCCCCGGTATGGTCATGCAGGCCGAGCCGTTAGCGCGCGCCATACGCTCCATACCGCAGCCTGGGCGCATGGCGCTTCTGACGCCGGGTGGACGCCTCTTTACCCAGAAATTCGCTGGCGAGTTTGCCGCTGAAGAGGATATAACACTGATTTGCGGTCGCTATGAAGGTCTGGACGCCCGTCTTGGCCGGCTTTTCCCCCTCACTCCTGTCTGCGTGGGCGACGTGGTGCTCAACGGCGGCGAAACAGCGGCACTGGCCGTTATTGAAGCTGTGGCGAGGCTCATTCCCGGCTTTATGGGCGAAGAGGAATCTGCTACGGAAGAAAGTTTCTCCAGTGGGCTGCTGGAATACCCCCACTACACCCGTCCGGAAGTGCTGGAGAATCTGCCTGTGCCTGAAATCCTTCTGACAGGGCACCATGCGCGCATTGCACGCTGGCGCCGTGACGCGGCGCTCGCGGTCACGTTGGCGACCCGCCCGGAAATGCTTGACACGGCGCCCCTGACTCATGAAGACGCCCTCTCACTGGCCGATATTCCCCACGAACGGCCGGGCCGCAATCTTTCATTCTGCCTGCTGTACTATCCTGTACTGCTGGATGAAAAAAAATCCGGGGCATCCTCTTTGACAAATCTTGATATTCACGATATAGCTAGAATTTCCAGCAGCTATACAATGGGGCCTTTTTATGTAGTCACGCCGCTGGCAGATCAGCAGCTCGTGCTTGAGGAAATTTTGCGGCACTGGACGCGCGGTCCGGCAAGCGTTGCCAAGCCCGACAGGGCGTTCGCGCTTGCGGGTGTCCGCCTGGCCGCTTCGCTTGACGGAGTTGTCGCGCATTTGCGCGAACGCGCGGGAGCAGAGCCGCGGCTTGTTGCGAGTTCCGCAAGCTGGCCTGTTGAAAAAAATGTGCCGCCGCCGTTGACGCCGAAGGACATCCGCGACTGGTGCGCAGACAGGCCGGTGCTGCTGTGCCTCGGCACGGCGAGGGGTCTTGCGCGTGAAGCGCTTGAGCGTTGCGAAGGCGTGATGCGGCCACTGCGTTTTTTAGGCTATAATCATTTATCGGTGCGTAGCGCAGCGGCTATTTTTGCGGACAGAATTTTGGGCGATTACCGCTGACCGTCAGTTGCGGCGGCGGGACGAATGCTGTGAATATCAAAAAACACACGCTTTTTATAAATAAGTTTGATGCGGCGCAACAGCGCGGATGTAACGGAAACGCTACGCGATCGCACAGGGAGTTCACCATGCATGTCATCAAAAAAATTGAAATGAAAAATATGCGCATGGATATGCCCGCGTTCCGCTCCGGAGACACGGTCAAAGTGCACCTGCGCATTGTGGAAGGCGAAAAAGAACGCATTCAGATATTTCAGGGCAATGTGATACGCATCAAACGCGGTTCCACAAATGCCACGTTCACTGTGCGCAAAATTTCCGACGGTGTAGGCGTGGAGCGTATTTTCCCGCTGAACTCGCCCTTCATTGATCATGTGGAATTGGTCACGCTGGGCCGCGTGCGTCGCAGCCGTCTGTATTATCTGCGCGCTCTCAAGGGCAAGGCGGCGCGCATCAAGCCCCGCGGCCGCTTCTGAAAGCTGTCGCCGCCGGCATTGACGAAGCCGGACGCGGCTGTCTGGCCGGGCCGGTGGTGGCCTGCGCGGTGATATTGCCGCCCGGTCACGGTATCTCCGGTCTTGCTGACTCCAAAGCCCTGAGTGCGAAAACGCGGGAAGTACTCGCCCCACTCATCAAAGCCCGCGCGACAGCTTGGGGTCTCGGCCTTGTCTGGCCAAGACGCATTGACAGCATCAACATACTGCAGGCCACCTTTGAAGCCATGAGCCGGGCTGTGGGCGCACTGCGCGCAACGCCCACGGCACTGCTCATAGACGGCGACAAAACCCTGCCCTCCAGGGTACTAGCCCCGCACTGGCTGGCAGGGCATCATGACCACTGCCCCGTACAAAAAGCCATTGTGAAGGGGGACAAAACAATAGACGCCATTTCCGCGGCATCCATCTTGGCAAAAACGTTCAGAGACAAGCTTATGCGTTCACTCGCCCGTCGCTGGCCGGGCTATGGCTTTGAGTTGCACAAAGGCTACGGCACAAAGGCCCATTTTGCCGCCTTGCGCCGGCTCGGCCCTTGCCCACAACACCGTCTGACGTTCCGCGGCGTTGCGGAAGATACAAAACAGACGCCGCGCCGGCTCTCTTTATGGTGACAGGACGTCGCGCCGCGAAAAAAACGTTGCGGAAAGTCCCCGAACACATGCGCTTGGGACACGCGGGTGAAGATGCTGCGGCCGCAGTTCTGCAAAAGGTCGGTTTTCGACTGTTGGACCGCAACTGGCGCAAAGGCCGGCTTGAGATTGATCTTGTGTGCGCGGACGGCGATACTGTGGTGTTTGTTGAGGTCAAGACGCGTCAGGCTCAAGGCATGTCCGACCCGGCCGACGCTGTAACGCCGGAGAAACAGCGTCAGCTCGCACGCGCGGCACAGGGATGGCCGCGGCACATGACGCTTGGCGCCGTCCCTGCCGCTTTGACGTAGTCTGCGTGCTGCGCAACGGCGATACCTTCAGCGCGGAGCATTACCGACATGCCTTTGACTTCTCCTCGTCTCTGGGTGGTGGCCACACCGCTTGGCAACCCTGGTGATTTATCGCCGAGGGCACGCTACGTTCTGGAAACAGCGGATGTGATCCTGGCGGAAGACACGCGCCGAGCGGCGCAGCTTTGTGCCCGGCACGGCATTCATGCCCGGAATTTTTTAAGTTTTTACGAACACAATGAAGAACAACGAGCCGAAGAAGCCCTGCGTCTGCTCAGGGCAGGACGCTCGCTCGCGCTGATTTCCGACGGGGGCACGCCGCTTGTGGCGGACCCAGGCTATCGTCTGGTGCGGGCCTGCCGCAAAGAGGGCATAACGGTTTCTCCGCTGCCTGGGCCGTGCGCCCCTGCGGTAGCCCTTTCCGCTGCTGGTCTCCCCCCGCTTCCCTTTACCTTTCTGGGTTTTCTCCCCCGCAACGCCGCCGGGCAAAAGGCGCTGTTCGCGGCTTTTGCCGCAACGCCGGGTGCTCTTGTCTTTTTTGAACGCAAAGACAGACTCAAGGTAAGCCTCGCGCTCGCGCTGACTGTTCTTGGCCCCCGAGAGATGGCTGTCTGTCGTGAATTGACCAAAACACACGAGGAATTTATACTCACGCGGCTGGAAAAGAGCGCGGAGCTGTCGGACGGCCTGTTGGGCGAGTTGACCATTGTCATTGGTCCGCCGGAACAGACGGAACGCACTTCAGTGGAAGAAGTGCGCCTCCTGGTCAACCTGGAAGCAGAGCCGGGCGACAAGCCCCGCGCTCTGGCACGACGGCTGCAACGGCTGACATGCGGCTGGAGTAGGAAAGAGCTCTATTCCTTGATTTTAGACAACAAAAACTGACGCAGAACGACCGGATGCGTATCTGCTTGGCCAGCCATGAAAAACCAAACATCACGCCCAGTGATTGCCGTCAACAAAAAAGCCTGGCATTTTTATGAGCTTTCCGAATTTCTGGAAGCCGGCATCGCCCTTACCGGCCCGGAAGTGAAAAGCATACGCGCTGGAAAAGTAAATTTTATAGATAGTTATGTTGAATTCCGTCAGGGCGAAGCCTGGCTGGTTTCGCTGCACATAGCCCCTTACGCCAATGCGGGCTATGCGCCGCAGAACCCGGAAAGAGCCCGCAAACTTTTGCTGCACGCTCGTGAAATCGCAAAATTCGCTGGAACTGTTGTCCAGAAAGGACTGACCGTTGTGCCGGTGCGCGTGTATGCCAGCCACGGCAAAATTAAGGTGGAAATCGCCCTCGGGCGGGGCAAAAAATTGCACGACCACCGTGAAAGCCTCAAACAGCGTGCGGCAGAACGGGACATGGCCCGCGAAACGCTCTGAAAAATATGCGATCCCCACCGCAGCAAGCCCCCTTGCTCTGGCAAATCTATCTCGCTTTCTGAATATCGGGCATCACGGCAGTCGCATGGCCCTTTCCCGCGCTTGTCTGCGCGCTGCTGCTGCCGTTTGCGGACAAGCGGCTCCGCCGCGCCGTTCCGGCTCGGGCTGGCCACAAGCCTCTGGCTGCTCGGCCTTGCCGTTGCGCACTGGCAATTATACAGCCCCGCCCCGGTTCACTCACTGTCTGACAGCAGATTGACGGAACGCCGCGGCAAGCAGCCGGCGCACGTCTGTGGCGTTGTGAACGACGTACAATGCCTGTCGGACAATCATCTGCGTGTTTTTTTGCAGAATACGCGCGTGCTGCACTCGTCGCAAACGCCTGCGACGGAGCGTTCGGCGGAAAACAGGGAAGCGTTGCCGGCGCCGGATCTGACTGCCTGGACTTGGGAAGCGCCATTTTTTAATCCATTGCCTGGGCAGACCGTCTGCCTTGACCTGCAGCCGCGCGAGATTCATGGATTTGCCAATGAAGGTCTCGCAGATTTTGACGTCTGTGTGGAAGGCGCGGGGCGTTAGCTTTCAAGTGTGGAGCAAGGCAGATCAGGGAAATCCGCAACTTTCAGGAGAGGCGAGCGCGCCGGCCGTCTGGCGCGTAAACCTGCTCCAGGCTTTTCTGACAGCGCTGGCGCAGAAAGACCCTGAGCCGTTGCAGAATGCGGACGGAGCTTCTCACTCGGCAGCCGCATACGACATGCCGCAGGGCAAAGCAATTCTTGTGGCCCTGCTGTTCGGCGACCGACGTTTTATTCGTCAACAGACGATGAACAACTTTGCCGCCACCACACTGGCACACAGCCTCGCGCTTTCCGGTCAGCATCTGTCCGTGGCTGGCCTGTTTGGCCTTATCTGCGTGCTGGCCGCAGCCCGTCTATACGCGCCGCTCTATCTTAAACAGCCGCGTTTCGTCTGCGCCGTGCTGGCAGCCTGCCTGCCGGCGCTTGTCTATCTTTGGATCGGCAATGCGCCAGCCTCGCTTGTCCGGGCAAGCTGCATGCTTTTTGTTTCGGCAGTCTGGCTCACGCGCCATCATCCGCGCACCATGCTTGACGCACTCTGCGCGGCCTTGTTGTGCATCACCGTTGTGTCGCCCTTAAGCGCGCTGGATGCCGGCCTGCAGCTCTCTGCGCTCTGTGTGGGCGTTTATCGGCCTAGGTCTGCCCCTGCTTCGTCGTGTACTACCGTCGGACGCTGAATCCGGGAGAGCGCAGAGCTTTTCAAAGCGCTGCGTCCGCGCCGCCTGTTACAGATTTTGCTTGTCTCCATGCTGATCCAGACGGCGCTCCTGCCCATGAACCTGCTGATATTCGGCAATGCAGGTTTCTGGTTTCCGCTTAATATGCTCTGGCTGCCCGCAGTGGACCTGCTGGTGCTGCCCGGCGCCTTCCTTGGCCTTGCGTTGCAGATGCTCCGGCGCGGTTTACGCTCAACCTGATGGCCGCGTCTGGCCAGTGGCTTGCGGATGCGCTCGTCTGGTTCAACGGGCATAATCTTCTGCAAGGGCCGGCACTGTTACGCCCGCATTGGACGGCACTGCCAGCCTTTGCCGCTCTGTCAAGTGCCCTTGCGCTCACGGCAGGGCGCTCTTGCCTGCCGGACGCCGGACGACGTCTGGCTGTACATCGGACTTGTTCTGCTGTGTGTTGGGCCGATTGCGCGCCTGCAATCGCGCTTTTCCCAAGATATGCGCTTGCGCGTTGTGGATGTGGGACAGAGGCAGGCGCTTGTACTGCGCTTTCCGGGTCATCTGCGTCTGTTGCTGGACGGCGGCGGCAGCGCTTCACCCCGGTTTGAGCCCGGCAAGTCGCTCGTTGCGCCGGTATTGACCAACAATGACGCGCCGTACCTGACAGCGGTGATCAACAGTCATCCTGATATGATCATATGGGCGGTCTCATCCATATACTGCAGTAGTTCAGCGTAGATGCCCTTTTTGACAATGGGCAGAGCCCAGCAGGACTCGCGGAGCAACAATGGGACAAGCTGCGGCGGGAACTGGGCAGCCGTCCGCTTGCAGAAGGAGATGAACTGATCGTGGGCGATCCGGACAGCGGGCTGCGTCTTGCTGTGCTGCATCCGCCGCGCAAGACCCCCTGCGTGGAAACGCCGACAGACGGCGTGCAGTCCACTAATGACGAGTCTCTGGTGCTGCGTCTGCTTCGCCGTGGCGAAGGCCTTGTGTTGCTGCCGGGCGACGCCGGCAACCGCGTTCTGCGACGTCTGCTGGACCTGCGCGCCAATGTGCTCATTGCGCTGCACCACGGTTCAGACACGGGCTTTCTCCCCGATTTTTACAAAGCCGTTCAGCCTCGTCTGGTGCTGGCATCCTGCGGATTTCAGAACAGCTACGGGCATCCGGCCGCAAGCTGCGCCTGGTTGGCGCAACATGGCATACCTTTGCTCACAACAGCGCAGTATGGACAAATCAGCGTAACCTTGCCGGAGCGCGGCCCCGCGCGCGTCTCCTCAGCACGGGCAAAAACTGATTGAGCAGGCGGGGGGACGACGTCCGTTGCGGCACGTCAGGCTTTCGTCATGCGCATGACGACGAAAACTGCCCGACCTCTGTGAAGAAGTCGGGCAGTTTGTATTCATATCGTTGTCCGCATCGCCCATTGCAGGCGAATTCGGGCGCGAAGCATAACGCCTCGCGCCCGCAGCTAGACCGGAAGTCGAGATGTCCACAATAATCGGCACGCCGATGGCGCCGAAGGCAAAGGCGATGAAAATGGCTTGCAGACGGCGGGCGTCCGTCATGCTCGCCAGAGAGTCCTTGATGATTTCAACTCCCCCGGATTCCACCGTCATGTTGTAAATCCACACGGCACGGCGGTGATGATGATCCAGACAATGGGAAAGATGCCGAACAAGCCGCCCATTATGGCAGGAATGATGGCGGACAAAGTGCCTGCAAGGCACACTCAGGTACATCTTCCGTTACCGTTTCAGGTTTTCCGCCAAAAGCTCCGCCTTTTCCGCGTCGCCGCGCCGCTGCATGACGCAGCTGGGGCAGTCCACTACCATAGCAGCTGGGCTGAAATTTCCGGGAATTTTATGGAATACGTTCCGCGACAACGTGCACGCGCGGCAGGGTTGTGACCATGCGGGCGTTGCCCTTGTTTGTCACCGTTTGACCCCGGTGACTTTGGTGAAGTCATCGGCAACCTGATACCGCGAAAGATGAATGGCCGGCAAAACCGTGTGTGAAGGTTCTTCGTGGCGCAACTGTTATGATCCATTCGTCGAGGTCTGTTTCGTCCACAATTAAGATTGTCGGCAAATAGACGGTCGTTGAGGTGTAGTTTCCTCAGCCGTCATGGATTTGACGATCCGCTTGACGTTATTTTCTTCGGCTATACGGGCTATGATGTCGTTTGCCTCTGCCGCCGTTGCCGCGCGGTGCACGTACACGCCGCGTTTTTCAGCATTATCTTTGAACCGCGCATAGAGTTCTTCCATGTGCCGACAGGCCTTGTCTCTGGCTTCGGCGATTTTGTTGATAAGCCCATCTTCGTCCACTTCCCGGAAAATAGATTCGCGATTGGCGCGGTAGGCCACGGCAAAGGTGTCCAGCGTGCGGCGTAAAAAATCATCCTGCAGGGCCGGAATCTATTTGCTTGCGATAGTCTGAAAGGCTAGTTGTGGTTTCATGCATGGCCTCAGTCCTCCAAAAGAATAATGTGCAGTTCCAGCGGGCCGTGCACGCCCATAGCGGCCACACGCTCAATATCGGCGGTGCGGCTGGGCCCGGAGACCAGCGTGGTGTATGTAGTTTCACCCTCTGCCATGCGTTCGCGCAAATACTGGGCAATGGATGGCAAATCCGGATAAATCGTCGACTTGCGCAGCATAATGACGTGAATTTTCGCAATCATGCCGGCAAGCCGGGCGTCTTCGTTATCCGTATTCACCATGCAGGTGCCGCTTGCCGCCCAGCCTTGCTTGGGTAATACCCACGTCAAAACCGGCCACATATCGGCGCAGTCCGTCGCGAATGCAAAGAAACCCCTTTTTTTCACAGGATTTGGACAGCGCGGCGAGATCCACGTCGTTCAAATCCGGAGCGGCCACTATCCGCTTGACGCGCGTGGGCTGTTTATGAAGTCCTGCAGGCTGTTTGCTTTCACAAACGTCCACCACATACTGCAGTGCCGCCGCCATCGACGGAAGCTCCTGCACCATGGCGTTGACTGCCGTTGCTTTGGCGGTGAAAGTCTCCACGAGTTGCTGGTTGACGAAATCTGCAAGGGCCATAGACCTCTCCTTACCATGTGCCTGACCTGCGCCCTGTATTGTTGTGGGAAAGCACGTCCTCAAGCTGCATTATGCAGGCAAGACTTTCCGGCATGTACACCGCAGCCTTATTAATGACGCAGACACCTTCAGACATGATTCAGACGTGTCCGTATACAATTTATCGTCCATACAGCCGCCCTGACGGGCTTCGTCCATGCTTGGGATATTTGGCGCAGGGGATGTGCGGCGAGCTGGCGTATATGGCGGTCGCCCAGCATAAAATTGAGCATGGCGCGCACACTGTTATCGGAAATCGACGCAACCAGTCGCAGGCAAGGCGGCATCTGGCGTTTACCATCCTTGCGTCTAGCCGCCGCGTCTGTCAAAGGATGTAAGCTTCAGTGTGCATACACATCACTTAAAAGATGGGCCATCTTTTCTTTTTTTGTGCGCAGATAAGCCTCATTTTCAGAGCATGCCTCCATTTCAACAGGCACACGCTCCACAATTTCAATGCCGTAGCCGGAAAGACCGACAATTTTCTTTGGATTGTTTGTCAAAAGACGTATTTTGCGGATGCCGAGATCCACCAGAATCTGCGCGCCAATGCCATAATCGCGCAAATCGTCGGGGAAGCCTAGTTTGCGGTTGGCCTCCACAGTGTCATAGCCCTGATCCTGCAGTGCGTACGCCCGGATTTTATTGGCAAGCCCGATGCCACGTCCCTCTTGACGCATGTAGAGCAACGCGCCGCGCCTTTCCTTTTCAATCTGCCAAAGCGCCGCTCCGAGCTGCCCGCGGCAGTCGCAGCGCAACGAGCCGAGCGCATCTCCTGTCAGGCACTGACTGTGCACACGCACAAGCACCGGCTCAGGCCCGGAAATATCGCCCTTGACAAGAGCCAGATGCGTGTCGGACTCAATTTCGCTCCCGTAAGCATGGATGGTAAAATCGCCGTACAGACTCGGCAAATGCGCGCGCGCCTCGCAACGCACGGACACCTGGCCCCGTTCGAGACGGTAGCGGATGATGTCCTTGACGGCCGCTATTTTGATACGGTGTTCCTGAGAAAATTGTTCCAGATCCGCCATGCGGGCCATGCTGCCGTCGTCACACATGACTTCACAGATCACGGCCGCGGGTTTCAAGCCCGCCAGACGCGCAAGATCCACTCCGCCCTCTGTCTGGCCGGCGCGGGCGAGCACACCGTCGTCGCGTGCCCTGATCGGGAAAACATGACCTGGCGTGACAATATCTTCTGGCCTAGCGTTGTCCGCCACTGCGGCCCTGATGGTGACAGCCCTGTCGGCTGCCGATATGCCTGTGGTGGTCCCCACGCTGGCCTCAATGGAAACAGTAAAATTTGTGCCGAAACGCGAGCTATTGCGCTGGGCCATGAGCGGCAGCTGCAAACGATCCACGAGTTCGGGTGCCATGGGCAGGCATATGAGACCACGCCCGTATTTTGCCATAAAATTAACGGACTCCGGACGGACGTGTTCGGCGGCCATGGTCAGATCGCCTTCATTTTCACGGTTCTCGTCGTCCACAAGAATAATCATTTTGCCCTGCCGGATGTCGGCAACGGCTTCTTCCACGCTGCACAGAGGCATGACACAACTCCTTCAATCGGATAATGTGTTGCAAAGAGGAAGGTATAGAGCGACGGAGGTTCTGTCAAGCCGTGCGTCTGTAATCAACAATATAGTGATATAACTATGTTTTGCTCAGTTACGGCAATGCTGAGACAAGCGAGGGCACAGTTTCTGCAAGTGTTTTACATATTTTTGCGATGGCGTTTATGCGCTCACGCATCGTATGGATGCGAAAAATACGCATGAGGCGCATCCGCGGCTCAATGCTCCACGAAGCGGCCGCCATAATTTTTTTGCAGGCGGCGGGAAAGTCTTTCTATATAATAGTAATAGACGGGCGTGATATAAAGCGTCACAAGCTGCGAGAAGCACAAGCCCCCCCAGAACGGCCAGACCAAGCGGCCGTCGCGCCTCGGCTCCGGTGCCGATGCCGATGGCAATGGGCAGCGCGCCCATCAGCGCGGGCCATGGTGGTCATCATGATGGGGCGGAAACGCACATGACAAGCCTCTGTAATGGCCTGAAGCGGCGAGATGGACTGGTGCGTTGCTGGGCCTCAAGAGCGAAGTCAAGCATCATGATGGCGTTTTTTTTCACAATGCCGAGCAGCATAATCACGCCGACAAAGCCGTACAGATCCAACTCCCTGCCGAACAGCCACAGCGTTTCCAGCGCGCCGAGACCGGCAGAAGGCAGGCCGGAGAGTATGGTCAGCGGATGGAGAAAACTTTCGTACAAAATGTCCAGCACAAGATAAATGACCATAATGGCCAGAATCAAGAGCCAGCCCATGCCCTCCAGAGATTTCTGGAAGGCCTGCGCCGTGCCTTGGGATTCCGCATTGACGGAATCGGGCAGCAGCGGCCTGGCCGTCGCCTCCACAGTGGCAACGCCCTGCCCCAGCGCCACGCCGGGCTGCAGATTGTAAGAAATGGTCACAGCCGGGAACTGCCCAGCATGGTTGACGGCTATGGTCCCCACGTCGGGCGAGAGTTTGGCCAGCGTGTCCAGTGGCACGAGAACCCCGTCTTTTGAGCGCACATATAGGCGTGAGAGGGCAGAGGAGTCCTGCTGAAAACGCTCCTGCAATTCCATCATCACCCTGTAATCGTTAGTTGGCGCATAACTTATTGAAATTTCACGAGAACCATAGGCTGATTGCAGAGACAGCTCAATCTGCTGCGGGCTGACGCCAAGCGCCGCCGCCTTGCTGCGATCAATGGTGACGCGCAGTTCCGGGTTCTTGATCTGTAAGTCGCTGTTCACATCTTGGGCGCAGTCGTACAGGGCATTAAGGTCAGCGCCATCATGATGGCAAACGTGGAAATGACGGACATGGGCAGTGCGAGACTGGGTATGATGGTGGCTGGCAGATTGCGCAAAAACAGAAAAATAACTACCACAACCAGAAAAACTGTGAGCACTAGGGTGAATTTCAGGTCCGCCACAGACTCGCGAATGGACTCAGACCTGTCATAAAAAATATCCACGCTGACAGAGGGTGGCAGCTGACGTTCCAGCGCCTGCAGTAGAGAGCGGATGGAGTCCACCACCTTGACCATGTTGGTGCCGGGCTGACGGTCCACGGCAAGAGTGATGCTCGGCACGCCGCCGTTGCCCCAGGCAGTTTGTTTGTCCTGCTGCACGCTGTCCACCACTGCACCCAGTTCACCCAGACGCACGGGCGCGCCGTTACGCCAAGCAACCACCACGTCGCGAAATGCCCGCGCGTCGAAAAGCTGGCCGGAAGACTTGATGAAGCTTGACCGGCGTGAACCGTCCAGAGAACCTGTGGGCAGCATACTGTTGGCCGCCGCAACGGCGTCGGCCACTTCGTCAATGCCGAGCCCGCGCGTCACCAACTCGTCCGGATCAAGCTGCACGCGCACGGCATACTTTTTCTGTCCATAGATGACCACCTGCGCCACGCCCTCCACGCGGAAGCTCGGGGGCGTGGTCATGTTGGCGGGCAGGCGGCACTGCGCCAGCCCGATGGCTGACTGAACGTCAAGCGCCGCCGCATCAATATCCCTGTCGAGCGCGAACTGTATGATGATTCTGCTGCGGCCGATGGCGTTGACAGAAGAAATGGAGTCAATCCCGCGATGGTGAAAAACTCCTTCTCCAAGGGCGTTGCTACCGAGGCTGCCATGGTTTCCGGATCCGCGCCCTCCAGATCGGCCATGACCAGAATTGTGGGAAAGTCCACATTTGGCAACTGGTTCACCGGCAGGGAGAGATAGCCCGCGGAGCCGAAAAAAAGCATCCCCAGTATGATCAGGGTGGTGGCGACCGGGCGGCGGATAAACACAGCGGCGATATTCATGCGCTGAGTATGCGCAGTCTTTTCCTGCCGCACAAGCAAAAAAAAATCAATTGCCGGGCATTCGGCGATCCGTCAAAACGGCGTCACAGCGGCCAGTTCTCCCCTTCATAGCGGTTTGCGGCATGAACAAAACACCTCGGCAGGACTGCGGCACGCGCCGCGAAACCTCCAACAGCCCCGAAATTTTTTTCTGTACGCATGGCCCGAAGCCCAAACGGATCGAAATTCAGCGATGTGTCCGCAGCCAGAGCTGCAGGACGAGCAATGTCCAGAGCGGCTTGCGCAGATCGGCCCTGCCGGAGACATGTTCGTCCACAAGCGCATGCACGGCGCGGGGATTAAATATGCCCTGCGCACGCAGGCCGCGCTCGTCAAGCATGTCTTCCATGAGCGGACGCATTCTGCCGCGCAGCCACGCCGCCACCGGTATCTGGAAGCCACGCTTGTTGCGGCGCAAAATGTCGGGCGGCAGCAGGCCGGCAAAAGCTTTTTTAAGCAGATACTTGCGTTTGAAGCCGCGCAGTCTGCAGCGCACGGGCAAACGTGCAGCGAATTGCGCCGCGTCTTTGTCCAGAAACGGCGCGCGTACTTCAAGGGAGTGCAGCATGGAGCAACGGTCCACTTTTACCAGGATATCGTCGAGCAAAAACTGGCGCGCATACACATGAAAGGCGCGGGCAAGCGGCGTTGCGGCGTCTTCCGGCCGCCAGTGTTCATAATGCCCGCTTGTAGGAGCAAAGAGCGCCGTGGGACGCAGCAGATCCTGAACCACACAGTCCGGGGCCAATACTTCGCGCTGCATTTCCGGAGTGAAGGCCGTGAGCAGGCTTTGCACGCGTAGGGCAGGCTGTGTGTTCGCCCCGTTTAAAAACGCTGCCACTGCCAGACGCGGGTTGACATACCCAGCGGAAATAGGGAGCATGCGCGCGATCGGCGCGATAATGCCGTGCCGCACAAAGGCGGGCAGTGCGTTGTGCCATTCAGCCGCCTTGAAGGCTATGTAATGCTCATACCCGGCCCAAAGCTCGTCAGCGCCGTCGCCACCCAGCGCCACAGTGACTTTTTCACGGGTCAGTTCGGAAAGCAGCCAGGTCGGTGCCACAGAAGCGTCGGCCATGGGCACGTCCATGCGGCGTACAATATCCGGCAGCAGGTCGGCGCATTCAGAAGCCTCCAGCACACGCTCGTGATGCTCTGTGCCATACGCCGCCGCTGCTGCGCGCGCATAGCGGGACTCGTCATAGCTCGCCTCTGCAAAACCGATGGAAAATGTTTTGACGGGCGTCGGCGAATGGGCGGCCATCAGACCGGCCACAATAGTGGAATCAATGCCTCCGGAAAGAAAAACGCCCAGCGGCACGTCACTGATCATGCGCCGGCGGACAGCCGCGGAGAGCAGGCGCCGCAATTCCTCACACAGTTCCTGCTCGCCGCGCGTGTCGTTCTCGTCCGGAGCGGGCATGTCCCAATAGCGGTCGACACGCATGCTGCCGTTTTCGAGCAGGAGCAGGTGCGCCGGCGGCAGACTCGTGGCTTCACGGTAAATGGTCTGCGGCGTGGGCACATATTCGTACGCCAAATAGCGCATGACGGCTCCATAGTCCACAGTGAACGTCAGGTCTGCCAGACGGCTCAGGGCGGTCACCTCCGAGGCGAAGCAAAAAATGCCGTTCTGCGTTGTGTAAAAGAAAGGCTTTTTGCCGAAACGGTCGCGTGCGCAGAACAAACGCCGGCGCTTCTCGTCCCAGAGGGCGAAAGCGAACATGCCGTCAAAGCGTTCGAGGCAGTCTGTGCCCCAGACGCGATAGCCCTGCAGAATGACTTCCGTGTCCGAGTTGGTTGTAAAGCGCGCACCCAGCGCGGCGAGGTCTTCTTTCAGTTCGATAAAATTATATATTTCGCCGTTAAACGTCACGCTCAATTCACCGCAGGCGCTGTGCATGGGCTGGGCGCCGCCGGAGAGGTCGATAATGGAGAGCCTTCTATGCCCGAGACAAACAGGGCCGGATTGCCAGACGCCGCTGCCGTCCGGCCCGCGGTGCGCCAGACAGTCGGTCATAGCCGTTACCTGCGCGGCAGCGTCAGCGGCAAGCGCCTCGCCGTCAAGACGGCAGACGCCCGCTATGCCGCACACGATTTTTTCCAGAGGGCGTGTTGACTGACAAAAAGTTCCGCCAGCCGCCGGCTGTTGCGCTCGGGATCAAACATTTCCGCGACCAAAAGCATGCCGTTGCGCCCCATGCGTAGGGCCTCGTCAGGATTTTGCGCAAGCCGGAACACGGCCCCGGCAAGCGCTTCCGGATCACCCGGCGGCACGAGCAGACCTGTTTCGCGGTCACGCACCACTTCAGGTAGAGCGTTCACGGTGGTGCTGATAACAGGAAGACCATAGGCCAGCGCTTCAATCACCGTATTGGGGATGCCGTCGCGGCGCCCTGAAGCGTGCACAACGCAGGGTGCCACAAAAATGTCATGATTGCGAAGAATGCCCGGCAGATCGTCATGCGAAATCAGGCCCGGCATCTCAACACGGCTTTCAAGACCAAGGTTTTTGCGCATTGTCACAAGTCGAGCCTCCATGCCGCCAAGGCCCATGACCTTGCCGCCGCCGCCGGCGAGCGTCAGATGAAAATTGAGGCCGTTGCGCTGCAGCACGTCGCAGGCGGCAAGTAGCACGTCAAAACCTTTTGTCACGTCAAAACGCCCCAGCGCCAGCAGACGCACAGGACAGCGCCTGCGGGTCTGCCTTGCAGCGACGGGCGAAGGCAATGTCAGGCTGTTATAGATAAGAGCCACTTTGTTTTTTGCCTGTCCGTGGTCAAACGCTTCTATACGCGCCTGATCAGCCGCGTTGTTGGCGCGTATAAAAAGCGCCGCTTCAAATTTTGCGCCGAGGTCCGGATCCGCCGGTTCAAGGTTGTCCCCGCGCGCGGCGGTGGCAAAAGGTATGCCCGCAATATTCGCGGCCACCCATGCCGCAGTGGCTGTGCCGCGCGGCCAAGGGGCATACAGCATGTCGATTCCGTCCTCGCGCAGCAGACGGCCAAGGCTGACGCCCGCGCAAAATGCCCACAGATTTTCGGCAAATGTTTCAAAGTTGTGCCAGCGCCTGAACAGACTACGTTTCAAAAGCCGCCACAGCAGTGCGGGCTGCGTCAAAAATCCGCGCAGGACATCAAAGCAAAAACACGGCAGCCTCCTCATGCCCGCTGTGCGAACATTCCCTGCCGCCGCGCGCATTTCCGCCGAGCAGTACCGCAGATTGGAAGCGTATAGCGTATATATTTCCACTGGCAACCGCTGCTTGAGATTTTCCACTTCGCGAAAAATAAAAGGCTGGGTAAACAGCGGATACCACAACAATATACAGGCAATATGCGGCATCCCCTCCGGGAGCGGCCTTGACGCGTCAGTATTCATACGGCTTGTCCTGCGTGTCGTATTGTCCAGTCGCCAGCCCGTGCCGCGCACGGCACGGGCGTGGATGCGCCCAGCGCGTCCCTGAGTTCGCTCATGGTACAGCTGCGAACAGACCAGTTATTATATAACCAGTCAATATACCTGCTGATTTTATCCATCAATCTGGTCACTGCCCCAATGTCGGGCATGTGCGGCGCGCCGCCGGGCATCATTTCCGAAGAATGCCAAGTGAGCGACAGCACCCGTCCGCCGCGTGACGCAAAAAGCCGCGTGACGAGCTGCATAAGCCTGAAGGGATGTTGCACGGGCAACAGCGCAAGCGCCCCCCAGTTTTTCAGACCGGCGCGCGCAAGACGGCCAGCGCGATCCGACAGGGTTGAAAAGAGATGCGGCATACAACGCACGAGCGGCGTGACCGTGAGCGGAATTTCAAAAATGCGCCTGCCTTCCGTCTGCACCCAGTAGGGATCTGACGGCGCGTAAAAATGGTCAGGTCCGGCGGCGTTCTTTGCCGCGCAGTGCAGCGGCCGCACAGATGCGTCGCAGAGCACGCCCGCGCGGGCCAGCATGGGCCAGTGTTCCCTGCGTAGATCCCAACGGCCCATACGAAAGCTCGTCACAGGCGCGCCGCAAAAATTCGAGCCGGCGCTGAACAGATTTGTCAGTTTTGCCGCCATCAGTCGCGACGGGACGGCGGCCGAAGATACGCTGCGCGTAAAATCCGACAAATCCGCCCCTGTGCCGTTGAGGCTCAGGGGCGGCGTGTTCCAGTGGTGCAAATGCCCGCCGAATTCCACCCTCTCCCTGAGCCGGTTTAAACTGTCGCGCGAAGCCTCGTCCACCAACGCGCTGTACGCGCAAAAAAGCGTCGGCCGTATGCCCCGCGCCAGAAGGGGCTCAAGCCGCGCAAGACAGGCGATGTTTTTCATCGCTGGGGCGCGGCTGGCATAGCGGCCGCTGAAAAGACATTCTTCTTCCACGTCAAGGCTGACGGCCAGATAGAGCGGCGAAGGCATCAGACATCCACTGGTCAACATAGAGATTGCGCAAGGCCTCGGTATTGGTTTTTCTGTCAAACATACGTTCCACCAGCGCCTGTCCGGCTCTCGCCATGGAAAGGGCGCGGTCGCGATCTTCCAGCATGCGGCGCACGGCGCCGGCCAGAGCGGTCGGGTTGCGCTCCGGCACGAGCAGGCCAGTTTTCCCGTCGCGTATCACTTCGGAAATGCCGTTCACATCAGTGGCGACCACAGGCATGCCGCAGGAGAGCGCCTCCATGATCACATTGGGAATGCCGTCCCTGTCGCCGTTATCATGCACGACGCTCGGCACAACCAGCACGTCGTGGCTTTGCATGAACTCGCGCGTTTGATCATGGGGCACAAAACCCGGAAGATCCACAATATCCTTCAGCCTCAGACTGTCCACCAGTCTGTGCAGTTTTCGCCGCCAGCGGCCGTCGCCCACCAGGGTGAGGCATACAGGCATGCGTTCGCGCCTCAGGCGTGCGAGCGCCGTCAAAAGATCGGGAAAGCCCTTGGTACGGGCAAAACGCCCTACAGCCAGCAGCCGGAAAGGCTTCTGCGTGGGTGATCTGTTTTCCGCGCGCCCAAGGAAAGTCAGGCTGTTGTACACAAGGTGCACCTTGCCCTGCTGTTCAGGAGGACAGAATTTTTGCAGCCAGCGCACATTGGCCCGGTTATTGGTGCGGATGAAAAGCGCGTCACGCGATTTCTCATGCAGCAGACCGTCCTGCGGATAAATGTCTCCGGCGCGTCCGGTAAAGGCAAAGGGAATGCCGGTCATGCGCGACGCCACCCACGCCGCAGTGGCCGGGCCGTTGGCCCAGGCGGAATGGATCAGCGTGATACCGTCCGCCAGACAGTGCTCGGCAAGAAGAAACCCCGCCATGAAACACCACAGATTTTCGCCCTGAGATTCCAGGTCGCGCATTTTTCTGAAAAAGCCCTCGCGAAAAAGTCCGGCTACCGCGCCCGGCCTGAGTCGCACGGCGCGGGCGAAAGCCGCAAGGATGCGAAATGTGGCGCACACCCCATAGTGCCGCACCGGCCCTGGAAAAGCGCGCATCTCCTCGCTGCACCCGTTGATGGCCTCGCCGTACATGGTGTAGGCGCGTATGGGCACCTTCAAAGACAGAAGCTCTGTTATTTCCCGAAAAATAAATGTTTCGGAAGAGAGAGGAAACCAGAGCAGGACATAGGCGATGGATGGCAGTTTCTGCGGCGCGTAGGAGCTACTGCTGTCCATTCTGGTGATCACGCTGGTATTGCTCCACTATGGCGTGCGCCTTTGGCAGCTCTTCCACGACAGCGTCTAGCGCCTGACGGACATGTTCCTCGGTATGGGCGGCGGAAAGGAAAAAGCGCAGCCGCGCAGTGCCTTCTTTGACAGCCGGGAACGTAACGGGCATGACATAGGTGCCCCTTTTAAAAAGCGCTGTGGACAGAAAGCCCGCCACCATCGAATCGCCCACCAACACTGGCACAATAGCGTAGCCCTGCGCCGCGCCGGTATCCAGTCCCTTGCTTTTTGCATACTCAAGAAAAAAGCGTGTGATGCGCTGAAGCCTGTGCACGCGCGCTGGTTCGCGCAGCATAATTTCAAGAGCCTTGCGGCATGCCGCGGCGATGACAGGCGGCATGCCCACGCTGAACACAAAGCCGGGCGAGCCGTATTTGAGAAATTCCACCAGCTCGCGGCTGCCGGTGATAAAACCGCCGCAACCGCACAAGACCTTGGAAAGGGTGCTCATCCACATATCCACGTCCGTGGAGGGGAAGCCGTAATATTCGCGTACGCCGCGTCCTGATTTGCCGAGCACGCCGAGCGAGTGGGCCTCGTCCACCATAAGCATACAGTCATATTTTTTCTTCAGCTCAATTATTCTGGGCAGGTCGGGGATATTCCCGTCCATACTGAAAAGCCCTTCCGTGACAATCGCCGCGCGTTTGTGCGCCGCCCGGCGCGCTTTGAGCATGCCTTCGAGTGCGTCACAGTCATTGTGGGCATAGGAATAGCGTGCCGCGCCTGAAAGTCTGGCGCCCTGAATGAGCGAATTGTGCGCAAGACCGTCGTGAAAAATGGCGTCTCTGGCGCTGAACAAAAAACCCAAGGTGGACACGTTGGCTGCGTGACCGCTGACATAAATGATGCAGTCTTCCACTTCATACAGATCGGCCAGGGCTTCTTCCAGCGCTCTGTGCTGGGGCCGCTCGCCCCCCACAAGGCGGCTGGCGCCCGACGAGGTGCCGAACAAGCGCGCGGTTTCGGCGACAAGCGCCGTGATCTCCGGGTGCGCATTAATATCCAGATAATCGTAGGTGGAAAAATTGAGATATTCCTGTCCGTTTACTTGCGTAGTGGCTTTTGCCGCCCGTTCGTGGCAGGCAAAGAGGGGATTGATCATTCCCATTTTAGCGCCCATTTCCACAAGACGATCAAAGGAGAGCTTGGAACGCGTGCGATTGAAACCTGAAACGTGTTCAGGTTGGTCTGTCGGCGCAACGGCGGCCTGACAGGAATATTTTTTCTTCATGCCTTATCCTCAAAACAGGTGATTCAAACAAAAAATTCTACGTCCGGCATAATCTTGTAACAATTAAGTATACCTGAGGCGGCGGCGGATGGCAAGCGCTGAATGACCAAAGGATTTATGGAACGCCTTGCGGCTGACTGGATAAACGCCATGACTGTGAACTGCGCCTTGAATCTGAATTTGCGTGAAGAGGGTCCTGTTTTGTGTCTGTGCGCAAGTTTTTGGAAAACATGTCCGGAAATGAGAGATAGCGTTTGCGAGAAGAGTATGGTAGTATAAGCCATATTCAAAATCTCCAAAACATTCGTCGCATATTGACCGCGTTGCCATACTGCGGCATACCTAACACGGTCGTTTTTCGGGTCTTCTTTTTGCCGTTATCAAGGAGTCCGCCGTGCTCTTCAACAAATTGGAAACACTGCCCCGCGAGGAACGGGATGCAATGCCGTTGCGACGTCTGCAGTATTTCTGTTCCCGCGCGTACACGAACGTGTCTTTTTACCGCAACCGCTTTGACGAAATCGGCGTCACGCCGCTCGAAAGCCGTTTGCAAAAACGCATTAAGGAATTTTTGGCTGTCACAGCCAAGGTGCGTCTGTTGGAACCGCATTCCCTTGTGCGATTAAAGGGCAAGGCGGTACGCATTGTGGACAATCGTCCAAAAGATTGAAAATGCGCCGCGACTCTTCATGTTGACGTTGTATTTTTTCTGTGCTGTTCTCGCGCTTCTTGTCGGGGGAGCTTTCTGTTCTCTGGCTACGGGCCGCGCGGCTGCGGCGACGGCGGCCTGCGCCTGTGTGACTGCCGGGGCTGTGGGGCTGTGCCTTTCCCTGTACCTTTTGTTGTCCGGAGCAACGTTGCGCGTCAGTTTTCCCTTGCCTTTGCCGCTTGGAGAATGTCTTTTTTGCGTAGATCGTCTCTCCTCAGTTTTTCTGCCTCCGGTTTTTCTGTTGGCTCTCATCGGCGGGGCGCTTTTGCCGGGCCGCCTGAAATCCCTAGCCGTCGAGGCAGCCGAAACGGGCGCGCGTCTTGCCGTGGGCAGGCATTGCTTTTTTTTCTGTTTTCTCATCGCCGGCATGGTGATGACGATCACGGCCGCGGACGCCGTTTTGTTTCTCATTTCCTGGGAAATCATGTCGCTCATGCCTTTTTTTCTCATCAGCCCGTTGGACAGGGACGCGAACGAGCGTTTTGCGGTATGGGTGTATCTGACGGCGGCGCACCTCGGCGTGCTGCCTCTGCTGCTGCTTTTTGCGGGTATGGGGGCAGAGGCCGGCGGAACAGATTTTGTTCTTTTTGCCGCGCGCGGTGCGTGGAGTCACCCGGGTCTGTATTTCATACTGGCTCTGGTGGGTTTTGGCCTGAAAGCGGGTCTCGTCCCGCTGCATGTCTGGATGCCTGAAGCGCATTCCTCCGCCCCTGGGCATGTGGCGGTGCTGCTCTCCGGGGCCATGCTCAATGTTGGACTGTACGGCATCTTGCGCGTGCTGCTGCTTGCCGGACCGCCGGAAACCTGGTGGGCATACGCGCTGATGGGCGCGGGCGTTCTTTCCGGCGTGACCGGCATTTTGCTGGGCCTTGTCCAGTCTGACATAAAGCGCACGCTGGCCTATTCCAGCGCGGAAAACATGGGAATCATCTGTCTTGCCCTGGGCGGCGCACTGCTGGCGTACAGCATCGGCTCTTCAGCCGCTGCGCTGCTGCTGACCGGCGTTTTTTTGCACATCTGGAACCACTCGCTTTTTAAAAGCCTGCTTTTCCTCGCAGCCAACGCGGTGAAGGAACATACGCACACCATGCTTATCCAGCGTCTGGGCGGACTTCACAAACGCATTCCCTTCACGGGCGGGTGCTTTGCCTTAGGCAGCGCCGCCATTGCCGGCATTCCCCCTTTAAACGGCTTTATGAGCGAGCTGCTTCTCTACACGGGCTTTGCAGTCGGCAGCAAAGCCGCAGGCAATACGGAAACAGCTCTGCTGTTCTGGGGCGCTTTTTTTGTGCTTGGCGCTATTGCCGGCATGGCTCTTTTTGCCTTTACCCAAGCGTACGGCCTGGCTTTTCTCGGCGCGCCCAAGAGTGCGCAAAGCTACCAAGCGCGTGAGCCGGAAACGCTGTTTAAGGCAGCCATGTTGTTGTTGGCGCTGTTGTGTCTTTGCGCTGGCTTTGCCGGGCCGCTGCTCCTGAAAGCGCTCTCGCCTTTTCTTGTCTGGTTCGCGTCAGGTCTCGGCATTCCCCTCGCAGCCTGCGCGGAGGGTATGGAGGCCGCCGCTACGGTGCTTGCGTGGTACGCGGCCTTAGGGGCGGTTCTGCTTGTGTTGTTTGCTCTTGTGAATCTGGCGCGCGGACGGGCTGTGGGCAAGAACGGCTTTGCCGAAGGCGTGACCTGGTCTTGCGGCTATTGTCGACCGACGGCCCGCATGCAATACACGGGCGGCGCTTTTGCGCGCACGTTCGCAATGCTGCTGCACCCGCTTGCGCGGACGCGGACTGTGACGCCGAAAATGCAGGGTCTTTTTCCTGGTCCGGAGAATGCGGTTATGACAAGCCCTGATTGGCCGATGGAACTGTGGAGTAGCCTTTTGTTCCGGCCTGTCGCCGCTGTGGCCGAAGCCGCGAAAAATTTGCAAACAGGTCTTGTAAATCTGTATATCCTGTATATTTTCATTGCCCTTGTGGCGACCCTGACCTGGGCTTTGGGGTGGGCATGACGTCGCAGATGATTGTTGCCCTGGGCGGCATGGTTCTTTCCCTCCTGTTGGCGCCTCTGCTGCCCGGTTGCATCAACAGGGTCAAGGCCCTGATGGGCGGCAGAAAAGGCAGCCCCCTGCTGCAACTTTATTTTGACTTGTGCCGGCTCATGGGCAAAAGCCCGGTTTATCCGTGCGTCACTACATATTTTTTCAAGGCTGCGCCTGCGGCGTGTCTGACATCGGCCGTAGCTGCTCTGACTGTGTTGCCTTTTTGGCCCGTGGCTGCGCCTGCGAATTTTTCCGGAGATTTTGTTCTGCTTGCCGGTTTGTTTGCCATGTCGCGTTTTTTTTTGATTCTTGCCGCTCTGGACACGGGCAGCGCCTTTGAAGGCATGGGCGCGGCGCGGGATGCCCTGTTTTCTGCGCTGGCTGAACCCATTTTTTTGTTTTGCCTCCTGCTGCTGTGCCGGCAGGCACACAGCCTTACCCTGTCGGGCATGACAACTGTCACGGCCGGCCCAGCCGCCATCCAAGGGTACTGGATGTTCTACCTCATGCTCGCCTTCGCCCTGTTTCTGCTGCTGCTGCAAGAGAACAGCCGCATCCCCGTGGATGATCCCAATACCCATCTGGAACTTACCATGATACATGAAGTGATGATTCTGGACCACAGCGGACCGGATTTGGCCTTTCTGGAATATGCCGCCGCACTCAGGCTGTGGATATTCAGCCTGCTCATTGCCGGTCTTGTTCTGCCTCTGCCGTCCGTGCCCCTGTTTGAGGACGGAGGGTCGTTGGGGCCGCATGGTCTTGCCGGTCTTGCCGCCTGCTGGGGCATAACCCTGCTTGCGACCTTGGGTGTCGGCGTGCTTGTGGGTCTGATGGAATCCCTGATGGCACGGTTGCGCATGGAGCGCGTTCCCCAGGTTCTGGCCATGGCCGGGGCCTTTGCCGGTCTTGCCGCGCTTGCGCTGTGGAGGCAGGCATGACCGTTCTGCCCGTTGCCGGGAACGTGCTGGAGATGCTTCTCGGGCTTGTCATCATCAGCGACTTCTGTTTGCTCGGGGCTGAACGCAGCCGCCTGTGCATCCGCCTTATCGCACTGCAGGGCGTTATCCTCGGATTTATGCCTGTATTTGCCGCAGGTGACGGCATGACGCCCTGGTTTGCCGTTGCTGTTGCAGTGTTTTTTGTTATCAAGGGGGGCATGTTGCCTCTGCTGTTATGGCACACTTATAAGAAATTGCATCCCCGTGCGCCCGGCGCGTCCTATTTAGGCAACACAGCGTCGGTACTGCTGGGACTTGCCGCATTCGCTTTTTCGCTCTGGCTGAACTCACGCTTGGGAATTGCAGCTAACCATTTGTTTTCACATGTATTTCCAACGGCTTTTGCCACTATTTTTTCAGGCCTTCTGCTTATTACTTCGCGGCGCATAGCGCTGGCGCAAATATTCGGCTATCTTGTCATGGAAAACGGCATCTACCTTCTTGGGGCACCTATGGCGCAGGAAAGCGCTCTCTGGCTGGAGTTTTCCATACTGATGGACATTCTTGTGGCCGCCTTTGTCATGGGCGTTGCCTTGACCCATATCAACCGGGCTTTTGATTCCACAGACGTGGAGTGCTTTGCCTCGCTGCGGGACTGACGTGTCCATTGCTTCCCTTCTTTTGCCTGTACTGCTGCTGCTGCCTTTGTGTGCGGCCCTGTTGTCTTGGTTTGTTCCGGCAGACCATTCGCGGCGCGCGCTTTTGCTCGTGACGGCCACGGTTGAACTGACGCTTGCCGCGGCGTGCTGGTTTGTGGAACCGGCTTCATTGGGCGGCGAGCTGCTTTGTCTTGACGCCATGGGACGTCTGGTGCTGAGTTTGACCTGCGCGCTGTTTTTCGCGGCTTCGCTCTATGCCGTGCCCTACCTGGAATCGGAAGATCCCGGCGCGCGGACAGATTTTCATCAGGGGCTCCATTTTTCCAACGCTCCGGAAGCCACGTTTACAGGCTGTATGCTGCTTTTTCTGGCTGCATCCGTTCTGGCCGCGTCAACGCGGCATGTGGGCCTGCTCTGGGTCGGCATTGAAACAACGACAGTGGTCAGTGCCCCCCTTATCTCTTTTCATCGTCACAGGCGTTCTCTGGAGGCGACATGGAAATATCTGCTCATCTGCTCTGTGGGCATCGGCTTCGCGCTTATCGGCAACCTGCTGCTGGATATTGCCATGCAGAGTGAGGCAAGGCATGTTGTTGACATGTCCGTCAGTTCTCTGTCACAAGGGGGCGGGCACGTGCACCCCGCTTGGTTCAAGGCCGCTTTTGTGTTTCTGCTCGTCGGCTATGGCGCGAAAATGGGCATAGCGCCCATGCACACCTGGCTGCCGGACGCACACAGTGAAGCGCCGTCTCTGGTGTCTGCTCTGCTGTCAGGCGCGTTGCTCAACTGCGCTTTCCTCGGCATTTTCCGGGCACAGGAAGTGGCGCTTTCTGTCGGTCTTGCGGCATTCACCTCAACGCTGCTTCTGGCCTTCGGTTTTTTGTCAATGCTGGTTGCCGCCCTCTTTATCGTAAATTTGGGCGATTTCAAGCGGATGCTGGCCTATTCCAGCGTGGAGCACATGGGCATTCTGCTTATTGCGCTGGGCGTCGGGATTGCCGCAGGGCGAGGCGGCCTATTGCACATGGCCGGCCATTCTCTGATCAAGGCGGCGCTTTTTTTGCTGGCGGGCAATATTCTGGCGCGCTACCACACCAAGTCGAGTCACGATGTTTCCGGTATGGCGCAAAGTCTGCCCATGACATCAGCCCTGTGGCTGACCGGCATTATCGCCATTACCGGCACGCCGCCTTTTGTCGTCTTTATCAGCGAATTTTTCGTGCTCCAGGGACTTCTGAACGGGGGACTGCTTTTGCCCGCTGCCTATCTGACGCTGCTGGGCGTTATTTTTGTTGGCATGATTACTCCCACACTGCACATGTGCCGAGGCGGCATGCCGCATGACCGTACGGCAAAGGGGAGAGAAAATCTGCTTTTTGTGCTGCCTTCGGCCTGTCTTCTTGTTTTGGCCCTAGCGCTCGGCCTGTATATGCCAGAATGGCTGCGCGAGTCTCTTGACAAGGCTGCGGCTTTGGCTTTTCATCCATAATATTTTGCAATACCATTCGAAGGCAACAAAACAGCCATGACGCGCTCCTCGTTCACGAACAAGCCTCATATTACTTCAGTGGGCGAGATTGTGCCGACGGCGGGGCAGCTGCCAAAAGGCGGCATCTGTCCTGACGCCTTGTGTTTGCGCAACGGCCGCGCCGCCCCGCTCGCCGCTCTTCCGGCAATGAGTTTTGCGCGTTTCAGCCAGTGGCTTTCTGAACAGATTGGCGCCGGCTGTCGGGCTGTCGCATTTTTTGCCGTGCCGCGCGAGAGCGCTTCCGCACTGCGCACGGCCCCCCCCCCTGTTTTTGCTCTATGCCGTGCTGGCCGATGACGTCGCCGGTCTGCTTCTGGCGGCGCGTACAGAGATTGGGAGCAGCTATCCTTCGTTGACGCCCGACATTGCCGCGCTGCACCTTTTTGAACGCGTTCTTTACGAAAAATTCGCCATTTTGCCTGAAGGCCATCCCTGGCTCAAACCGGTGCGTTTTGACAACCCCGCCGGTCCCGGCGTCGGCGAGATGAATTTTTATCGGATTGACGGCGACGAGGTGCATGAAGTTGCCGTCGGGCCTATCCATGCCGGGGTCATTGAGTGCGGGCATTTTCGTTTTCAATGTCTGGGCGAGGAAGTGCTGTATCTGGAAATTTCGCTAGGCTATCATCACCGCGGTGTTGAGGCCATGCTGACGGGCGGGCCGCTCGCCCGCATCCTGCCGCTTATAGAAACAGTGGCGGGCGACAGCACGGCGGCGCACGCTTTTGCCTGTTGCACACTGCTGGAAGGCCTTTCAGAAACGTTGCCCTCACCGCGTGGGCAGCATATCCGTGCTCTCGCCTTGGAGTTGGAACGTCTTGCCTGCCATACGGGCGATATAGGCGCCATTGCCGGAGACGTCGGCTTTTTGCCCACGTCGGCTTTTTGCGGGAGGCTGCGGGGAGATTGGCTGAACATGAGCGCCATGCTCTGCGGCAGTCGCTTCAGCCGGGGGCTGTTTGTTTCGGGCGGGACGGCTTTTGATCTTGATCCCGCTTTGGCGCACGTGCTGACGGACAAAGTCGTTCTGGCTGCGCGGGATGTGCAGGGCGCAGTGCGTTTGATATGGAATTCCCCGTCTGTCATGGCCCGTTTGACAGGTATCGGCGTTCTTCCTGCCTCTGTGGCGGCCTCTCTGGGAGTGGTGGGGCCACCGGCGCGCGCTTCAGGCCTTGCGCGGGACGCGCGGCGCAGCCACCCGCTGCCGTGCCTGCCCGCGCTGGAAAAAATATGCGTGGCTGACAGGGGCGATGTGGGCGACAGAACTGCATTGCGGTATGACGAAGCGCTGGCTTCAGCCGCTCTGTGTCAAAATATCCTGAAAGATCTTCCTGCAGGCGGTTGCCGCGCAGAAAAACAGGAAAAAATTTACGCGCTTGCGCCGAAACACATTGCGGTTGCTCTGGTGGAAGGCTGGCGGGGAGAAGTCTGTCATGTGGCGCTGACGGATGAATTTGGTCATTTCGCTGCCTACTCCATTGTGGACCCTTCGTTCCACAACTGGGCCGGGCTTGCCTATGCCCTGCGAAGACAGCAGATTTCTGATTTTCCCCTGTGCAACAAAAGTTTCAATTTGTCTTACTGCGGCCATGATTTATAAACAGGGCATATGGAACCGTGTTTGAAATTTTTTTGGAACGATTCCGTCAGAAAACGCGCACAGTAGCGTTCCCGGCTTCTTTGCCTGCTCTGCCGCCGCGTTTTCGTGGGCGTCCCTTTATTGATGCGGATCGCTGCGCTGCCGCGGGGGGGTGCTGCAGCTGCGTCGCAGCGTGCCCTTGGCATGCGATAAGCTTTGAAAACACCAAGCCCGCTCTTGATATGGGCATGTGCATCTTTTGCGGCGAGTGCGCGTGCGCCTGTCCGCAACGGGCGCTGGTTTTCACCACAGACTGGCGGCTGGCTTCCACAGATCGCGACGCCCTTGTCGTGCGGCCTGCCGCGTATGCCTCGCCAAGGCAGCCCGGTGGACAGGGGGCAGGCTTGAGAGCATCCTCGGGTTTGGCTGATGATGACGATGAGCGCCTGTATGTCCTGCCTGAACTGCCCATAACGTCTGTAACAAGTCTTGCCGCCGCCTTTGCTCGTTCGTTTCGTTTGCGCCAGGTGACAGCGGCCGGGTGCGGTGCCTGCGAGGCCGATCTCAACGTACTGGGAACCGTGGTGTACGATATGGGGCGGTTCGGCATAGATTTTGTTGCTTCGCCCCGTCATGCGGATGCCATTGCGCTGACCGGGCCTGCTCCCCGCAATATGCGCGCGGCGCTTCTTGACTGCTATGCGGCCATGCCCGCCCCAAAAGTGATTATCGCCGTCGGGGCATGTGCCATTTCCGGCGGCATGTTCCGCCGCGTCGCACCGCCCGCGCCGGACAGCATTCAGGGTGCGCCGCCGCAGTGCCGGCCGGCTCTTTTCATACCGGGCTGTCCGCCGCATCCCTGCACCACGCTGGATGCTTTTTTGCGTTTTCTTGACCAGCGCACGCCGAGATGATTATTAAAAATGAAGAAGATAGTATAACTAGCTAATTTATAAACTAAAATATTTTTGAAAGGCTCATGCCAAGCTGAGAGAATTTTTTTTGAGTATTTTGAGCGCCATTTTGTATCAGTCCTCTTTCCTTGTGGCTAAAACAAAACTCATATTCCTTCAAAAGGCAATAAAAAGTATGTTTTTACAGGCCCCTTAAGCGTACTACCCAGGTTTCGGCAAATGCCCGAAAATTTTCTGTCCCGTAGCTCCCCCTTTCAGAGTATTAATGTTTTCTCTTTTCGCCATCGCTGGAACCAATCTTGTTATGTCCGATATGGCGGATACCGCAGTACTCCGTTTAAAATGGAACGTGGATCATCGGCAACTGGCCGCCTTGCCCTCTTGGACATTTGGGTATGGTGGAAAGCAAAGGTTCGAGCAATCCCCATTGTTCATTTGTAACGTCCATTTTTTCCTAAATGAAGGAAACAAACAGGAAAGTCTGGAATTTTTATAGAGATCCAATATTTTGATTATGAGATAATTTGTAGTGTCAAACCATTGCGAAAGTGAATCTCTTTCAAAGATAATATTCTTGCCTTGTTGGCGCGCATCAGCTATATAATTTTTTTATGCGACAAAGGCGTCACTCAAGTCAAATTGACGTTATGGAGGAGATTATGAGCAAGAAATGCGATTTCTGCGGCAAAAAGCCTCAGGTCGGCAATCTCGTGAGCCATTCCAATATTAAGACAAAACGCCGCTTTAACCCAAATTTGCAGCGTGTGCGCCATCAGTTCCCGGACGGCAGTGTGCGCACTCTCACGATCTGCACTCGCTGTTTGCGTTCAGGCGCGGTGATCAAACCGTTGGCGCGCAAGTGGGCGTAAGCGGCAGACTCTTTTTGTTCTGTCCTACTGGCCCGTCAGTTCGCTGCCGAATTTTTTTGTCAAATGCGTCACGCCTTTTTTACTGAAGCCGCGCGGCTGCGACGCAACAGCCGTTGGACGATGCGGCGTAGACCGGCTTCGTGCCGTGCTGCTGGCGCTCAACGCCCGTCGCATTCCGCATATCCTGACGGGGGAGCATGTGTACGTGCCCCCGCTTTTGGAGTCTGCCGCTCTGCGGGAACTGAGGGATTTTGCCGCCGAAGGCGCGGCGGCCGAACCGTCCGCGCCTTCACTGTATATGCATGTCAGCGTGGCGGCGCTGTTGTTGTTGCCGTTGCTGGTACGGCATGTGTATGGGCTGGTGCCCTGCGCCTGATTTTTTGCCGCATCCGAGCGGCTGGCTGAATGTCGGCGCGCTGGACACAGTGATGGCGCGTGGTTACGGGCAGTGATACAGAAGTATTACCGCTCTTACGCTGCACGCGGATTTGTTGCATCTGACGGGCAATATTGTGAGCGGCACGCTTTTTTTGTCGTTTCTGGCGCGTCTTATCGGCGTTGGCAGGGCTGTCTATCTGACGATGTTCGGCGGCACGGCCGGCAATGCCCTGACGGTTGTGTGGCGCGGCACGGCAGTTGTGAGCATGGGTTTTTCCACGGCATTCTTTGCTGTCGTGGGTGCGCTGGCGGGCGTTATGTCGCTGCAGCGGCGGGGCGGGCGCAACATGTTTTTGCCCGTGGCCGCAGGCGTTGGCCTGCTGGTTTTGCTGGGTACGGGAGGGGAACGCACGGATTATGCGGCACATGTGGCCGGGCTGGCTTGCGGACTCGTCCTGGGCATGTGCGAAGCTGCTCGCCGGAAGCGCGGCTGGCCGGCTCTGCCGCAGATTGCGGCATCCCTGCTTGTTCTGACGCTGCCTGTGCTCGCTTGGTGGCGGGCGTTCGTATAATAATGGCTCTAAGGCATTTTAACTTTAAAATAATATAGAATTTGTTGGACTCCATCCCATGAAGATAGCAAGGCATGAAATACGATCTATAGTGGTAAAGACATATCTCTCAGACTTTGCCGGCAGAGAGCACATCGCTGAAATATCTGGATACCATGAATATGTAATATATCATCTATTATGTTGTTAATTAGTAGTTCATTATTTTTTGATATTTTTATAATATGCATTGATTCAATTTTATATTCAAACAGATGTTGTTCAAATTTTTGAAATATAAAATTTTGAAATTTTTAAATTAAGATATGCTAATAAAAATTTTATACTATAATAATATTAAGCAGTGCTTGCGCAGTTTCAAAGCATCCTGGCTTTGTGCTCTCCTTAGTATATTTTATTTAGAAGTGGAATATTTACTTCTACGTTGACAGTCGAACAAAATACGAAAAAGCTTATTAACTGCCCACAAAAGCCGGTCTGCTTTCGTGAAGGCTGGCGACAGCAACGATCCCGCGTCGCCGGAATAAACCATAGAACAACCATGACACCCGATGAAGCAGATTTTTTGCTGAGCAGTTATCAGTATGAGCTTCCGCCGGAGCAGATTGCACAGTTCCCGCCAGAAAAACGTGGTTCATCCCGCCTGCTTGTTATGCAACGGGCAGGCGAACTGGCGCTTGCCCACAAAAATTTTAACGACCTGCCGGACTGCCTGCCTGACAAAGCGTTGCTTGTGGTCAACAATGCGCGCGTTTTGCAGGCGCGCCTTACAGGAGCGCGCGCCACCGGCGGCAAGGCGGATTTTTTGCTGCTCACGCCCTTGCCCATTGTGCTGAAACGCGCGCGGTGCGATGCGGCCGCCGCAGACAACGCTTTTTACGCTGAAGTCAAAGGGCTTTTACGCGCCGGCGGCAGCGTGCGCGACGGAGAAAGTCTCCACTTCGGCGCGGGCATAAGCGTCACCGTGCTGGAAACAGCCCCGTTCGGCGTGCGCCGCGTGCGCCTCAGCTGGCGCGAAGATCTGGCCGCATCCTTTGCGACGGCGGGGCACATCCCGCTGCCGCCCTATATCAAACGCCCTGACAATGAAGAAGATGCGGCCCGCTACCAGACCATCTATGCCGCAAACAGCAAAACAGGCGCCGTGGCCGCGCCGACGGCTGGGCTGCATTTTACGCCGCTCCTGCGGGAAAGCCTGACGGCAAAAGGCTTTGAATGGGTTGAAATCACCCTCTATGTGGGGTACGGAACATTCAGCCCTGTACGATGTGAAGACATACGTAGCTATAATATGTACAAAGAGTATATTGAAATTCAAGAAGACGCGGCAAACGCCATTATTAAGGCGCGGGCACAGGGCCGGCCAGTGCTGGCCGTGGGCACGACAAGCGCCCGCGCGTTGGAAGGGGTGGCGGAACTGTGCGGTAAAGTCCGGCCGTATACAGGCTGGACAGATATTTTTCTCTGCCCGGGTAAAAAATTTCGTGTTGTGGACGCGTTGCTGACCAATTTTCACCTGCCGAAATCGTCCTTGCTCATGCTTGTTTCCGCCTTTGCTGGGCGTGAGCGCGTACTGGCGGCTTATACGGAAGGAGTGCGCGGGGGCTATCGTTTTTTTTCATATGGCGACGCCATGCTGCTGCGTTGACGATACTTCCCGCCAAACAGTGCATGGCACGCAGAATATGGTTCCAGCCATGATTATCTAACCTGATGGTTTCAACACTATGTCACGAGTTGTTTTTCTGGAAGAACGGTGCAAAGGTTGCCGCCTTTGCGTGGATGCCTGCCCAGCGGGTATTCTGCGGCCTTCAGGCCGTTTCAATCGCCAAGGCTACGAAGTGATGGAAACGGAAGGCGCATGTACAGGCTGTGCTTCGTGCGCCATTATGTGCCCGGATACGGCCATACGTGTTTTTAAAAGCGCAAAGCCCAAAGGGGAGGCGTCATGAGCGAGGCTGACCGCGTGCTGATCAAGGGCAACGAAGCTGTGGCCTTCGGCGCTGTAGACGCCGGATGCCGCTGTTATTTCGGTTATCCCATCACGCCGCAAAACGAAGTGCCGGAGCTTCTTTCTTCTCTCATTCCTGAAAATGGCGGCGCTTTTGTCCAGGCGGAGAGCGAGGTCGGCGCGATCAACATGCTGCTTGGAGCGGGCGCCTGCGGTGTTGCCGCCATGACATCCTCATCAAGCTGCGGCATTTCGCTGATGCAGGAGGGCATCTCCTACATGGCAGGCAGCCATATTCCAGGAGTCATCATCAATATGTCGCGCGGCGGGCCCGGCCTCGGCGACATCGGCCCATCTCAGGGTGATTATTTTCAGGCAGTGAAAGGCGGCGGCCACGGCGACCACCGCAATCTGGTGCTGGCGCCATCCTCGGCGCAGGAATGCTATGATTTCATGTTCCGTGCCTTTGCTCTGGCCTTTGCCTGGCAAAACCCCGTTATGATTCTCGGCGACGCCATTGTGGCCCAAATCAAGGAGCCGGTGCGCCGCGTCCCCCCCGCGGGGACGCACAAACCGGAAGCCATGAGCGATCTCGCGAGAGCCTGGCGCATAGAAGGCTTTGGCGGGCGCGGGCAAAACGCCGTTCCCCGCCTGCTCAAATCCGTGTATCTGGTCGAGGGCGCGCTTGCCGATCGCAATCGCCTTTTGCTGCAAAAATATACGGACATGCGCCGCGAAGCGCTGTTCGACTCTGAATATACAGACGATGCCGAGCTTGTTGTGGTAGCCTTCGGCTCAATAGCCCGCATTGCGCGTAGCGCCGTACGCCGTCTGCGTGCTGAAGGACGCAAAGTGGGCCTGTTCAGACCAGTGAGCCTCTACCCCTTCCCGGAAGAAGCCCTGCGCTCTCGCGCGAGGGGCCGTCGTTTTCTTGTCATAGAGCAAAACACCGGTCAGATGCTTGAAGATGTGCGTCTTGCCTTGAACGGCGTTTCATCCGTACTCTGGCACGGCGTCATGCCTGGCCTGTTTATCGGCGCGAGCGAGCTGATTGACCCTATTCTTCAGGCAGTCAAGGAGAAATCATAATGAGCCAGACAGATAAGCGCCTGCGCCCGCGAAACGACGAAAAACTTGTTTTTGACGCGAATCCTGTGCTCAATGAGCGCGTTACCCATTATTGCCCCGGCTGTCACCACGGCATTGCCCACCGTCTTGTCAGCGAGGTGCTGCACGATCTCGGCGTTGCGGATAAAACCATTCTTGTGGCCTCCGTCGGGTGCGCTGCCTTTACATATGACTACCTTAACGTGGACAGCGTGGAAGCCCCGCACGGGCGGGCCTGCGCCGTAGCCACAGGCGTACGCCGCGCACGGCCGGACGCCGTTGTCTTTACCTATCAGGGAGACGGAGACATGGCCGCAATAGGCATTGGAGAATCCCTGCACGCGGCCAACAGGGGCGAAAAAATAACCGCCGTTTTTATCAACAATACCGTTTACGGCATGACAGGCGGCCAGATGGCTCCCACCACCCTGCTCGGACAAAAAACAACAACCTCAAAGCAGGGTAGAAGCCTCAGCAATGAAGGCGGTCCCATACGGCTTGCTGAAATCATGGCCCAGCTTCAGGGCGTGACATATTCGGCGCGTTGCGCTCTGGACAGCGTCAAGCACGTTCGTGAGGCCAAAAAGGCTGTGCGCGTGGCCTTTGACGCGCAGATCGCCGGGCTCGGCTTCAGTTTTGTGGAGCTGCTTTCCGGCTGTCCCACCAACTGGCATCTGGATCCTGTTGCGGCCAACAAACGCATTGCCAACGATATGATTCCCGTTTTTCCTTTAGGTGTCTTCAAGGATGTTGCCGACGAATCAGTGGAAGGCAAAAATGTCTGAGTACCAGGACGTGATCATAGCCGGTTTCGGCGGGCAGGGAGTAATGATAATCGGCAATCTGCTGGCGCAGGCCGGTCTGGAGCAAGGCTTTGAAGTGAGCTTTATTCCGGTGTACGGCGCGGAAATGCGCGGCGGCACGGCAAATTGCACCGTGGTGCTGGACACCCGGCCCATCGGTTCGCCAATCGTGCGCGAACCCCTTTCCACCATTGTGCTCAATGAGCCTTCGCTGATAAAATTTCAGCCGTGCCTTGACAAAAAAGGCGTGCAGATTGTCAACGTCTCGCTTATAGACAAAAGTCTTGTCAGCCGGGAAGTAAGCAGCGTGTACATCCCGGCCAACGACATTGCGCACGGGATCGGCGATGTCAGACTCGCCAGCATGGTGGCGCTCGGCGCGTGGCTTCACGCCACAGATGCGTTGCCGCTGCAGGCGGTGCAGGAAGCCCTGAGCCGCGTTGTGAGCGCGCACTACGCCAAGCTGATTCCGATCAACGCGTCGGCGCTGGAAGCCGGCTGGGATTTCGCCTAAACCGCCGCGTCAAGCAGCAGATTATCCCGGTGGATGACTTCCGGGTAATGCGCGTCGCCCAGTATGGCCGCCACTTCGTGGCG
This sequence comes from Candidatus Desulfovibrio trichonymphae, assembly GCF_002355955.1. Classification (NCBI taxonomy): domain Bacteria; kingdom Pseudomonadati; phylum Thermodesulfobacteriota; class Desulfovibrionia; order Desulfovibrionales; family Desulfovibrionaceae; genus Desulfovibrio; species Candidatus Desulfovibrio trichonymphae. The sequence continues at coordinate 1,144,103 of NZ_AP017368.1, read as the reverse complement.
TTTGAGGCCCATAATTTTTTTCAGATATGCCGCGCTGTAGTTGGAAAGGCCCACACCCAGAGTTTGCCCTTCATGGATCACGCGCACCAGCGCCCCCTTTTGAAACGAGCCCTCAACGGCGTGCACGCCGCCGGGCAAAAGGCTGCCGCCCGTGCGCAGCAAGGCGTTTGCGGCGCCGGCGTCCACCAGCACATCGCCGGCCGGTTCCGACTGATAGGCTATCCAGAATTTACGATGCGGTATGGCCTGCCGCGCAGGGAACACCCATGTGCCCTGACACGCGTCAAAAAATGTGGGAGCATCCCCGTCGCCGGCAAGCTCAAGATCAAACGCGCGGATCAGCACGTCGGGCGCGCGCCCCTGCACAATCAGGGTGGGCACGCCGATTTGCGCGGCTCGTCCGGCTGCCAGCAGTTTTGAATACATCCCCCCGGATCCGGCTTCGGTTTTGCCGCCGCACAACTGTTTGAGATCAAGAGCCGCCGCGTCGTCAATATATTCCATGACCGGCGCGTCCGGCGTGCGCCTGGGGTCGGCGGCCAACACGCCGGGCGCGGAAGTAAGATTGATAAAAATATCTGCGTCTGCAAGGTTGACAAGCAGACTTGCAAGACAGTCATTATCGCCGAATTTAAGCCCGCTCACGGAAACCGTGTCGTTTTCATTGACTATGGGCAGCACGCCGGCGTGCAGCAATGCCGCCACCGTATTGCGGATGTTAAGAAAACGCGCGCGCGCGCGCAAGTCGTCCCTGGTCAGCAGCATCTGTGCTGTGGAGATGCCGTGCACGGCAAAAGAGTCTTCCCAGACGCGTATAAGCCGCCCCTGTCCCACAGCTGCCGCCGCTTGGCGAGCGGCGAGACCTGCGGCCTCCACTTTTTGCCCGTTGGCGGCCAAAACCGCACGGCCGGCGGCCACAGCCCCGGATGAAACCAGTACAAGACGCCGGCCGGCCGCTGCGTTTCGCACAACCGCCATCTGGCGCGCGAGTTCAGCCATGACGTCGGTATCAAGGCCTTGTGAGTTGCTCAAAACGGCGCTTCCCACCTTGATCACCACTGTACGGGCATGCGCCAGCGCCAGTGCGCGCTCCCGTCGCCGGTCTGCGTTCAGACCTGTCCCGCGTGTAGTCATGGTTGTCATTCCCGCGTGTACCTTACTTCAATTTCAGGGAATTCATCTTCCCCATCCACTGCTGCTTCTTCCCGCGCAATGTGCGTGAGGGGCATGTTGCTTCCTACGGCATCGCGCAAGCGCCAGATTTCGGCAAGCAGTTCTTCCAGATTTTCGCTGTGCAAGGCCGAAATAAAAAACATGCGGCGGCCATCCGCTGCGGCGCGGCCTTTCAGCGCGACAAGCCGGTTTTTGTTCACGAGATCAATTTTATTGACAACTTCTATCTGGCGCCGTTCGGCCAGCTTCGCGTCAAAACGCCGCAATTCCTCATTGATCAATGCAAAACAGGCCCAGGGATTGGCATCGTCCACATCTTCAACGCTCAGAATATGCACGAGAAAACGGGTGCGTTCCACATGTTTCAAAAAACGGCTGCCAAGCCCATGCCCGGTGTGCGCGCCCTCAATAAGACCGGGAATGTCGGCAATCACCATGCGTCTGTCCGGGTCGACCGTATCAATCATCACCCCCAGATTGGGGGCAAGCGTTGTGAAGGAATAGGCCGCAATTTTAGGTCTGGCAGAGGATATGCGTGAAATAAAGGTGGATTTTCCCGCGTTCGGCAGGCCTATCAGCCCGGCGTCCGCCAGGATTTTTAGTTCCAGCCTGAGAGAATGTTCTTCTCCGGGCTCGCCCGGCTGGGCAAAACGCGGCGCGCGTATGGTGGCGGATTTAAAATGTTCGTTGCCCTTGCCGCCGCGTCCGCCCCTTGCCGCCGTCACGCGCAGGCCTGATTCGTTCAGATCGGCAAGCAGACGTTCGCCATCCGGGCCCACGACAAAAACCAGCGTTCCCACGGGCAGGGCAAGCACAAGGTCTTCACCTTTTTTGCCGTTGCACCGGCTGCCCTGCCCCGGCTGCCCATTTTGCGCCTTATACAGACGTCTGACGCGAAGGTCGTAAAGCGAAAGCAGGTGGCTGTCAGCCTGGATGACCACAGAACCGCCGTCGCCGCCGTCGCCGCCGTCCGGCCCGCCGCGCGGCACAAACTTTTCCCTTCGGAAAGACACGCAGCCGTGCCCCCCCTTGCCCGCGCGCACCTGAATTTTCGTTTCATCCACAAAACGCATGGCCCGGCCTTTTCAATAGCATTAGAACAAATCAAGATTAAAATTTCAGGGTCATGTCTGGCTGAGAGGGAAATGTCGGAGTATTGCCAGCACCATTTGATAAATGTCATCTTGCCTATGGTTAAACGAAATTCACATTCCTTCAAGTGAAAATAAAAGTACGTTTTGCAGACCCCTAAAGCGAATCAATCAAGTTTTGGCAAGTGCCCAAAAGCTTTCTGTTCAGTTACTGTGAGAATGTTTGTCGGCAAATTCGCTGTTGCCGTGTTCAACGTGGCGATACTTGATGTTTGCCGTGACTTCGGCAATGTTCCGTGCTGTATTGTCGATAAGAATAACTTTTTTGTCCTCGGTCATGAGGCGGTAAAGATCTCCGGCCTGATAAAAGCAGTCATCCGTCGCGTCATCCTTGGGTTCGTATGAATCCATCGCCCCCTTGATTTCAAGTGGGGGTCCTTTACATTCCAAACTGAGATCAAAAGGATTTTCCTTATACTTTTTCGCCTGATCCTCGGTCATCATGATCTGGATAGACAAATCCCAGCGCGGGAAGTCGCCTTTTGCAATTGATTCGTACAAATCACGCTGATGGCTTTCGCGATCCCGTCCGACAAGTTCTGTTGCCTTCTAGTCGCTGAGGTTCTTGCTGCCCTGCCGGGTACGCCAGTGATATTTCACCCATACCCGTTGCTCGTGAAATTCTTGGGAAAGATGGGGTTGATGTCCTTATGACAACAACTGCAACCAGCTTAAAAAATTTCAAGCATATTATTGATTATTATATTGAGCTTGGCTTTGATGGTATCTTTATTCGCTCCTTAAATCCTTATGGCTTTGCAGCAGAGAAAATAGACAACCTCGGCTATCAGATGCAAGAATTTGTTGATGCGTATACTGATGCTCTTAAATATATATTTTTAATAAATAAGACAAGATACTTTGCAGAACACTTTGCAACAATACTTCTATCGCGTATTTTAACGCCATATTCAACAGGCTTTGTTGATTTACAATCCCCCGCTGGCACAGGGATTAGTGGAGTAATTTACGATTATGACGGGTCTGTCTATCCTTCAGATGAGGCTCGTATGCTGGCTCGTATGGGCGATAGATATTTTCACCTTGGCAATGTTCATACTGATTCTTTTATAAACATTTTTTGTGGAGAAAAATTAAGAAATATCACCAATTAGTCTTGTATTGAAACGACAATGACTTGTGCTTTCTGTTTTTTCACCGCTTATTGGTGAAATTACGACTAAAAAACTTCCTTTTTATCGAAGGCATGATAAAATTCTTGTTGTAGAGGATATTACTCTGACTGTATAAGTTATTGATGTACAAGCCATCAACAAGCCTGATACGTCTGCAAAACTCTATTTTTCAGATGTGATGACAAAAAATTCAGATGGTCGTCTGATTGCAACACATTATAGTCATTCAAGTCACAGAAGCCACGCTAGCCATTAGTGGTAAAACGCCGCATAAAACAGAAAGGGCTTGCGGTCATATCTCCGCAAGCTCTTGAATTTATGGTCGGGATGAAAGGATTTGAACCTTCGACCCCTTGAACCCCATTCAAGTACGCTACCAGACTGCGCCACATCCCGACGTAACTTTATATGGATATCCGGCGCGGCTGTCAAGAATTTTTTGTTCAGCGTCAGTCCTGGGCACCAGCGCCTTTGGGCTGAAGATACAGGGATGCATCCTGTTCAAAGCGGTGCGGACAACAGCGGGTTATTGAATCCACTCAGTCAAGCGCATGCCACTCCTTTCCAGAGAGCGCGGCCAAACCCAACACCAAAGCCTGCGTGCCCAACTTGCCCTGCCCCTGAGCCTGCATGACGCGGTAAACCTGTTCTGCGGCGGCAAGACCTGGCAAAACAATCCGTATGCGGCGGCATTCTTCGAGGCAAAGGCCCAAGTCCTTGATGAAATGATCAATAAAAAAGCCGGGCGCGTAATCGCCTTGCAAGGCACGGCGACCAAGATTGCCCATGGCAAGGCTCCCTGCCGAACCGGGAATGACCAGCTCCATCCATTCGGCCACATCCAGACCGGCCTGCTGTGCAAAAAGCATTGACTCGCAAACGCTGAACATAACACCGGCTATGGCAATCTGATTGGCGAGTTTTCCCCGTTGGCCGTAACCTGCAGGGCCGCAGTGCAGCACACTCTGTCCCATTTTGGCAAAACAGTGTTCAAGCCGCTCAAAGGCCGCTTTGTCCCCGCCCACAAAAATGGAAAGCTTGGCGTCACGCGCGCCTGCGTCGCCGCCGGTCACAGGCGCGTCCAGCGCCGCACAGCCTCTTGCCGCAGCCACTTCCGCAATACGTTCAGCGAGCACGGGACTGGAAGTCGTCATATCGCAGACAATGCCGCCTTTGGCAAGGCCGTGCACCGCCCCCTGCTCACCGAGCATCACCTCTTCAACATCTTCGGGGTAGCCCACAATAGAAAAGACAACATCCGAGCAGGTCGCCAGCGCGCACGGGTTTTCAGCCCATTTCGCGCCCTCGGCAAGCAGCAGCTCCGCTTTTGCCCTGGAACGGGTATACACAGCCAGCGGCCAGCCTGCCGTCAAGAGATGCCCGGCCATGGAAGAACCCATAACGCCTGTGCCGATCCATCCAATGCGCATTGTTTCAGACATGCCATTCTCCCCTGTTGATGGAACCGACGTTCCAAAAATATCCGCGTGATGACGATATAATTCCAGATCAGGTGGGTATTTACTCGTGTCTTTATCCACGCGAACCATAGTGTTATAGGCTACAAACATTGATTGACTATCGACACTTCCGTTGATTTCTTTTTCAAAGTCAAGCAGTTCGGCTAATGTCAAGCGGACGCGGCTTAAGCAGTAATCTCTAAACACAGATGTGGAATTTAGAGCCGTATCTTTTCTCGTTATAATAGATCCGCAGTTCAGGGTTCAATTCAAGGTTCTTTGAAACATCAATAGAAGCGAGTGAAACATAATCGCGTACGGCAAGTTCAGTTTTGATTTTATCTTCAACCTTTAGACGTCTAGATGAAGTCGTTGTTTGGCGAGAGTGTCTGTTTAATCTTTTCGAGCGGCACATAAGACAATTTTTCTTTCAACTGCGCATACGACAGGCATACAGTGATTTCAAAGCAACGCAATATTTCAGATTTGACTGTTATTTTGTTGTTTACAGAAAAATAGTATTTTGAATGATATAATGACTGCAACAATTTATACAAGTATGTATTTCTTGAAGAAAGTCAGCGTGAAGATTATAAAACTCATCTTTGGCTGCGGGGGACTCTTGGCAGTGTTTCTTAAGCTTACCGACAAAAGCGGTTTTGCAGAGGCTGCCGTTTTGTCCGGAATTATTCTTCTTCGCCTTCCCACTTGATGAAGCTGGGGTTGGCGTTCACCATGGCGTTGACGATCAGTTCCACAAGGCCGCCGTAAGCAAAGCTGTTTTTTGCGTACAAATTATTGTGTTCCAGAATTTCACGTATCTGGCCTTTGCAGTTGGAGCAGGGAGCGCAGATGTATTTTTTGGTTTCCGGGCCAAGGCAGTCTTTAAACGCCTCGCCGATCTGCCACATCTTTTTGCGTCCGGTAATATTGCCGCGCCATGCTTCAATATTGTTGCGGGTCATAATGGCAAAGCCGGAGCCGCCGCCGCAGCAGTAGTTATTAACGCCGTTACAGGGCATTTCGCGGAACAGGGGCGCAATTTTCCGCACGATTTCGCGTTGCGGCTCGACAATGCCCATCAGGCGGACGATGTTACAGGGGTCATGCAGCGTCACGGGGAAGTCGTTGCGCGCCGGATCAAGCTTGATGCGCCCGGTCATGACAATGTCGCGCAGGGTCACATAGCAGCTCTCGCGCGGCACCTGATATTCAAAGGGGATAAGGCGGTCGGCGATGACGGTCAGGGCCTTGTGGGCGTGGCCGCATTCGCCGATGACGATTTTTTTGACCCCCAGCTCCTTCGCCGCCAGCATATGCTGCAATGCAATGCGCGCCGTCTGCGCGTCGTCGTAAAAAACGCCATAGTTCACGCCGTCGTAGGCGATGGCCTTGCTGGAGAGCGTCCAGGAAAGGCCGGCCTCCTGGAAAATCAGCGAGAATGCGGCGACGTTTTCCGGCCAGGCCATGATTTCGCCTGCATTGTGCAGCAGCATAATATCGGCGCCTTGCACGTCAAAGGGCGTGTTGATGCCGATGCCGGTGATTTCCGCATAGTCCTCGTCAATAAATTCCACGTTCTCCTGCACCACATCAGGCGTCATGCCGGTGGAGGAGCCAACCTTCATCTGGTTCATGGTGCCTTTTTCGTGCAGTTCGCGGGGGTAGATGCCCAGCTCTTGGCTGAATATCTTGCGGATTTCCCGGGCCAGCAAGCCGTTGTCGACGCCGATGGGGCAGGTCTGCCCACAACGCCGGCAAAGATTACATCGGTATGCCAGCTCGCCAAGGCGGACCACTGTTTTCCAGTTGAGCCCCATATCGCCATAACGCCATTTGGCGAAGGGTTCTTTTCTGACATACTGTTTATAGATGCGCCGAAAAATTTCCGAGCGGAAATTGGGGCGGTACATCTCATGTCCGCCGGACATTTCATACAGATGACAGGCGGCGGAACAGGAGTTGCATTGGGCGCAGTAGTCCATGCTGGTTTCAAGCAGCGGACGAAAAGCCCAGTTGTTTTCTGTGGTAAAGAGCTTGCGCATGCCGCCAAGGAATTTATTGACGAGCTCTTGCTCTTCCAGACGGTTTTTTGGTTTTGGGATGTTCAGCACACAGACTTCGTCAAGAATACAGGCGGTGTTTTCTTTTTGTTCGTCCGTGAAAGGCCTCCACGGCATTTTCGCCATGTTCAACGTCAGATCAGGAATGTTTTTCAAATCAATGTCCACCATCTGCCCTTCGGCGGTGGAAATATCGGTCAATTGCAGATTTTCTCTCATGTCAGCAACTCTCTCTAGGCTTCGTTTTTGGGGGCAGCGGGATTGGTGGTGGCAACTTCAAGCCATGTTTTTGCACGCCCGCCGTTTGTAATATGGCCGGCCGACCATGTGACGGAATATTTCTGGAGCGTGTCGGGGATAATTTGTTTTGTTTTTTCGTTGTATGTCGTGGGTTCGTCGCCCCAGCGGATATCATGATAGGTGAAGTATTTCATGAACAGATGCCCCATGTTCGTCATGGGAATCCAGACAAGTAGGAAAAATCCAATCAGCATGTGCAGAGCAAAGGCGGTGCTGGTTTGCGGCGCAAAATTGCAGGTTATCAGATTGTGGATGAACGTGCGCGCCAGTTCAAAAAATGAGGGGGCGGCAATCCAGGCCAGCAGGCCGAAAACGGCAAAAATCATAAAGACCAGCAGATTGAAATAGTGTTCGGGCGTGGTGTATTTTTTCAGGCCTTCATCGTTCATACGGCGCGAAATCAGAGCAATGCCGCCGCCGATAATGCAAAGACAACCCACCAAAACAACGGCGTTGATCACATTGTTGACAAAAAGCATGAAGGTGCAGTCCGGGGAAAGGCCGAATACTTGAGCAAGGGCTGAAAACAGTACAATGATTGTGCCGCCCATGAGCATGTACATGCCGAAATGGAAAGGGTAGGTGCGGAACCAGAGTTTAAGGTTGTATTCAAATGTGGCGTGCAGACAAAGCACCTCTGTGACCAGTGCCTTGATGTCGCCCAAGTGCGAAACATGGCGGGCTTTGGACCACCAGTCCTTCTCTTCCATAAAGCTGCCGCCGTAGGAAGTTTTTGCGCCTTCGTGGGGAATGGGGTAGATTTCCCAGCGCACGTGCAGTGGGCTGGCCGTCAGGTAAGACCTGATTTTTATAAAGACAAGGCTAAAGAAGCCAGCTACCGCCAGATAGCCCAGAAGGTAAAAAAGAGTGGTCATATGCGTTTTCTCCCGTAAGTCAAGATGACGTTGCATCATGGGTTTGCCGGAATCTGAAGCGACGACCTGACGACCCGCCACCGCAACTGATCCGGCATACGTATGCTTGTTTTTTAGTTGTTTCGTTTCATCCGCGAACGTCCGTCCGCAGTATGCCTTGCCATGATCTCCTCGTATTGTCACGACCAGGGCAAGACCAGACCTACGGCAATTGCTTCATGCTAAACGAATCAACAGAGAATGGGAAGATGTCTTAACGAGTTATTGACGGGAAAAATCAGGGCGGTAATTAATTTTATATTATAAATCAAACGTGTTGCGGAAAAAAATTTTTGTGATTAAAGATTGATTTTGTTTCGACGCGGGGAGCCGCGCTGCCATCAGGGCAGACGCATGTAGAAAAGTCTATGACGGAAAACAGATAGAAATGACTGGCATAATGAAAAACTCCATTGGCCGGGCTGCATAGCCTTTGTCTGAATTGACAGCCACGGGGCACAGCGTATACTTAACAAAGATAACAGCGACACGCATTGACCGGGCAGTTAGCTCAGCTGGTGGAGCATCGCCCTTACAAGGCGGGGGCCACAGGTTCAACTCCTGTACTGCCCACCAAATTTTCAGTCCAGATGGACATAAAAAAGGCCAGGACACTTAGAAAACAAAGGATTTTGGCCTTTCCTTATTGTCTGTTGCGTCCGGAAAAATCTATATACAATCGGCAAAAAGCTTGTATTTCTGCTGGTACATGGTATTTGCTAGGCGAGCAGGCAGACCGCTGCAGCTATATTAAGAATATAACATAACTGATTTTTATGATAGTAAAAAAGTACAATTTTTTAGATACCAGCAAAAATACCAGCAATTTTTCTGTTGTCATGGGACAGCGTAGTATACCCAGAGCCGTGTCGGTGTTCCAATATCAAATTGGACAATATTATCTATCATAAAAATTAAGCTTACCCAGCCTGTTCTTTGCCGGTGTGCATAGGGAATCACAATAATCACGCAAAACAGCGTCAACGGTTTCCTTTTGAGTAGCTGTCAACTTTTCTGGATTGCCATTGATTCTGTTTACCATGAAAAGGCCCTTGTGCTCTACAAAAAGTGCAGGGACAACAGGGCCGTTTGCCCATGCTTCAATTCTTTCATGGAATAACGGCTCTCCATCCCGGACGAGAGACTATGCCTGACAGTAATAAAAAGTTTTTTCAGTTTAATAGCTGTAATAGGCCCTTTTTCAAGATGATATAGGCCGCCACATCCTTTACGCTTACCGGCTCCATGTCATTCTCCTCCGCAGATAAGAAATAAGCATTTCTATTTTAAAGCGTCCAGATGTTTTTCATGCTCACTTCCGGCTCAATTCTGTTGAACCGGCGACAAAAAATCCCCGGCATGAGTCGGTCATACCGGGGAGAAACAGCCCTGTAACCTTAGCTTACAGAAGGGTTGCCCGGCCGGAGGCGACGATAACGCCTCCGGCTTCCAGCCCTTCTCCATCGCGTGTTTATTGTGCCGTTGTTCCGGTGGGGGCAGCGCACACCAACGGTTTACGGTCTAGCTTCGGTAGTGGTAGACAAGAGAAGGCCAAAACTCTTTATTTTCTTAGGAGTTCCGGTCTTTTCTGTGTCTATGCTGGATTTAATTTTGGCGGAGCGGAAGGGATTCGAACCCTCGGCCTCCGGCGTGACAGGCCGGCGTTATAACCGACTTAACTACCGCTCCGTGTGGTCAAGCAGAGTGCATTGCACAAAATTGTTTACCCACATTCAAAAGAAACGGCAAGTTAAATTTTTGTCAGCTTTCTTTCCGACAGTCAGTATGTCAGGGATTCCGGCAAAATGCAGAACGCGGCAGGGCTGTTGCGTGTTAATTGACCGGCACCGGCAAGGCCTAGCGCCGCCGCGCCGTTGACTGTCAAAAGGCGTACAAGGGCTTCCGGCTGCACGTCCATCGTTTCACGTAGGTACACGGCTTCTTTGCGTACGTCCAGATCGCTGTTTGTGCTCAGGCCGTCCGTGCCGAGGCACAGCAGAACTCCGCTTTCCAGCAGTTCCCGCATCGGCGGCGGGCCCATGCCCAGGTTGTTGTTGGAGCGTGGGCACAGGCAGAGCGCCGTGCCTGTGGTTGCCAGTTCCGCCGCTTCTGCGGTGTTCAGCTGTGTTCCGTGCACGGCAAGCGCACCCGGCCCCAGAAGTCCCAGAGCGGCGGCATAGGCCATGGGGCGCAGGCCCGGCGCGCGCCACGTTTCCGGCAGGACGCGGTCTGCGTATAAATCTTTCAGTGAACCGCGGCCCGTTGTCAGCATTTCAGTTTCTTCCGGCGATTCCGCAAGGTGAAAGGCAAAAATGCGGTTGTTGCGGGCGCAGTGTTCTTTTGCGGCGCGTAGTGCCTTTGGTGATGTGGAATAGAGCGCGTGTCCGCACGGGGCAGCGCGGAAGGCAATGGCCGGATTTTCGGCCAGTGCTTTGCGGCAGTAGGGCGGCCAGGGGGAGATTGTATCAATCAAGGGCGATTTGAAGCCAAACCATTCGCAAAAATGGGTGACGCCCAGACCGCACGCGCGGCATGCCTGATCCGCCGCCGCCGGCCCGGCGGAAAGCGTTCCGGAAAAATCGCCCACATGCACGGCGCCTGAGCCGGCAATATCGGCACAGGCATCTTCCAGCGCGGGGGGGCTAATGGGTTCGGCGAGCATGGGAACAAGGCTTGCCAGCCAGGGCGTGAAGCCCCGGCGCCATGTTGTGCGCCCGGCCAGATGTGAAAGGTTCAGATGGGTATGGGCGTTGACGCAGGCAGGAGCCAGGCAGACGGAGCCAAGATCGCGCACCCGTGCTCCGGCGGGCGTATGCGATCCCGGCCAGGAAAAGGCGGCTTCCACATGACCGTCGCGCACGACAAGTGCAGCATTGTCGATTTTTTTCAAAGGCGCGAAAAGATTCCCGCCCCTCGCCGCCGTTTCACCGGCGAGCGTCAACAGTGTTCTAGCCCGCAGGATCAGCACTGACGATGGCATTTCACTGTCTTTGTCAGTAATATTACATAATTGTTGCTGATAATCACCAGTTGACGCGCATATGTCTCGGCGGGTTGCCGCCTACAGAATACCCCAGAGCATTTGCAGGGTTATAATAATTAGAAAAACGGCAAAGCCGCGTTTGAGTTTTGCTGTGGGCAGGGCGTGGGAAAGTTTGACGCCCAAGGGCGCTGTTACAAAACTCGCTGACGCAATGCCCAGCAACGCCCAAAGGTGCACAAAGCCGATGGTCCCGGTCGGCATGTCAGGTCTGCCCCAGCCGCCGACAATGTAGCTCAGCGTGCCGGCTACGGCAATGGGGAAGCCGATGGCCGCCGATGTGCCCACCGCATGGTGCAGCGGCACATTGCAGAAACTCATGAACGGCACGGAAAGCGTGCCTCCGCCAATGCCGACAAAACTGGAGATCATCCCGATAACGCCGCCCACGCCGGCTGTGCCGATAAAACCGGGCATGTCGCGCCAGGCGGGCGGCCGGTAGTCAGAAATCATCTGGGCGGAGACAAAGCCGAGAAAACAGATAAAGAATATTTTGAGAAAAAGTGTTGGGGCGTGGGTGGCTATCAAGCCGCCTGTGAATGTGCCGACCAGTATGCCCGGCGTGATGTTGCGGAAAATGTTCCAGTGCACGGCCTTGCGCGCATTGTGGGCGCGTGTGCTGAAGACGGAGGTTATCATGATGCTGGCCAGCGACGTGCCCAGGGCAAATTGCTGGATATATTGCGGCGGCACGCCCTGTGTGGGGAAAATGGCCGCGAGCATCGGCACAATAATAATGCCGCCGCCCACGCCCAGAAGCCCGGCCAGTACGCCGGCCACTGCGCCGCAAGCGGGATAAGCAAGAAAAGAAAACATGTTCTCGCGCCCCTGTGTTGTAAATTTTTTGTTTACTCTAGATAATGGCTCTGCCGACGTCAACATTTCCCTCAAAAAGCAAGACACTGTGGGCAGGATTCGCTCTGAAAAGCCCGGCAGGTGTCTTTTCATGCAGGGCAGACGCATCTAAAAAAGTTTATAGAATGGAGGAATGAAAACTCAACCTGAAGACAACAACGCTGAAATTTCTTCCCGGAAAGACAAGTATGCGCGTCAGACGCAACCGCGCGGGATGGGATGACGAATTTTTAACCTCGGCCCCGGCTGCCGAGTTTGTTTGATCCATTACGATTGCCCTGATTGCGCACGGAAACAGTCTGGACAATTCTGCAGATTTTTACTACTTTTTTCGTTCTACCGGGGTTCCCCTGGCCGTATTTTTTACATGACCATTGCGCCCTATGGGCGAAGGAGATTTTATGGCCGTTCAACAGAATAAAAAATCTCGTTCCCGCAAGGGGATGCGCCGTTCCCACGATCATGTGCCCACGCCTGCCGTCATTTTTTGCCTCTGCGGCGAGCCGACCCTGCCCCACAGCGTCTGCCCCGCCTGCGGCAAATATAAAGGCCGCAAGGTAATTGTCGCGAACAAAGCCGAATAATGAGCGGACGTCCCGTCATAGCCGTGGACGTCATGGGGGGCGATTTCGGCCCTTCCGTGGTGGTGCCGGGCGCCGTAGATGCCGCCCGCCTGCACGACGCGCATGTTCTGCTTGTGGGCGATACCCACAAGATTGAGGTTGAACTGCGGAAGCTCAACCTTGCGGATGTGCAGTTTGATATTGTTCAGGCTGACGAGGTGGTGCACATGAACGAAAAGCCCTCAGACGTTCTGCGCCGTAAAAAAAATTCTTCTATTCAGGTGGGATGTCGCCTTGTCAAAGAGGGTACCGCTAATGCCGTCGTCAGCGCCGGACATTCCGGTGCCACTGTGGCCTGTGGTATGTTCATCATGGGTCGGCTTCCGGGGGTGGAGCGGCCGGCGCTCGCCACCATGCTGCCCACGGAAAAAAATCCCGTGGTCGTGCTGGACGTGGGTGCCAATGTGGACTGTCGCCCCTACCATCTTTTTCAGTTCGGTCTCATGGGCGACGCCTTTGCCCGCGATATCCTGGGTTACGCCGCGCCGCGCGTGTGTATTTTGAGCATCGGGGAAGAAGAAGGCAAGGGCAATTCCCAAGTCAAGGAAGCCTACGAACTGTTGAAGCTCGCGCAGAACATCAATTTTGTGGGCAATGCCGAAGGGCGTGATATTTTTGTCGGAGATATTGACGTGGTTATCTGCGACGGCTTTGTCGGTAATGTTGTCATAAAGATGAGCGAGGGTCTTGCCGCGTCACTGACCCGCATGGTAAAACGCGTTTTCATGTCAGGCGTTTTGCCCGCTCTGGGCGGGATGCTGGCGCGCAAGGCATTCAGGCGTTTTGCCCGCACGATAGATTATACGGAATACGGCGGCGCGCCGCTGCTTGGTTTACAGGGGCTCGCCATTGTCTGCCACGGCCGTTCAGACGCCTGCGCCATACGCAATGCCGCCAAAATGGCCGCCGCCTATGTGCGCAAGAACGCGAACAGCCGTCTTGCTGAAATCATTCTGGCCAATGAAGAGCTGACCCGTTTTTCCCGCGCCGTTTAACAACTGGTATTTGTTATGAGTGCAACCTGCCGTCTGAGCGCATTGCAGGCCTATGCGCCGGACACTGTGCTGTCCAATGACGATCTGACAAAACTGACGGACACAAGTGACGAATGGATTTTTTCGCGCACTGGCATAAAAGAACGTCACAAGCTGGCGGACACGCAAAACGCTTCGGACCTCGCTCTGATTGTTGCCCGCAAGACCCTGCACGAGGCCGGCCTTGAGGTCGGCGCCCTGACTCATATTCTTGCGGCTACCTGCACGCAGGATATGCTCTCGCCCTCAGTGGCCTGTATTCTGGCGGGCGCCCTGAATGCAGGGCCGGTCATGGCCTTTGACATCAGCGCGGCCTGCACCGGTTTTTTGTACGGACTGTCCCTGACGCGCAGCCTGCTGACGGAAAATCCAGACGCGAACATTCTTTTTGTCTGTGTGGAAGCCTTGACGCGACGAATCAACTGGACGGACAGGTCAACCTGCGTGCTGTTTGGCGACGGCGCGGCGGCCTGTGTGTGCTCCGGCAATGCGGGCAAAGGTTCGGCCGTTCTGGAAGACGTGCTTTGCAAAAGCGACGGCAGCCTCAGCGGGCTGATCTCCGTGGGCGGCGGCACAGCCTGCCGTTACGCCAAGGGCGACACTGTGGGCGATGACTTTTTTTTGCACATGCAGGGCCGCGAAACTTACCGACACGCTGTGCGCCAGATGACAAACGTGTGTGAGGAACTGCTCGCGCGCAACGGTCTTGCCATGGCTGCCGTGGACCTTTTTGTGCCGCATCAGGCCAATATGCGGATTATTGAAGCTGTCGGCTGCCGGCTGAATGTTGCGGCCGACCGCGTGTTCACCAATGTGGAGCACTACGGCAACACTTCTGCGGCCTCCATACCGCTTGCGCTTGCGCAGGCGTGCTCTGTGGGGCGCATCAGGCCCGGCGGCCGCGTGCTTGTGACGGCATTCGGGGCGGGCCTGACATGGGGAGCGGCATTACTGCGTTTTTAGTTCCCGCCTTTGATATCCGTCACTGACTGCGGGCAGCGCGTATCGTTGAAATTTTTCCGCGTTCACGGTATACGGTCCATGTTGATTTTGCTGAAGGGGTTGAAAAAGCATGAACGCGCCATATTGTACACATCCGTTTGACGCTGCGACGCCTACTGCGCTGGTGACCGGCGGTTCCCGCGGCATCGGCAGGGCTGTTGCCGCAACGCTTGCCGGTGACGGCTTTCAGGTTTTGCTGACCTATGTAAGCCGTCCGGAAGACGCCAAAAACGCGGCGGACGAAATCGCCGCGGCGGGCGGCCGGGCCGCGGCCTTGGCGTTGAATGTCGAAGAAAGCGGCGCTGTGACGGAGTTTTTTGCGCGAGAAGTGAAGGACAGGGTTAATCTGGCCGTGCTCGTCAACAACGCGGGCATAACAAAAGACGGCTTTCTGGTACGTATGAAGGACGAGGATTTCGATAGGGTTATCGCAGTCAATTTGCGCGGGGCCTTCTGCTGCACAAGGGAAGCGGCTAAACTTATGAGCAGAAACCGCAAAGGGCGCATTATCAACATTTCTTCTGTGGTGGGGCAGATGGGCAATGCCGGACAGGTCAACTATGCTTCGGCCAAAGCCGCCCTGCTGGGGCTTACCAAATCCTGCGCCAAAGAGCTGGCTGCCCGGCAGATAACCGTCAACGCCGTGGCGCCGGGCTTTATTGAGACAGACATGACAGCGTCTTTAAGCGAAGAAGTCCGGGCGAGCTATGTGGCGGCCGTGCCCTTGAAACGCATGGGGGTTGCGCAGGATGTGGCTGACGCTGTGGTTTTTCTGGCTTCAGACAAGGCCGCGTATATTACAGGGCAGATTCTCGCCGTGAACGGCGGCTTGTACTGCTGAACGCGTCGGATTATCGTAATATGGCAATGTCAATATTTATTTCTGGAGGACAGCATGTCGGAAATTGAAGCGAAAGTTGTTAAAATTATTGTGGAGCAGTTGGGCGTGAGCATTGACGAAGTCAAGCCGGATGCCTCCTTTGTCGAAGATCTCGGCGCGGACTCTCTGGATCTGACGGAACTGATCATGGCTATGGAAGAAGAATTCGACATTGAAATAGGCGATGACGACGCGCAGAAGATTCTTAAGGTGCAGGATGCCGTCAGCTATATAGAAAATAAGAAACAGTAGCACATGCCCCGGCGGCGGCGATCTGTCGCTGCCGGCGGTTGCTGTAACGGGCGCATAAAATATGCGAGTTTTATGCGCGTTGTGATTTCGTTCGTGCTGACAAGGAGCCCGCATGACCCGACCACGTGTCGTGATTACTGGTGTTGCTGGCATCACGCCCCTCGCCAACGATATTGAAAACACTTGGAAAAAACTGATTGCAGGCGAGTCCGGTATCGCGCCGATCACGCTGTTTGACGCCTCGGCCTATAATTCGCGTATTGCCGGCGAAGTCAAGAATTTCGCTCCGGAGACATTCATGCCGCCGAAGCAGGTTCGGCGCATGGATCGTTTTACACAGTTTGCCGTGGCGTCGGCAAAAATGCTTTTAGAGGACGCCGGCTTTGCCGTCACGCAGGATAACGCCTTTGACACAGCCGTGATATTGGGTATCGGTCTCGGCGGGCTGCACACCATTGAGACTTGGCATGCAAAACTGCTGGAGTCCGGGCCGGGTAAAGTTTCACCTTTTATGATACCCATGCTCATTTCCAATATGGGGCCGGGGCAGGTGTCCATTTTTACCGGCGCCAAGGGGCCGAACATCGTCACAACAACCGCCTGTGCTTCAGGCATTCACGCTGTGGGCACAGCCTATGGCGAAATTTTGCTCGGTCGCGTCACGGCCGCCATTACCGGCGGGGTGGAGGCTACCGTCACGCCGCTCGGCGTGGCCGGCTTTACGGCGTTGAAGGCGCTTTCCACCCGTTGCAACGACGAGCCGGGCAGAGCGTCGCGGCCGTTTGACGCCGCGCGGGATGGTTTTGTGATCAGCGAGGGCGCGGGACTGGTGCTTGTGGAATCGCTGGAAAAAGCGAGGGTGCGCGGCGCGAAAATTTACGCCGAAGTGATCGGTTACGGCGCATCCGGCGATGCCTGGCACATGACTGCCCCGCGCGAGGATGGCGAAGGCATGGCCAGAGCCATGCAGAACGCCTTGCGCGAAGCAGGCCTTGCGCCGTCGGCGATCACGCATATCAACGCGCACGCCACATCTACACAACTCAATGATGTGACGGAAACAAAGGCCATCAAGCTTGTTTTCGGAGAACACGCGAAAAAAATTAAAATATCGGCCACAAAATCTATGACCGGGCACCTTTTGGGTGCCGCGGGCGGCATTGAGTCCGTTTTTACGGCGCTTGCCCTGTATGAGGAAATCCTGCCGGGCACCATTAATCTGGAACACCCTGATCCGCAGTGCGATCTTGACTATCTGCCTGACGGCTCGCAGAATATTGCCTGTGAATACGCTATGTGTAATTCCTTCGGTTTTGGCGGCACCAATGCGAGTCTGATTTTCAAAAAATGGGACGTTTGATCCCGTTTTACACTGGACGTCACAGCACAGTATAAAATTATATGCTTTAGCGCCGTGTTACCGCTGCACTAAAGCATAGATAAAACAGTTAACTCCAAACACAGCCAAGGATTATATTTCATGAATGAAATTTTGCTTCAGGATCCTGAGATCGCCAGGGCGATAGCGCTTGAGTCTGATCGACAGGTGAGCAAACTTGAGCTGATCGCCTCTGAAAATTTTGTTTCGCCGGCCACGCGTGAAGCCCAGGGCAGCGTGCTGACGCACAAGTACGCCGAAGGTTACCCGGGAAAACGCTATTACGGCGGTTGCGAATATGTGGATATGGCTGAAAGTCTTGCCGTGGAGAGGGCCAAAAAGCTTTTTCATTGCGAATACGCGAACGTGCAGCCGCATTCCGGCTCGCAGGCCAATATGGCCGCCTATTTTGCTTGTCTGACGCCCGGAGATACTATTCTCGGCATGAATCTTTCGCACGGCGGCCATTTGACGCACGGCAGCCGGGTCAATTTTTCCGGTCGTCTTTTCAAGGTTGTTTTTTACGGCGTGCGGCGCGAGACAGGCCGCATTGACTACGACGAAATGGAAGCGCTTGCCGAAGCCCACCAACCCGCCGCTATCATGGCAGGCGCGAGCGCCTATCCGCGCCGTATCAATTTTGCCCGTTTCAGGGCCATTGCCGACAAAGTTGGGGCGAAACTGCTGGCGGATATGGCGCACATTGCTGGGCTGGTGGCTGCCGGCCTGCACGAAAGCCCAATTCCCTACGCGCACATCACCACCACCACCACGCACAAAACCTTGCGCGGGCCGCGCGGCGGTATGCTTCTCGCCGGCGCGGAGACCGGCAAAATGATCGACAGTCAGATTTTCCCCGGCATCCAGGGCGGGCCGCTCATGCACGTTATCGCGGCCAAGGCCGTGGCCTTCGGCGAAGCTCTGCGTCCGGCCTTCGCCGTTTATCAGCGGCAGGTCGTCAAAAATGCCGCCGCGCTGGCGCAATATCTGACTGAAGCCGGCTATGAGCTTGTTTCCGGAGGCACGGACAATCATCTGATGCTGATGGATTTGACTAGGCAGAACATTACCGGCAAAGACGCGGAACAAACCTTGGATCAGGCCGGCATTACCGTCAATAAAAACACAGTGCCCTTTGAAATGCGTTCGCCTTTTGTGACGTCGGGCATTCGCCTGGGCACGGCGGCGTTGACCACGCGCGGCATGAAGGAAGAAGCTATGCGCATTGTGGGCGGTTTTATCGTGGATGCGCTTGCAAAACGCAACAGCGCGGCGGATATTGCGCAACTGCGCAAACAGGTGGAGGAATTCGCCCGCGCGTTCCCCCTGTTCGTCTGGTAAGCCGCGAGAACCATAATGCAGCGACTGCCATGGCCGGAATATTTTATGAATATCAGCTACTTTGTAAGCGAGCGATCCACATGCACGCGCCGCAGGGTGGGGGCTGCGGCCGTCAAGGCCAAGCGCATTCTGGCGACGGGCTATAATGGGGCTCCATCGGGTGGGCCGCACTGCCTTGATGTGGGATGTCTGCGTGAGGAGATGGGTATCCCTTCCGGGCAGCGTCATGAAATCTGCCGCGGTTTGCACGCAGAACAGAATGTGATTATTCAGGCGGCAATACACGGCATCAGCATTCAGGGCGCGGAACTGTACTGCACGACACACCCCTGCGTGCTGTGCAGCAAAATGCTGATCAACTGCGGCATCAGCCGGATATGGTATACGGAAAATTATCCTGACGGGCTCGCGGCGGTCATGCTCAAGGATGCCGGAGTGACTGTGCGGCAGTTCTATTTTACGCCGCCGGCCGTGGGGGCGGAACAACGTGTCTGAGCAGGACTATGCGCCCTTTATGCGCGAGGCCCTTGCGCTGGCGCAAGAGGGACGTTTTACCGCCTGCCCCAACCCTACTGTGGGCGCTGTGCTGGTGCGCGACGGCCGTATTGTGGCCGGGGGCTTTCACCGCGCCGCGGGGGATGACCATGCCGAAGTGGCCTGCCTGAAAAATGCGGCGGAGGGCAGCCGGGAGACTGTCGGAGCCACACTTGTGGTCACGCTGGAACCCTGCAAGCATTGCGGAAAAACGCCGCCGTGCACAGACGCCATATTAGCGGCCGGCATAGCAAGGGTGGTTGTAGGTCTGGCGGATCCGAACCCTCTGGCCGGCGGCGGCTCCGTGCGTCTGCGCGAGGCCGGCGTGGAAGTCATTGAAGGTGTACTGGAACAGGAATGCCGTGATCTTGTCGCGGATTTTTTGGTCTGGCAGGAGACGGACCGGCCGTATGTAATTCTTAAAATGGCCGCCACGCTGGACGGTCGCATTGCCGCGCGCAACGGTCAATCCCGCTGGATCGGCTCCGCTGCTTCACGTCGGAAGGTGCAGCAATGGCGCGCGGGCGTCGGCCATTGCGGCGGGGTTGTTCTTGTGGGCGGCGGCACATTCAGGGCGGACAACCCCCGGCTCACTGCGCGGGACGCATCCGTTGCCGGGCCCCAGCCTCTTGCCTGTGTTGTCACGTCGTGTCTGCCGCGGGCTGACGACGCGGCGTTTTTGCCGGCGGAGCGGCCCTTGCAGACAATTTTTTTTACGTCTCCCGCAGCGGCCGGGTCTGTTGAAGCCGATCGGCTTCGCCGCAGGGGCGTGCGCGTGCTGGACTATGGGTATGGACCGCACGACGGGGCGGATTTTGTTGCGCTTATGAGAACCCTGCGGCAGGAGACGGGCAGCCCGTATGTGCTTTGTGAAGGAGGGGGACGGCTCGCCCTGTCTCTTCTGGAGGCGGATATGGCGGACGAATTTCGCCTGCATCTCGCGCCCTCCATTTTGGGAGACAATGAAGCTTTTCCCCTGTTCACCGGTCGTGCGCCCCTGGGCATGGACGAAGCGCTGCGCATGCGGGTGAGTGAAACAAGCCTTTGCGGCGGAGACGTGCATCTTGTGCTGCGGCCTGTTGTATAATTGATTATTTTCCAACTTGGTGGATCAGAGATGTTTACGGGCATTGTGCAGGGCTTGGGCGAGATTGTCGCGCTTGACAAAAAAGGCGGGGAGTGCCGTCTGACGTTGCGTCCGCTTTTTGTCCTGTTGGATATTGCGGACGGGGAGTCCATTGCCGTCAATGGGGCTTGCCTCTCGGTGGAGACGCACAACAGGGATTCTTTTACGGCCTACGCCTCTGCGGAAACACTTTCGCGCACACTTCTCGGCGGGCTTGCGCACGGCAGTCAGGTAAACCTTGAGCGTGCTCTCGCGCTGGGCGAACGTCTGGGCGGGCATCTGGTCAGCGGGCACGTTGACTGCCTTGCCACGGTGACGGAACTGCGTCCGTCCGGACAGTCGTTTGTGTACCGTCTGACGTTTCCGGAAGAGTTTGCCGTGGAGGTCATATACAAGGGTTCCGTGGCCCTGGACGGCGTCAGCCTGACGGTCAACGCCTGCGGAAAAGATTTTTTGGAGGCCAACGTCATTCCCGACACCCGCAGGCGCACGGCGATTCGGTACTGGCGGCCGGGGACGCGCGTCAATATGGAAACAGATATGATAGGCAAGTATGTGCGGCGATTGCTTGAAGCGCGCAACGCCCCTGCTGCGTCCGGCGGCGGCCTGAACCGTGAATTTCTGCTGGAAAACGGATTTCTTTAGAGAACGGCGTGTTTGAGATTGCCGCTTGCCGCCGCGTCAACAGCTTGCGGACGGGCAGCGTCTCTCCAGACAATCTTTGCTTCAAAGTCAGCGTCAAGCCGCCGATGGTCCCGCATGTGCGAACACGCGCAACGTAATCTTCATCTTGCCACATAGGTTGAAGGCGGACAGAAAACTGAAGCGTTTTGCTGTATCCATTTGCCGAGGGAGATGTCCCTTGTCCGCTCCAGATCTGCCGAAATCTGTAATATGGCCTGCATACAAGGTATTCAACGCCTTGTGAGCGCTCTTGATTTGGGCTACATTTGAGTTGATTGGACCGAATTACATTTCGCAGGAGTTTTCAAAATTATGAGCACTGTCACAGTCACAACCATTGCCGGTCGTTTGAACGCTGTCGGCCTGAAAGTGGCCGTCGTTGCCACACGTTTTAACGACTTTATTGTGGACCGCCTTGTGAGCGGCGCGCTGGATTATCTGGAACGTCACGGAATTGATCCGGCGGGACTCACGCTGGTGCGTGCGCCCGGCGCTTTTGAGTTGCCTCTGATATGCCAGAAGCTGGCCGCCTCAAAAAAATATGACGGCATTCTGGCGCTCGGTGCGGTGATACGCGGCGGCACGCCGCATTTTGATTATGTTTGCGCGGAGGCGATAAAGGGCATTGCGCAGATCATGCTGGCTTTCGGCACTCCAGTGGGTTTTGGTCTTCTTACCTGCGACACCATTGAACAGGCTATTGAACGCGCCGGCGCCAAAGCCGGCAATAAGGGTGTTGAAGCCGCATCCGCCATGCTGGAGACCATACGCGTGATGGAACAGCTGTAGGTTATGAACAGGGGCAAAAAGCGCCGGGCAGAGCGCGAGCTGGCCTTGCAGGTGCTTTATGGTCTTTCCTTCACCCCGGCGAACAGCCGGGAAGAGATGCGTCTGGCCTTTTTACTCTCGCCGCACAACGCTGGCACCGGGACAGGGCAGGATGTTTCGAGGTATGCCTTCACGCTGGTGGAAGGGGTCTGGAGCGCAAGCGCAAAGCTTGACGCCGCTATTGCCCGGTATGCGCGCAACTGGCGCGTGGACCGTATGGGCCGCGTTGAGCTGACTCTGTTGCGTCTTGCTGTGTATGAGCTGTTTTTTCGGCAGGATGTGCCGCCCAAGGTGGCCATCAACGAGGCTTTGGAATTGAGCCGCCAGTTCGGCGGTGAGCAGGCGAAAAGCTTTATCAACGGCATTCTGGACGCAGCCGCAAAAGCGGCGGAAAGCGGAGAATTTCTCCTTTCCGGAGCACAGTGCGACAATTTGTGACCTGTCGATGCTCTTACGCCCCGGTGTGGGCGGACAGAACTGTTTTACATGTACTTGATTATCAGTAATAGTTTTTATGATATACTGGTTCGGAGGCAGGGGCAGATGATGCAGGAACAGTACAGCCCGCAGAGTGTTGAGGCAAAATGGCAGGCCCGCTGGCGGGCTCAAAAGGCTTTTGACGTCGGCAGCAGGGGCGATGGGCCCAAGTATTATGTGCTGGAAATGTTTCCCTATCCTTCCGGAAACATCCACATGGGGCATGTGCGCAATTATTCCATCGGCGATGTTGTGGCGCGCTGCAAGCGAATGCATGGGTTTAACGTGCTGCACCCCATGGGATGGGACGCTTTCGGCCTGCCGGCGGAGAATGCGGCCATACAGCGCCGCACCCATCCCGCAAAATGGACATACTCCAATATAGCCAATATGCGCGCCCAACTGCAACGCCTTGGATATTCCTATGACTGGTCGCGGGAAATCGCCACATGTCGGCCGGAATACTACCGTTTTGAGCAGGTATTTTTTTTGCGCCTGCTTGAAAAAGGGCTTGTATACCGTAAAAAGGCCCCGCAGAACTGGTGCCCTGCCTGTCACACAGTGCTGGCGAACGAGCAGGTGGTTGACGGTCTGTGCTGGCGTTGCGACAGCCGTGTAGAGCAGAAGGATCTGACGCAATGGTTTCTCAGGATAACTGCGTACGGCGATGAGCTTTTGAACGACCTTGCCCTGCTTGAAGGCGGCTGGCCCGACCGTGTGATAACCATGCAGCGGAACTGGATAGGCAAATCCACCGGAGCATCCGTCACTTTCGGTCTTGAAAAAAGTATTGCTGGCGTAAGCGGCATAGAGGTGTTTACCACGAGGCCGGACACGCTTTTCGGTGTGACGTTTATGACACTGGCGCCGGAACATCCCCTGGTGGAAGACATTATCGTGGGTTATGACAAAACTGGTGAAGTGCGCACCTTTGTGGAACGCATATGCGCAATGGACCGTTTGGAGCGTCAGACCGATACTCTTGAAAAAGAAGGTGTTTTTACAGGGGGTTATGTCGTCCATCCCTTCAGCGGCATGCGCGTACCCTTGTGGCTCGGCAATTTTGTGCTGGCAGATTACGGTACCGGCGCGGTAATGGGCGTGCCGGCGCACGATCAGCGTGATTTTGATTTTGCGCGTAAATATGGCCTGCCTGTGCGGGTGGTCATCTGCCCTGAAGGGGAAAGTCTCGACCCGGACGACATGGACGGGGCGTTCACGGGCGATGGCCGTATGGTCAATTCCGGGCCTTTTGACGGCATGGGCAATGTGCCGGGCAAAGAGGCCGTGGTCGAAGCCCTGGAAAAAGCGGGCAGGGGCAAGGCGGCCATACAGTTTCGTCTGCGTGACTGGAACATTTCGCGCCAGCGGTACTGGGGCGCTCCCATTCCCGTGGTGTATTGCGAAAAATGCGGCATGGTTCCGGAGAAAGAGGAAAATCTGCCGGTCATTCTGCCGTTAGACGTCAAAACGCGCGACGACGGCCGTTCGCCCTTGCCTGAAACCGCTTCTTTTGTGAATTGCCTCTGCCCGCGCTGCGGCAAACCAGCCCGACGTGAAACCGACACGATGGACACCTTTGTGGAATCCTCCTGGTATTTTGCCAGGTATACCGACGCGCGCAGAACCGACGCACCCTTCAGTGCAGATGCTCTCAAGTACTGGCTGCCGGTGGATCAGTATATAGGCGGCGTGGAACACGCCATCCTGCATTTGCTCTATGCCCGTTTTTTTACCAAGGTCTTGCGTGATCTGGGTTTTTTCCCTCTGGACATTGCGGAGCCCTTCGCGCATCTGCTCACGCAGGGCATGGTGCTGAAAGATGGATGCAAGATGTCGAAATCCAGGGGCAATGCGGTTGACCCAACGGCAATGATGGACAAATACGGCGCGGACACCGTGCGTCTGTTTTGTTTGTTTGCAGCCCCGCCGGAACGGGATTTTGACTGGTCGGATTCCGGAATAGAAGGAGCTTCCCGATTTTTGGGCCGCGTGTGGCGGCTGTTTTTTGAAGAAAAGGACAGGCTGCTGCCTCTCAAGGCGTGCGGGGCGGCCTCCGCCGACGCGTGTAGCGCCGATGCCCGCGAATTGCGGCGCAAAGAGCACCTCTCTGTGAAAAAAGCAGGGGAGGATATGGCCCGTTTTCAGTTCAACACGGCTATTGCCGCTGTTATGGAGCTTGTCAACGCCATGTATCTTGCGCGTGAAAAACTTGGGCGCAGTGAGGCTGAAAGGCGTGTGTTTTCGTCCACCATGGCTACGGCGCTGACACTGCTTTTACCTGTTGCTCCCCATATTTGTGAAGAATTGTGGGAGCGCCTCGGACATGCGCAGCCGCTTGCGGACGAGCCCTGGCCGCAGTGGGATCCCGCGGCAACGGCCCGTGCTATGCTGACTGTGGCATTGCAGGTCAATGGCAAGCTGCGCGGCACTGTTGAAGCGCCGGCAGATGTGGATAGGGCCGCGATTGAGGCTGCCGCCCTCAATGATCCGGCTGTGCTGCGCCATACGGCAGGAATGATCGTGCGTCGGGTTGTGGTGGTGCCTGGAAAGCTGGTCAATATTGTGGCTTCCCAAGCATAGTTTCGAGGCGCAACGACGCGCGTGTCGCGGACACATACAGGCAGTATGCAACATCAGTATATCGGGGTGCGTCATGTCTTCAGTCGTGTCCGGACAAATGCCCGGTTTTTGCTTTCTGGTCTGTCCGGACTCGTTGTTGCTCCACAGACGGCTTGATGAGCGACTTGCGGCTTTTTCCCCCGTGGGCGGGCAATGGGAACGCCATGTTCACTGGGGCGACGAGGAACCGCCAAAATCCTTTTGGGAGCAGCTCACCATGCAGGGGCTGTTCGGCAATGCCCGCGCGGTCATTGTCCGTCAGGCCGATCAGTGGCCCGCCGCCGTCTGGAAACAGCTTTCGCATGCTTTGGCTCGTCCTTCGCCGCAATGTTTGTCTTTTTTTTGTCTTGAGGTGGCATGGGAAAAGGGCAAACCAAAAATTCCCGCTTTCTTCTCCAAACTTCGCTGTTTTGTCTTTGCCGACAAACAGGGCTGGGTTTGGCGTCAGGATGGTCTGAATGAGCGCGGCATAAAGCGTCATGTCCAGTCGCGGGCCAGTGCGTTGGGCCTGGAGTTTGAGCAGGATGCGCTCGAACAGTTCTGCGCCTCTGTGCTGCCGGACGCGTCTGCAGTTGAAAATGAACTGCAAAAGTTTGTTCTGCTGCGTTCCGCCGCCAAAGCGGCCGGTGACGCCGGGCGTATCACTTCGGCCATGACAGCGCTGTGCGCTTCAAGTCCGGAGTGCAATATTTTTGCCTGCCTGCGACATATTGAGGCGGGCAATCTGCCCGCCATGCTGCGGGAAGTGGCGCGAAGCCGCGACAGCGTGGGGCTGCTGTTCCCCTTGCTCTCTTTGCTCGCGCGCGATATGCGCCAGCTCTGGCGTGTCAAGGCCGGTGAACAGGTGCGGTTTTTCCCTTTTGAGGCTGAATTCAAGCAGCACCTGGCGAGGCGTATTGATTTTGCGCGGCTTTCTAAATGTATGGCGCTGATTATGGACGCGGAGTTGCAGGTGAAAAGCGGCCGTCTTGAGGCGGGGCAGAGCCTTGACTTTTTGACGACGGAATTGACGTGTCTTTTTAAGGAGCTGTCGGGACAGGAAAAGTCGGTGTCTGAAAGGAATGTGTGAAAATGACCATCATGTTGTTGCAGCGCATTCAGTTACCTTTCCGCAAGCGCATCCCGGGGCTTGCCGCGTACAGGGGAATGCGCATTGCCGGCATGCACTTGCCGTTTTCAGGCGACGGCATGGTCGTAGAAGCGGCAAGGCCTGGCGGGGCGGAACAAAAAAGGAAAAGAAATGACGCAGACAGTGTATCGCTGCGGCCATGTGGCCATCATGGGACCGCCCAATGCGGGCAAATCCACATTGCTCAACGCGTTTTTGGGGAAGAAGGTGACCATTGTCACACCAAGGGCTCAGACCACACGCAATCAGATTATGGGCATCCT
Organism: Candidatus Desulfovibrio trichonymphae; assembly: GCF_002355955.1. Taxonomy (NCBI): domain Bacteria; kingdom Pseudomonadati; phylum Thermodesulfobacteriota; class Desulfovibrionia; order Desulfovibrionales; family Desulfovibrionaceae; genus Desulfovibrio; species Candidatus Desulfovibrio trichonymphae. The sequence continues at coordinate 1,117,838 of NZ_AP017368.1, read as the reverse complement.
GACAAATCCCGCAGCGCAGATTATTTTTATGGATACGCCCGGTCTGACGCAGATGCGTGGACGCCTTTCCAAAACGATGATTCAGGCCGTCTGGCAGAGTCTTGGGCAGGCGGACGTTATCATGCCTGTGCTTGATGCCCACCTGTATATATGCCGCCCGGAATTTCTTGAAAGGGATCTCGCGCCGGCGGCAGATGCTCTTGCCGGTGATAACCGCCCCATAATCGCAGTAGCGAACAAGATAGATATGTTCGGCAACAAAAGCCGCATGCTGCCCTTGCTCACCCGTTTGCAGGAGATATGGCCGGCGGCGGAAATTTTTCCTGCTTCGGCCCTTTGCAAGGATGGTCTGCAGGGACTTGTGTGTCTTGTCGAGAGCAGACTGCCTGAAGGCGAGGCGCAGTACCCGGCAGATCAGCTCTCCATATCGCCTTTGCGTTTCATGGCGGCCGAAATTATCCGTGAAAAACTTTTTATGCGTCTGCGCGAAGAAGTGCCCTACGGCGTCGCCGTGGAGGTGGAGAACTGGGAAGAGAATGAAGAGCAGGGCCGGACGATCATCCACGCTGTCATATATGTGGCCCGCCCCATGTACAAGGCCATGGTCATAGGACGGGGCGGCGGCGGCATCAAAGAGATCGGCAGCGAGGCGCGCCGTGAAATGATTGAACTTATCGGGGGCAAGGTGCATTTGGAACTCTGGGTCAAGGTGCGGGAAAACTGGGCGGAAGACCCGATTTTTTTGCACAATATGGGCTTTGCGTGAGCCGCCCCGGAATTGTTGTTATTTACCTGTTCCAGTGGATGTTGTTATGCGTGACGGTGATCTGCTCGGGCGGTATGAGCGCGTGCTGGAGCGTCTTGACGCGGCCTGTGCGGCTGCAGGACGCCGTCGGGAGGAAGTGACCCTTGTCGCGGTGTCGAAACTGCACCCGGCTTCGGCGGTGGTGATTCTAGCAGCCGCCGGGCAGAGAGACTTCGGCGAAAATTATATGCAGGAAGCCCTGCAAAAACGGGAAGATATGGCCACACTGGCGGACAGCGCGGCAACGGAAAACATCCGCTGGCATTTTACAGGCCATCTTCAGAGCCGCAAGACCGCGTCGGCTGCGGGCGTTTTTGTATTGCTGCACACGCTGGATTCGTGCAGGCTCGCCTGTGCTTTGGAAAATCGGCTTGCGTCGTGTGGGGAGCGTCAGGCCGTGCTTGTACAGGTCAACCTGGCGGCTGAGCCGCAGAAATCAGGGGTTATGACTGAAAATTTACCCGCTCTGGTCGATTATATTATGGAATATTGTCCGCATCTGGAACTGCGTGGCCTTATGTGTCTGCCGCCTGTTTTTGACGCGGGCGAGGCTGCGCGTCCGTATTTCGCGCGCCTGTACGCCTTGCGTGAAGACTTGCGTGCAAGGCTTTCTTTGCCCTTGCCGGACCTTTCCATGGGCATGAGCGGGGATTTTGCGGCGGCAGTGGCGGAAGGAGCGAGCCTTGTGCGTATAGGAACGGATATTTTCGGGCCACGTTTGGCATAGATGCCCGGCTGAGAGGGAAATGTCGGAGTATTTTAACACCATCTGAAGAGAGAAACTTGAGGACGGATTTGCATGGTTAGAGAAGCTCGGGAAGGGCACCTTAAACGGGGGCTGAAAAATCGCCACATTCAACTTATTGCTTTGGGCGGTGCTGTGGGCACCGGCTTATTTTTGGGCACGGGCGGGGCAATCTTTGCGGCAGGCCCCTCGGTCATCCTGGGTTACGCCCTGGCCGGTCTTTTGGCCTTTTTGATTATGCGCCAATTGGGCGAAATGGTTACCGAGGAGTCAAAAGCCGGTTCCTTCAGCTATTTCGCCTATAAATATTGGGGGGAATTCCCGGGTTTTCTGGCCGGGTGGAATTATTGGCTTCTTTACGTTATGGTTGCCGTGTCAGAATTGACGGCGGTGGCAGCTTATATGCAATACTGGTTCCCGGGTCTGGAGACTTGGGTTTCGGCTTTTCTTTTTTTTGTGCTCATCAACGCCATCAATCTGACTGCCGTCAAGGCTTTTGGGGAGATGGAATTCTGGTTCGCCATTATCAAACTGGTCGCTTTAGCCTCCATGATCGGCATTGGTGTATATATCCTTTTACTAAACCCTGAACTGGTTCCCGGTTCCGGCCTTGAAAATTTATGGCAGATGCCCCAAAGCGGTGAACACGCCGGAGATCCGGCCTATGGCGGATTCTTCCCCAACGGACTAAAAGGGCTGCTTCTGGCTGTGCCGATAATAGCCTTTGCCTTCGGCGGCCTGGAATTGCTCGGCATAACTGCCGCCGAGACCGACAGTCCGCATGAAGTTATTCCGCGGGCAGTCAATCAGGTCATTTATCGCATCTTGTGCTTCTACATCGGTATTCTGGTCGTTCTTCTGTCGCTGTATCACTGGAGCAATCTGCATCTCACGGACAGCCCCTTCGTCATGATTTTTGACCGGATCGGATTCAAGGCCGTGGCCGGAACCCTTAATTTCGTGGTGCTGACTGCCTCCCTGTCGGTCTACAACAGCAGTGTCTATTGCAACAGCCGGATGCTCTATGGGTTGGCTCTTCAGGGAAACGCTCCAAGTCTGTTCAATAAAACAGACAAGTGTGGTGTGCCCGGCCCAGCCATGCTGCTCTCTGGCGTCCTGACTTTTTTTGTGGTGCCCCTTAACTACTTCATGCCTTCCTGGATTGACGCCTTTCAGGTAGTCATGAGCATAGTGGTGTCCGCCCTGGTCATCAACTGGGCAATGATCAGCCTGGCTCACCTGAAATTCAAGCAATATATGACTCGGCACCATCACCGAACCATCTTTCCGTCTCCGTGGTATCCTTTCAGCAACTATCTGTGTCTGGCAAGCACCCTGTTTATTCTGGGAGCGATGGGCACCCCGGATTTAGGCATGCTCAGAGCGGTAATGGCCGTTCCGATTTGGGTGGGTCTGGCTTATATAGGTTTCCGGCTCTTAAAAAAGAAATCAAACCTGCCGATATAAAATATGCCGTTTTTGTTATGGTTAAATGAAAAAGATGCGTATCATCTTTAAAAGAAACAATAGTGCGCAGTGATTTTTGGAGAAATTATGGCCACAACAACAATAGAATGGACAAAGGCAAGTTGGAATCCTGTGACTGGTTGTACAAAAATCAGCCCCGGCTGCAAGAACGGTTATGCGGAGCGCATAGCAATGTCTTCATGCTATGGGGAATAAAAACTATGAAAACACGTTTTCTCTAACTCTACAGCCACATATGCTCAACCTGCCTCTCTCATGGAAAGCCCCTCGCCAAATTTTTGTGAACTCCATGAGCGATCTTTTCCATGAAGATATACCACTTACCTATATCCAACAGGTAGTTGGAGTAATGCAGCAAGCGAAACAGCATACTTTTCAGGTACTCACCAAAAGAAGCCGGCGATTGCGTATGCTTTTTCCTGAAATCAGCTGGCCTGATAATGTCTGGATGGGGATTACTGTCGAAAGTTACGAGGTTACAAACAGGATTGATGATCTTCGGGCAACAGGTGTGAAAATTAAATTCCTCTCTTGTGAACCCTTGCTGTCTTCTCTTGGCGAAATTAACCTTACCGGCATTGACTGGCTGATAGCGGGCGGAGAATCCGGGCCGCAATCACGCCCTATGCGTAAAGATTGGGTCATAGAGCTGTGATCAGTGTGAGCTAGTCAGACACAGCCTTCTTTTTCAAACAGTGGGGCGGCATACACAAGAAAAAAGCTGGTCGTATGCTTGATGGACCTTTTTGAAACCAGATAACCTCAAAAAATGAGGAAAGATGTTGTCAGTTCTCACTGTGACAACATAAATTTTCAAGGTGAGGAAATTACACCACTCTGAATTTTATCAGGTCGAGTTCCGACGAAAACTGAGCAACTTTTTGGAGGAGCCAAGCGATCTTGGATGCCGGATAAATTATTACAATTCAGAAGGGATGCATCAGGGCAAAAGTGTTGCTGCAAAACTCCTCTCAGCCGGGCATGACCCGATTTTAAATGCTTCCGTTATTCCGGCAAAGTGATAAATTGCGCCTGCAGCGCGCGGATGCGGTCGCGCAGTTCGGCGGCTAGCTCAAATTCCAACTCACGCGCGGCTTGACGCATTTCCTTTTCCAGCGCAAGCGCGCAGGCGGCAGCCTCCTCGGCAGTACCCGGCGGCGCGTCCTGCGCCTTGTCACGACCGCGGCCGCGTCTGCGGCCAGCGACATTTTTTCCCACATACAGTGTATTCAATGGAGATTCAAGACTTTTTTTCGTGCTTTGCGGCGTGATGTCATGCGCAATATTATATGCTGACTGTTTCGCCCGCCGCCGGCACGTTTCGTCCAGAGCGGCCTTCATGGAAACAGTCATTGTGTCGGCATACAAAATTACCTGCCCGTTCACGTTACGCGCGGCCCTGCCGAAGGTCTGTATCAGGGAGCCTGCTGAGCGTAAAAAACCCTCTTTGTCTGCGTCCAGAATACAGACAAGAGAAACCTCTGGGATATCAAGACCTTCTCTCAACAGATTGATGCCGACCAGCATGTCGAACTCTCCCAGCCGCAGTGACCGGATAATCTGCATGCGCTCAAGCGTGTCAATATCTGAATGCAGATAGCGGGCTTTAACGCCCATATTACAGCAGTATTCCGTCAAATCCTCGGCCATGCGCTTTGTCAGTGTTGTGACGAGCACACGTTCTCCGCGCGTTGCCCTTGCGCGGCATTCACTCAACAGATTTTCCATCTGGCCCGTCACGGGCCGGACATCCGTCAGCGGATCCAGCAGACCGGTGGGCCGGATGATCTGTTCGGCCACAACGCCTTGCGCCTCATCAAGCTCATAGCGTCCCGGCGTTGCCGAAACGAACACAACCTGATTAATCAATGCCGTGAATTCTTCAAAACGCAAGGGTCTGTTATCTAGGGCTGAAGGCAGGCGAAAACCATAATCCACCAGGGTCTGCTTGCGGGAACGGTCCCCTCTGTACATGCCGCCCACCTGCGGCACCGTGATATGCGATTCGTCAATAAACAGCAGAAAATCGGGTGGAAAGTAATTGAAAAGGCAGGCCGGCGGTTCGCCGGGCCGGCGGCCGTCCAGATGACGGGTATAATTTTCAATGCCGTTGCAGTACCCGAGCTCTTCAATCATTTCCAGATCAAGCTGTGTGCGCTGCTTCAGACGTTGCGCCTCCACAAGTTTGTCCTGATCCTTGAACCAGGCCAGACGCTCGGACAGTTCCAGATGAATGTCGTTCGCAGCGCGCTGTAAATTATCCCGTGCTGAAACGAAATGACTGGCCGGGAACAGGACGGTTTTTGCGGTTTCGCTTAAAACCTTGCCGGTGAGCGGGTCAATTTCGCGCATGGCGTCCAGTTCGTCGCCGAAAAACTCCAGACGTAAAGCTTGCTCATGGTGATAGGCGGGAATGATCTCCAGCGCGTCCCCGCGCACGCGAAAAGCGCCGCGGTGTAAATCGTAGTCATTGCGTTCGTAGTGCACTTCAACAAGGCGGCTGATCAGACTGTCCATTGACAGATGCTGCCCGACCTCAACCGGGATGACCATTCTCGCGTAATATTCCGGCGAGCCCAGGCCGTAAATGCAGGACACCGACGCGACAATAACCACATCACGCCGCGTCAGCAGAGCGTGCGTGGCAGCATGACGCAATTTGTCAATATTGTCGTTGACGGAAGAATCTTTTTCAATATAGGTGTCGGAAGCGGGCACATACGCTTCCGGTTGGTAATAGTCGTAATAGCTCACAAAATATTCCACGGCATTGTGCGGAAAAAGCTCGCGGAATTCATTATAGAGCTGGGCCGCCAGTGTTTTGTTGGGCGCCAGCACCAGTGCCGGACGCCCGCACTTCGCGATCACGTTGGCCATGGTAAATGTCTTGCCGGAAGCGGTCACGCCAAGCAGCATCTGGGCGCGCACGCCTGCGTGCAGATTGTCCGCCAGCGCCGCAATAGCCTTCGGCTGATCGCCCATAGGCGTGTAGTCTGTCTCAAGCAAAAAAGATACGCTGTCCATCAACGGAATATCAATGTCGGGCTGCTACAGGCACCAGCGCAAAACCGTCGCCCCTGCACGTCAGGCTGGCGGCCCCGCCCTTTTTCAGGGTTCCGAAAAGCAGCTCGTTCGCCAGACGATCCTCAAGCTCGCCGCGTATAAGGCGGCGCAGGGGACGCGCGCCCATGGACGGATCAAAGCCTTGACGGGCTAGCTTTTCCCGCGCCTTTGCCGTCACGGAAAGGCGGACATTGCGCTGCTGCAGCGACTCGCGCAATTCCGCGACAAACTTGTCCACAATGCGCAGCATCATTTCCGGCGTCAAAGTTCTGAACGGCACAAGAGCGTCCAGACGGTTGCGGAACTCCGGCGTAAAAATATTTTCCACTGTCTTCAGCGCCTTGTGCGCCGCGTCCCGGGGATCGGCATCGCCAAAGCCGATGTTTGCCTTTGCCATTTCAAAGGCCCCGGCATTGGATGTCATTATCACAATGACATGCGAAAAATCCGCCTTGCGCCCTGTGCTGTCTGTGAGCGTCGCATAGTCCATTACCTGCAGCAGCACATTGAAGATGTCGGGATGGGCTTTTTCCAGTTCATCCAACAGCACCACGGAATACGGCGTCTTGCGCACGGCCTCGGTGAGCATCCCCCCCTGATCGAAACCCACATAGCCGGGAGGGGTGCCGATAAGTCTTGCAACGGCATGCTTTTCCATATATTCGCTCATGTCGTACCGCAAAAACTCCACGTCCAAAAGACGGGCCAGACTGCGAGCCACTTCGGTTTTGCCTACACCTGTCGGCCCATAAAATAAAAACGCGCCGGCGGGACGCCGCTCTCCCCCGAGACCAGCACGCGCTCGAAGAATAGCCCGAACCGTCAGCGCAACGGCTTCATCTTGACCGAAGACCAGATTTTTTAAATCCCTCTCCAGATTCGCCAGACGCGCCCGTTCCCGCCCGGAAACAGAGCGCAAGGGAATGCCGGCTATGCGGGCCACAACGCGTTCTACGTCGTCTGTGCTCACGGTCGGACGCCGCGTTGCCGCGTCCGCGCGTTCAGCATGCCGCCCAAGACGCACAAGCGCTCCCGCCTCGTCCATGACGTCAATGGCCTTGTCCGGCAGCAGGCGGTTCCGTATATGCCGGGAGGCAAGGTTAACTATTGTTTTGAGCACGGCTTGACTGTAGCACACATGATGGTGCTCCGCATAGCGGCCGCTGAGCCCTTTTAAAATAGCCAGACAGTCTTCCGTACTCGGCTCATGCAGGTCAATGCGCTGGAAGCGCCGCGCCAGCGCCCTGTCTTTTTCTAGATGGTTGCGGTATTCCTCATATGTCGTGGAGCCGATGCAGCGGATATCGCCGTTGGCCAGCGCCGGTTTCAAGAGATTCGAAGCATCCATTGAGCCGCCGGACGTGGCGCCGGCGCCGACGAGGGTATGGATTTCATCAATGCACAAAACAGCGTCGGGCATGGCCTTTAATGCCTGTATGACAGCCTTAAGCCTGTTTTCAAAATCGCCGCGGTAGCGTGTGCCAGCCAGCACAAGGCCCATGTCCAGCGCAAAAAGGCGCGCATCGGCAAACAATGGCGGCACGCGACCTTCCACAATGCGCAGGGCCAGACCTTCCGCCAGCGCCGTTTTGCCGACGCCCGGGTCACCCACAAAAAGAGGATTGTTTTTCCGGCGGCGGCAGAGCACTTCCATAGCCCGTTCCAGCTCTTCGCCGCGTCCGACCAGTGGATCAATCTTGCCCGCTCTGGCGTGCGCCGTCAGGTCCACCGTGTATTTCGCCAGGACGTCAGCGCTATCTTTCGTCTCGTCATTTTTTGCCGTGATTCCGCGTGAACCGGCGCCGTCTCCCAGTCCGTGTGAAACAAAGGTCAGCACGTCCAGTCGTTCCACGCCCTGCCGACGCAGGTAATACACGGCATAGCTTTCCTCTTCATCTAGAATGGCGATCAGCAGATCCTCAATCTCCATGCGCGCGCGACCGGCCGAACGGATATGGCTGATCGCCCTCTTCAGCACGCGCTGCACCCCGGCTGTCTGCGTGACCTCATAATCGCCGGCTGTCTCCACCGACGTCAGCTCGCTGTGAAAAAATCCTTCAAGCTGTTCCCGCAGCACAGCCACGCCGACGCCGCTGCCGTCCAAGACAATTCTGCCTTTCGTACTGTTGGTAAGCGCGTACAACAAGTGCTCCACAGTCAAAAGATCTTGCCTGCGCCGGTGCACTTCCAGAAGCGCGTCCCGCAGGACGACCTGTACGTCATGGCTTAACATGTCAGTCTCTGTTTATGCCTGAATAAAGATTTATCAGTATGTGTCACTATGCCTTTTCCATAGTGCACCTGAGGGGGAATCCCGCTTTCCGCGCCTTGAAATGCACCTGATTTACCCTTGCCTCCGCAACTTCCCGCGTATAGACCCCGCACTGCCCGATACCGTGCTGATGCACGGCCAACATAATAGAGGTGGCCTGCTCAAGCGTTTTGTGAAAAATGCCGCACAGAACGCCGACAACAAAATCCATGCTTGTATAATCGTCGTTGTGCAGCAGCACGCGATACCTGTCCGGCTCCTTGAGTTTTTTTTCAACAACAACCTGGGCGTTGTCATCACAATCAGGTCTATGCAGCGGCATGCGATACTCCCTCCGGCAAACCGAGTTTTTGCCGCCAGAAGCGCCGCTGTTCTTCACTGAACACAAAAGACAAACTTGGCGGCATGCTGTTTTGCCGCTGCCATTCCTGATGGAGATCATGATAACTTTTTATGCTCGCCTGCCCTTCACCAAAGCCCAGCCGCCACGCGACGCGCAGAATGTGCTCCGCTTCTCCTTCCAGTTCTACCGCCGTCATGAAGGGCAGCACGTCCAGATCGGCCTCCATATCTTCCCAGCGCCACTGCTCGCGTATTTTTTCATACCGCGCCGTCACACGAAAGCCCAGTCCCTCCAGCACACTGCGCATGCCTAAGTCATGCACCACCTCCAACTCATGCTCTTCACGCACCTTGAACCGCGCTCCCTGTTGCTCCGCCGGCAATTTGAGCGTGAGCATATAACGTGTTTTTCCCGGCCATTCCTGTGTGCGCAGACGCAGCAGCCGGCTGCCCGCGACAAGCTCGGCAGAGGGAGTGTCAAAGATATCATTGCGTTCAAAATGAGCGCCCAGATTGTGCGCGCCCTGCGCTTTCAGCGCTGCGCGCACAACGTCAAAATCAACCTGCAGATATTTACGCTCAATTTCCAGCGACATGACTGTAACTCTAAACGGGCTGTGACAAATTGAATGATATGGTTTTCTTAATGTCGACGGAACAACTGCTGCTGCAGCGCGGCAACCGTCGCAATGCCGCCGGCGGAAGCGTCCGGATACACAATCGGGATATAGCCGAGCCGCCGTGCTTGAGCAAGGCGCGCTTCCTGCGCCGTCACAGGCCGCACCTGACCGTTGAGGTCCACCTCGCCCCATAGCACGCATTTCTCCGGCAGAGGCACGTCATAATATGAGGAAAGAACAGCTGCCACCAGTGCCAGATCAAGTCCAGGTTCCTGCAGACGCATGCCGCCCCCCACCTTGGCGTAAATATCCACCTGATTGAAGCTGAGTTTAAGCCGCTTTTCCAGCACTGCCAACAGCAAATGCAGGCGATTGACGTCAAAACCGAGCGCCGTGCGGCGGGGGATGCTCAAAAACGTGTGCGCCACAAGGGCCTGCACTTCCACAGCCAGCGGACGCTGCCCATCCACCGCCATGACCACGGCAGTGCCGGACAGTGACGGGTCGCGCGCGTCCAGAAAAAACGTGGACGGATCGTCCACCACCCGCATGCCGTCCGTGCCCATGCGAAAAACCAGCAGTTCCTCGTTCGGGCCAAAACGGTTTTTAAACACGCGCAACAGACGAAAGGTATGGCGGCGGTCGCCCTCCAGCGAGACAACCGTGTCCACAGTGTGTTCCAAGAGACGCGGCCCGGCCAGCACCCCGTCTTTTGTGACGTGCCCGACCAGTATCAGGGTGACGCCCGTACGGCGGCAGGTTTCCAGTAGCATTGTCGCCACGGCACGCACCTGACTGACATTGCCCGGCAGGCCTTCCGCCTCAAGGCTTGTCATCGTCTGCACGGAATCCAGCACCAGCAGCGCGTGCCGCCCGACGGCGAGGGCATTGAGCACGTCCTCCACGCGCGTTGTAGCAAGCGCTGTCAGATGGGGGTCAAGCAGGCCGAGCCGTTCGGCCCTGGCCTTGATTTGCGGCAGGGATTCCTCGCCTGTGGCGTACAGCACAGGCCGCGCCTGCTTCGCCACCAGCCCTGCCACTTGCAAGAGCAGCGTTGATTTGCCGATGCCCGGTTCGCCGCCCACAAGAATGCCCGCTCCGGGCATAAGCCCATTGCCGAGCACCCTGTCAAGCGCCGCGAGGCCGCTGCCGTAAGGGGCGTGGCCGACGTCGGCCACATCGCACAGGGCTATGGGACGGACTTTCGCAAGAACAGCCCCGGCGGGCTTGAGGCCGGCCGAGCCGCGCGCCACGGCCACGGCCTCAAGCGTGTTCCATGCGCGGCAATTGGGGCACTGCCCGCGCCATTGCGGCGTCTGCGCCTTGCAGACGGAACAGACATACACTTCGCGCGTTTTTGACATGTCCGAAGAGTACGGAAAAAGCCCGGCAGCCGCAAGCGTGGGACTGTATTCCTTGTCTTGAACATATTCAGCGTGGGGGAGAGATGCTGAAAACGTTTGGAAACAACGCCGGAGATGCCGGCACGCTCTTCGGCAGATTCGATGGGGCGGCACTCAGACTGCGCACTTCCACAAGGCTTTTCCGTCACATCGGCAATCTGCTTCACGACAAAAGCAGCGTCAATACCTTGCGCCGCGCTGCCTTTGCGGGTAGTGAACACACACATGCGCACCATCTCCCGCCTGTCTGCTGCACCTCCTGTTCCCGCCCTGATGGTTCAAGGCGTATCCTCCAATGCGGGCAAAAGTTTGCTCACTGCCGCCCTCTGCCGTCTGCTGACGCGTCGGGGGCTCAAGACAGCTCCTTTCAAAGCCCAAAATATGGCCCTGAATTCCTTTGTAACGGATGACGGCAAAGAAATGGCGCGCGCACAGGCCCTGCAGGCCGCCGCCTGTGGCCTGTCCGCCGATGTGCGCATGAATCCCGTTCTTCTCAAGCCCACCTCCCATACCGGCGCGCAAATTATTGTTATGGGAGAGCCGGTGGGCCAAATGCGTGTGCGCGAGTATCATCTCTACAAGACTAAGGCCTGGCGGGCCGTGCGCAAAGCATACAAAAGCCTTTGCGTGGGAAAGGACGTCATGGTGCTGGAAGGCGCGGGCAGCCCGGCAGAAATAAATCTCAAGGCCCACGATATCGTCAATATGCGTATGGCCCGTCTTGCCGACGCCCGCGTGCTGCTTGTCGCAGACATTGACCGTGGCGGCGCGTTTGCCGCTCTTGTCGGCACCATGAGCCTGCTGGGCCGCGCCGACAGGGCGCGCGTGGCAGGCTATGTGCTCAACAAATTCCGGGGCGACGCCACATTGCTTACATCGGCGTTCACCGCTGTAAGCAGCCGCACGCGCAGACCCTTTCTAGGCGTTATTCCCATGCTGAAAGACCTGCATCTTCCAGAGGAGGATTCCGTCAGTTTTAAATTGGGAATCACGCCGGGCCTTTTTACGTCAACCGGCCCGGACAAAACATGCCCTCCCCAAACACTCGATATAGCGGTGACAGACCTGCCCCATATCAGCAATTTTACGGATCTGGACGCGCTACGCGCAGAACACGGCGTTCGTGTGCGCATCCTGCGGCGGGCGGAAGACTTCGGCGTCCCGCACGCGGTCATTCTGCCCGGCAGCAAAAATACCGTTGCGGATATGCGTTTCTTGCAAAAAACCGGTCTTGCGGAGGCCATTTGCCGTTTTTCCAAACAGGACAACGCGACTGTCGTGGGTATTTGCGGCGGTTTGCAAATGCTCGGCCAACGCATTGACGACCCTTTATGCATTGAGGATGGAGGCAGGGCAGCAGGCCTCGGGCTGCTGCCCCTGCGCACGCGACTTCGCGAGGTAAAGCAATTGCGCCGCGTCGCTGGCAGAATGCTTGAAACGGTAGCCGGCACCGCCTTGTCGGTAGAAGGTTATGAGATACGCCACGGGCAAAGCGAGCCGATAAGCCGCCGCAAAAAACACGACAGGATGGCGCCGGTCATGGAAGATACTGCGGGAAGGGTGTTGGGCTGGGGCCGTCTTGAGCCGGACGGCCGTGCGCGTGTGTGGGGCGCCTATTTGCACGGCCTTTTTGACGCGGACGCCTTCCGGCATGCTTTTTTAAATAGCCTGCGCGAAAAGGCGTGTTTTGCGCCGCAGACAGGGTGCGTTTACAGTCTGGGCCCTGAACTGGACAGGCTCGCCGATGTGGTGGAACAAAATCTCAACATGCTCTCCGTATATTCTCTGCTGGGAGTATGATCGGATGTTTTTCAAGGCAGGCTTCATACCGCTTGTGATTGCTGTGATTATCCATAATTACATGATATTTTCTGCCTGCTTAGGAAGGTTGAACAACAGATCATCCATAAAAGCAGGAAAACCGGGCTTTGTTTTGGCGCCGGAGATGTCACTTCCCGCTTATATGCCCACTCGCTTCTTCCAAAGCCAGAGGTTTATTGTCCAGGTTACGCTTGGATTCAAGCCCTCTGAACCGTTTCAGGCAGGAATATCATATAATTGAAATTTCAGCAATTAGACACCAGATATTGTCTAGAAATTCATTCAATTGTCCTGTTTTGCGCGGTGCATCGCGTTGACGAAAGGCCGCTGATTTTTTATTCTGACCAGCTACAGCGCCGAATCAGGAGAAAGGGAAGCGGTCGTGTCGTATCTTGTCTATGTCACTGTGCCGGATACGGACGAAGCCGAGGCGATCGCCCGTATGCTGGTTGAAGCCCGCCTCGCGGCCGGCGTCAATCTGCTGCCCGGCATGCGCTCTGTTTACCGTTGGCGAGGCGCAGTGCGTGAAGCCGGGGAATGCCTGCTGACGGCCCATGTCAGCCGCGCGGCGTTCGGTGATTTTTGCGCGGTGGTGCGGCAAAACCACAGCCATGAAGTGCCCTGCATCGTCGCCCTGCCTATTGGGGAAGGGCATGCCCCCTTTTTGAGCTGGATTGCGGAAAACAGCCTGCCGTCAAAAGAACGGGAAGCGTAAAAATTGCTGTCCCCGTTGCCCGCGACAGATTCTCGGCATAAACAGCAAAGCGTTTTGAGAGGAAACCATGTCCATCTATATTTCAGGTTCTCTGGCCTTTGATCGCATTATGACATTTTCCGGCAGTTTTCAGGACCATATCCTGATAGACAAGCTGCATCAGATCAACGTGAGCTTCATGGTGGACAGAATGGACGAACGCCGCGGCGGCTGCGCCGGCAATATTGCGTGGTCGCTTGCCCTGCTTGGCGAAAAACCGGTCATTGTGTCCTCGGCTGGACGCGATTTTGACGCCTACGCGCGGTCGCTTGCAAAACGTGACCTGCCGCTTGACGGCATCCGCCGCGACACAAACGTGTTCACATCGTTGTGCTACATCACCACAGACATGAACGGCGACCAAATAACAGGATTTTATCCTGGCGCCATGGCGCTGCCGTCGGACTACACCTTTGACACGCTCAGTCAGGACACAGATATCGCCATCGTCTCGCCCGGCAATATAGATGACATGTGCCGCCTGCCCGCCCTGTACCGTGACGCGGGCGTGCCGTATATTTATGATCCGGGCCAGCAGATGCCCGTGCTTTCCGCCTCCGACCTGCTGAAGGCTGTTGAGGGGTCTTTTGCCTGCATAACCAATGACTATGAGCTCAAGATGATCTGCAAAACCACGGGCAAAACTGAAAACGAGATGCTCGGCCGAACTCTCTGGCTGGTAACGACGCTTGGCGCGCAGGGCGCGCTTGTGCGTGGCGCAGACGGCACGGAAACGCTTATCCCGGCGGCTGTACCGTCAAGCGTGGTTGACCCCACCGGCGCGGGCGACGCGCACCGTGCGGGCATTGTCAAAGGCCTCGCGCACGGGCTGCCCATGCCCGAGGCCGCGAAATTCGGCTCTGTCAGCGCGAGCTTCGCGCTGGAGCACACAGGCACGCAGGAGCACAAATTCACAAAGGCACAGTTTAAAAAACGCTATGAAGCCGTATTCGGACCAATGCCGATTGCTCTAAGTTGAACAAACAAAAAACGCCGCCGGCAGTAGTGAAGCAGCGGGACAACGCATGTTTTACGGTTGGAAAATAGGCCTGCTCTCCATGAGCGGCAATTTTATGCTTCAGAGCTGCGCACTCTATGTGATGAACGCTTTTATGGAGCCCCTGTGCGAGGTGAACGGCTGGTCACGAGACGCGATAAACGCCGGCATGGGTAATTGCCGCTCTGGCCTCGCAGATAGCCATGCCGGTGATGGTCGGGCTTTCTGCCCGCTTCCCGCTGCGGGCGTTGATGGCTCTCGGCGCGCTGGCGGGCGGTTGCGTCACATTTTTTTTGGGCTTCAGTCATAATATATGGGTGTTCACAGGGCTGTTCACCGTGGTTTGGGTGTCAACACAGGCCTGCGGCGGCGTTGTGGGCAACGCACTGGTCAGCAACTGGTTTTCCCGCTACCGCGGCAGGGCATTCGGTCTTGTCAACGCGGGCACGTCCCTTTCCGGTGCGGTGCTGCCGCTGATCGCCCTACCGCTGATCAACACATTCGGCATGCAAACTGCCTACATGATTCTAGGCGCGGCCACCCTGCTGCTGGCGCCAGCATCTTGGCTGCTCATACGGGACACGCCAGAAGAGATGGGCCTGCACCCGGACGGAAGCCCTTCTGCCTTCCCGCCGCAACATCATACCACCCGCGCGCTTTTTTACAAAAATCGTGCACGATCCCCAAGCCTATGCCCTGGGAATAGCCTTCGGCCTTGCGCTGATGTGCGGCTCCGGCGTCATGAGCCAGCTCAAGCCGTGTTTCGCGGATGCCGGGCTCTCCCCCGTATCCGGCCGTTATATTGGCGTGCGTGTCCGCTCTGTGCGCCGCCCTTGCTAAATACGTCTGGGGCTGGATGTGCGACAGATTCACAGCCATAACAGCCTTACGCCCTTACGCCTTGTCATGCTGTTGAGCTGCACAAGCGTGTGCGCCGGCTTTCTGCCGCCGACGCTTCCCGGCCTGATTTTGTTCTGTATCACCTTCGGCTGCTGCATTGGTGGGCTCTGGACAGTCTTGCCCGCAGTGACGGCTTTCTATTTCGGCAGCGACAATTTTTTGCCGGCCTATAAATTTATTTCCATTTTCATCCTGCTGCGTTGTCTCGGCTTTCCCATCATGGGCATTTCCCACGACCTCACCGGAAGTTACGCCCTAGTTGACAGCATTTTTATTGTGCTGTTGCTGCTGGCCTTCGGACTGACCTGCTGGACACCCAACAAAGGCGAGCGAGCCATCTGACGGGTGGGCGTCGGGCGCAAACAGCGCCTCAAGCCCGTGGGCAGGACACACCTCAAGGCGAAAACCCTGTCCACCAACACTGTGTCCGCGGTGCGTTGCACAATGTTCTGACGTGCCGCACCCTCGCCCACCAGGGCAGCGACGCAACCGCCACAGAAGGCCCTGCGCGCGGCAACTGCGGCGGTGTCAAAATGGGGCTTCCCGTGTTTCAAAATTCAGGACATTTGTCCGGGCAGGCAGATGCCGAGGCCGTCGCAATAGTTTGCCTTTGCCGTTCACAATACCAACGTCATCCTCATGACACGCATCTGCGCACAGTCCACAGCCGTTACAGCGTTCTTCATTGATTGTTTTGGGTTTGCGCAGTATCGTGACTTCCTTCTGATATAAGCGGCAGGTTCAACCTGCCGCGCCCTGCCGGTTACCGTTTTTTTTGTGGCTTGAGCGCAAACGCAAGCGCATGGGTGCATGGCTGATGCCGAAAACTTTACGCAGGGCGCGCTCCAGATAGCGCAGATAATTTTCAGGAACGCACTCGGCGTTGCTGACAAAAAAAACAAAGGTCGGCGGGGCTGTCTCAGCCTGCGTCAAATAAAAAAACTTTGCCCGTGCGCGTTTGACCACCGGCGGCTGATGAAGGCTCAACACTTCCTCCATGGCCCGGTTAAGACGGCCAGTGGATATGCGCACCCGGCATTCCTCATGAATTTTGCATGCCAGCGGCAAAATTTTATTCAAATTATGGCCTGTGGCCGCAGAGACTGGCAGTACAGGCACATGCGTACAAAAGGTCAGCATGGCGCGCACATTTTTCGCAAGCTGCTTCAGCGCCTCACGCGGCGCAAGATCGCATTTGTTGATCAGCACAAGAAAAGGAGTTTTGCGCGTGTTCAGCAGGTCCATAAGGCGTTTGTCCTGCTGGCTCACGCCTTCGGCGGCGTCCAGAACAAGCAGGGTCACATCCGCTATGGCGCTGGATTTGAGCGCCGAGCTGACGGAATACTGTTCCACGCTGTCCGTTATTTTCGTGCGGCGGCGTACACCGGCGGTGTCTACAAAGACATAATCAAGACAGCTTTTGACACAGCGTACGTCCACGCTGTCGCGTGTGGTGCCGGCCGTCCCGGAGACAATCATCCTTTCTTCGCCGGCCAGTGCGTTTACAAGCGAAGATTTCCCGACGTTCGGCCGTCCCAGCATGGCAAGACGCAACACCGGGGCTTGAGGCATGGGCGCTTCCGCCTGCTCGGGCACAAACGCCGCAAGCATTTCCGCGAACAGCGAGATATTGTGGCCGTGTTCAGCGGAAACCGCGATCAACGGAAAACCTAGGGTGTGAAATTCCGCTGCAAGCTCGTCTTCCCGCTCCAGACCGTCAACCTTGTTGACCACACAAAGCGCCGGCAAGCCCTTTCGGCGTATGTGTGCGGCCAGATGCTCGTCCAGCGGCAACAAGCCCTCGCGTCCGTCCACAACAAGGGCAACGCCGACAGCCGCAGCCAGCGCAGTCTGAGTCTGGCGCAAAATATCCGCCTCAAAACCGCGCAGTTCTTCAGGACCTTCCGTCACGACGGCGTGCGCGTCCAGAGTGACGCCGCCTGTATCTACAATGCCGAAAACAGGCAAACCGTCACGCCGCACAATGCCTTCCATGCGGTCGCGCGTCACGCCCGGCCTGTCGTGCGTAATGGCGCGGTTCGCGTGGATCAGACGATTAAAAAGTGTGGATTTGCCCACATTGGGCCGACCGGCCAGCACAATGCGGGACAGGGAATCGGACATAACGGCAACCTTGGTAATATGACTGTCACTGCACCAGAGACTGTTTATCATCATTTGCGGCAGAGGGGAAGTTTTGCTGGCTGCAATGGATTGTCGTCAGAAAGCATGGATTATCTGCCGGGCAGTGGGCGACTCTTTGTCTGTTATATTGCACAAAGCATGTATTGCTGTTTGTCCGAGCCGCAATACGGCGTCAATTTTTTATTGCAGCATACGGCGGCCCCAGACGGCCTGACCGAGAGACAGCCCGCCGTCGCCGGGCGGCAATGCATGGTGCGCAAGCGACGTCAGACCCCGCTCTTCCAGAAAGCGCGGCAAAAGCCGCGCCATAATAGCGTTTTGCATGACCCCGCCCGAAAGCCCGACTTTGTCGACGCCGCAGGCGCGGGCGGCGTTGGCAGCCATGTCAGCGAGCCCGCGCGCCAAGCTTGCATGAAACCAGGCTGCTATAGCGGCTACAGGCTCGTTGTCGCGCTGGGCCGTCACAACGCGGTCAAACAAGGCAATACTGTCCAGCGTAAGCAGGCCGTCGCGCTCCGTGACCGGCAACGGCAGGCAGGCGCTGTTCTCCAGCAGGACGGCGTCCGCGACGCCTTCCAGACGCACTGCCGCCTGACCTTCATACGTGGTTGTCCGGCACAGGTTCAACTGGGCCGCAACCGCGTCAAAAAGGCGGCCGCAGCTTGAAGTCAGCGGACAGTTCAGATTTCGGACCAGCATTTCCCGCACAGCGGCCTCGGCGCGGGCATGGCCCTTTTCGCCCTGCTCGGAAGGCAAAAGCCCTTGCGCGCCGCAACGTTTCCGCAAGGCTAGGGCAATACGCCAGGGCTCGCGTGTGGCCGCGTCCCCGCCGGGCAGAGGGAAAGGCGCAAGACGGCCAACGCGCCGCCAGCGCGCAGCGGCAATATCCATAAAGATCACTTCCCCGCCCCAGACAGTTCCGTCCCCGCCAAGGCCTGCGCCGTCAATGCACAAAACGAGCGCCGCTTCATAACAGTTGTTTTCCGCCAGTACCGAGGCAGCATGAGCCGCGTGGTGCTGCAGCCGCATGACCGGCAAGCCTTCTCCGGCGGCGCGGGCGAGCGCGTAACGGGTGGAAAGAAAATCTGGATGTAGGTCGCAGACAATGGCTTTGGGCTGTATTTCCAGCAGAGTTTCCAGACGCGTAGCCACTTCTTTATAAAATGCCAGCGTGGCCGGATTTTCCAGATCGCCGATATGCTGCCCTACAAAAGCCGCCGTCCCGCGCGTGAGACAGACGGCGCTCTTGAGTTCGGCGCCTGCGCCCAGAACGCAAGGCCCGTCGTCCGGTAGGAAAACCGGCGTCGGCACATACCCCCGCGCGCGGCGGAAAAACAGCGGCGCGGCCGCCCCTGCTCCGGACATAGTCGGCTGAAGGGCCAGCACGCTGTCGTCCACACGCGACAGAATATCCATATCGTGCAGCAGCCAGGCGTCGGCCATGTCCACAAGGCGCGTCACGGCCTCGCGGTTGCCGAGACAAATGGGCTCGCCGCCGGCGTTGCCGGATGTCATTACCAGCATAGGGGGCACAGCTGCGCGCGCTGCAAGCCAGTTAAAAAGTGCCGCGTGCAGGGGCGTGCAGGGCAACATCAGGCCCACGCCCTTCATGTCCGGGCCCACCTCCGCGGGCAGTTCCCCGCCGGAAGCGCGCGGGCAAAGCACAATGGGCTTTTCCGGGCTTTGCAGCAGGGCCTCGTGTTCCGGTGTCAGATCGCACAATGTTTGCGCAACAGCCACATCTCCCACCATCAGGGCAAACGGCTTGTGCGGACGCGATTTGCGCCGCCTCAACTCCCGCAGGGCCGAAATATCGCGGGCATTGCAGACAAGCTGAAAACCGCCCAGCCCCTTGAACGCCAAAATGCCGCCGCCCAGCAGCGTATTTCCTGCGCGGGCCAAGGCGTTGCGCTGATTTTCTGCTGTGGGGCCACTTTCAGGCAGGCCTTTTGCCACAAACCACAAGCGCGGGCCGCAGACAGGGCAGGCAATGGGCTGGGCGTGAAAACGTCGGTCAGCGGGGTTTGCGTATTCCGCCGCGCAGTCGGGGCAGAGCGGAAAGCAGCTCATGGTGGTGGTTGCCCTGTCGTATGGAGTGACGCGTGTAATGGTGTAGCGCGGGCCGCAATTGGTGCAGTTGGCGAATGGATAGGCGTAACGGCGGTTTGCCGGGTCGCACATGTCGGCCAGGCAGGCCGCGCAGATGCCCACGTCAGGGCTGACCAGCACATTGTGCCCTGCACGGCCGCAGCTTGCCGTTATGACAAAGCCCTTTTCGTCGGGCAATGGGGGCTTGTCTTCCGCGTCAAGCGAAACAATACGGGCGAGCGGCGGGGCTTCTTTCCTCAGGCGGACGGCGAAGCGGCCCACACGGGAAGACTCGCCCTGCACCTCCACGCGCACCCCGTCAGAGGTGTTGCCCACCGAGCCGGTAAGCTCCTCTTCACGCGCCAGCCTATAGACAAAAGGGCGGAAGCCGACGCCCTGCACCTGCCCTGTGGCGGTAAAAACGCGACGTATTATCAGCGGGAGCATGCTGCGCCGGTCAATCCAGACTCAGAATTACGGAAAAAGCCTTGAAAAGCACCGTCACCGTGTCGCCGGCGCGCAAGGGCTTATCTTCAGACGGCCCTTTGCTCAGCAGGGCGCACACTTGGCTGCCCTCCGACAGAGCGACCAGCACTTCCCTTGCCGTCGCGTCTTCACGCACCTGCTCCACAAAGCCGGGGAAACAGTTTTCTCCCAGCCCGGACGGGTTTGCCGCACTTCCGCCTTCATGGATTTTGCCCGGCAGCAGCATGATCCAAGGCGCCTTGACACTCGCGTTGACCAGCATGCCTTCGCTGATGGCCAGATTACGGCAGCTTTCGTCCGTGATTAGAGCTCGGACGGACAAACCTCCGGCTGTGCCCAGCACCGCTTCCACCAGCAGACCATCTTGCCGCAGGGAAATAATCCTACCTTGAAAAACGTTTCTCGCGCTGGTTTTCACGGGAAGCTCCCTTTGCAGCTGTTCGCGCAGCAAATTCCACGCTTCGCGCGGGTCGCAACGCATGATGCACCTGCGGCCGGCATTTGCGCGCCGGCCCAGAAAAACATCCACCACAGACAGGGGTATGCCCTGCCGCCCTAGTTCCACAGCACGGCTGTAACGCAAGGTTCTGGCGCTTAAAAGGCCCTTCGGCAGGCCGCAGGCCGCGCCGCACTCTTGCAGGCTGCGCCGCACATAGCTCGCGTCGCAATGTGCCAGATTGCCGTTTACCGGATACAGCACCGGATTTTCCAGAACACTGCGCAGGCGGCGGCTCACCGTGCGCGGTAGTGGCACCTCGCGCGCATAAACGCCGCTCACGCGCACGACGCACGCTTGCAAATCCAGATCTTCGGGGCTCAGGGCAAAAATTTCAAACAGACGCAACCCCCCGTAGCGCAACAAGATAAAAATAAGCCACATGCGCAGACGCGGTAGCCGTTCACGCGGGCCGCGCGCTGCTGCCGCGTGTTCCCGGAAGCGGCTTTCGACGGCCAGCAGTTCCTGCGGGCTTATCCGCATATTGTGCCGCAGTAATGCCTGCGAGTTCCGCCGCAAAAGATGCCTGCGCAGAAAAGCCATGTCCGCAGCGGAACACGAACGCAAAAACGCGGTTAGATGTTCACGAGTTTCAGATTGTTCCATGTTTGCCCCATGTATATTTTCCTCTTGATAGGCTCAAGTCTTGTTTTGTACAGTCTTCACGCTTTGCGCGCAAAACGTGCTGCCCTTGCCGTTTTGTCGTGTTTCGTGAATAGTATATTTTTTCAAAGAGAGGAAGATTTATGTTAAAAATTCGCTTTCCCGCCTTTCTGAAATCGTGTCTTGCCCTTGGTGTCTTTCTTCTGGCCGTCCAGCCGTCCGGCATCATGGCGGAGGAAATGGTCATTTCCGGCGCCGCCAGCCTGACAGAAGCATTTACGGAACTGAAGAGCATATTTGAAAAACAGCGTCCAGGTCTGACGGCGCACGTCAACTTTGCCTCGTCCAATCTGTTGCTTAAGCAGATGCAGGAAGGCGCGCCGGTGGATGTTTTTGCCTCCGCCGATCAGGCCACAATGGACAAAGCCGTGGAGTTAAAGATTGTGGACCCGGCCACACGCGCGGATTTCGCCCGCAACGGCCTTGTGCTGATCGTGCCGAAGGGCGAAAAACCCATCGCTTTAAAAGATATTCAACAATTCGAACGAATTGCGGTTGGAAACCCGGATTCTGTCCCCGCCGGACGCTATGCCCGCGACGCGCTTGTGACGGCAAAACTGTGGGACGCCGTGCAGCCAAAATTGATTCTTGGGGCAAGCGTGCGCCAGACGCTGGATTATGTGGCGCGCGGCGAAGTGAACGCCGGCTTTGTGTACGCCACAGACGCCATCAAGCAGGCAGACAAGGTGGACGTGGTCATGCCACTTACCGGCCATGCGTCCGTGCTCTACCCCATTGCCGTTGCGCTGACAGGAAAGAATCCCAAAATGGGCAAGGCATTTCTTGACTACATACTGTCGGCCGAAGGGCAAGCCGTGCTCGGCAAATACGGTTTTGCCAAGCCGTAAACTTTGTGCTTTTTATGACGACATTTGACGACGGGGCAGTGCTCACTCCCCTGTTGCTCTCCTTGCGCGTGGCGGGCATGGCGACGCTGGTTTCCTTTCTGGCGGCCCTGCTCGCCGCGTGGCTGCTGGCCCGCAAAAAAGGCCCCCTGCCCGCCTTTGTCGACGCCTGCTGCACCCTGCCGCTGGTGTTGCCACCCACGGTGCTCGGCTACTATCTGATTTTGCTTGTCGGACGACGCGGTCTTATAGGCCAATGGCTCAACAACATCGGCCTCAATCTGATTTTTTCCTGGCAGGGCGCCGTCATCGCGGCCACGATAGTGATTTTTCCGCTGATTTACAAATCGGCACGCGCCGCTTTTGAGCAGGTAAATCCGCATCTGGAAAACGCGGCACGCACCCTCGGGGCTTCCGAATGGCGTGTTTTTATCAGCGTTGCTCTGCCTTTGGCCTGGAAGGGAGTCTTTGCCGGGCTTATGCTGGCTTTTGCGCGCGGCATGGGCGAATTCGGCGCCACGATCATGATTGCTGGCAATATTCCCGGTAAGACACAGACGCTGGCGCTGGCCATCTACGACGCCTTTCAGGCCGGCAACGACATGAAGGCCGTCCGGCTTGTCGTCATCGCCTCTCTTGTGTGCGTGAGCCTTTTAATGGCGGCGGAATTTCTGACGTCGCGGGTGCGGCGACGTTGAGGCAGGCGGTATGATATCCCTACGGCTGCACAAATTTTTCCACACCGGGGACAGACCTTTTTGTCTTGACGTGGCATATGCGATCAGTCCGGATCAAAAAATCACGGTGCTGTTCGGGCCGTCCGGTTCCGGCAAAAGCCTGACCCTGCACTGTCTGGCCGGACTGATGTGCCCGGACGCCGGTCGCGTCTGCCTTGGCGAACGTGTGCTGTACGATGTTGACGCCGACATTTTTGTACCCGCCCGCCGCCGCCGCGTCGGCTATATGTTTCAGGACTACGCCCTGTTTCCACATTTGAATGTCCTGCAGAACGTGGCCTACCCGAGAACCGGCTGCTTCCCTTCACGTGTGAAGGCCGCAGAAAGGGATAAGGCCTGCGTCCTGCTGGAGCGTTTCGGCATAGGACATCTGGCGCGGCAGATGCCGGGCCGTCTTTCCGGCGGGCAGCGTCAGCGCGCGGCGCTGGCGCGCGCGCTCAACGCAGACCCGGAACTTCTGTTGCTGGATGAGCCTTTTTCCGCCTTGGACACGCTGCTGCGGGAAAAACTCAGGGATGAGCTGCTCACCATGTTTGCTGGGCTGACCATGCCGGTTATCATTATCACACACGACCCGGACGACGTGGACGTTTTTGCCGACAACCTGATTTTATACGACAATGGTCAGGCCCGCTCTGTGGCGGAATACCGCAGCCTGCGGCAGCAGTTTGCCACGGCCGGCCAGTGCCTGCGCGCTTTACCGCTGCACCTGCCCCGCGTTCCTGCTGATAATCCTCCCAAAGAGCTTGCTTGAAAACGCCTTCAAGTCAGGCTTGGTAAACTGCGCGTCCGCCTCGAAGCGGATGGCCATGACCGGGTGAAGCTCGGCCACAACGGCTTCGAGATCGGGTAGAAGGATGATCACTCCTTCAGACGCACCACGCCCGTCACGGAATTCTGGCTGATGTTCTGCAAAAATTGCCGTGCGCTTCCACATCCGTCCAACTCAGGCGATAAATACGGTTGACCCGCGAAACCAGCAAGGCCGTGCAGACAGTGTTGAACTCCGTACTTTGTGTCTTCATTAGTGATGAGGCCGTTGCCCGGATAGTGGGCATGTCTATCAGCGGCACACCGCGGCCGCTACGGTGTGAAAACGCGCCCAGCACAGCTGAATGCTGCATCTCCGGCATGGCGATGACATTCTGGCGGCGTCCGATCGTAGCCGTCCAGATTGACGTCAAATTCTATGGGTTCCACTCATTGCTACCTGCTTCAAGCAAAATACAGGCGTTCAGGCCGCAAAAAAGCCGTTCATGACGGCTTTGCTTTCTCCGCTTCCAGGTCAGACGGCCTGAAAGGCCTGCTCCAGATCAGCGATGATGTCGTTGATGTTTTCCGTGCCGACGGACAGGCGGACTGTGTTCGATTTGATGCCTTGCTCGGCAAGTTCCGCCTCGCTCAGCTGTGAATGTGTTGTGCTTGCCGGATGAATTACGAGTGATTTGACGTCGGCCACATTTGCCAACAGTGAGAATATCTGCAAACTGTCAATAAATTGATGCGCTTCCTTCACGCCTCCCTTGATTTCAAAGGTAAAAATGGAGCCGGCACCCTTTGGAAAATACTTTTTGTACAAATTGTGGTCAGGGCTGTCGAGCAAAGAAGGATGATACACTTTCTGCACCTTTGGATGCCGGGTCAGATAGTCCACTACTTTCAGCGCGTTTTCCACGTGTCGCTCCACTCGCAACGAAAGCGTTTCCACGCCTTGGAGTAGCAGAAAAGCGTTGAACGGAGAAATGGCGGCGCCGGTGTCCCGCAGCAGAATGGCCCGTATTTTGACCACAAAAGCGAGCGCACCCAAGGTTTTTGTAAACGAAAGACCATGATAGCTGGGGCTGGGGGCAGTGACTGAGGCAAATTTGCCGCTGCCTTCCCAGTCAAACTTTCCGCCGTCCACTATGATACCGCCAAGAGAGGTTCCGTGCCCTCCGATGAATTTCGTCGCTGAATGAACAACGATGTCCGCCCCGTGTTCCAGTGGGCGCAGCAGATTGGGTGGAGTAAACGTGCTGTCCACCACCAGCGGAATTTTGTGTCTGTGTGCAACAGCGGCGACAGCCTCAATATCAATAATGTTGGAATGCGGGTTGCCGAGTGTTTCAATAAACAGCGCTTTGGTGTTCGGCTGTATGGCCCTTTCAAAGGCTTCGGGCGTATCAGGATCAACAAAGGTCGTTGTAATGCCGTACAGGGGCAGCGTGTGCTCAAGCAGATTGAAGGTGCCGCCGTAAATTGTCTTTGCCGATACAATATGGCCGCCCGCAACCGTCAGATTCAGAAAGGTGTATGTCAGAGCGGCTGCGCCTGACGCCACGGCCAGCGCGGCAACCCCACCCTCCAGCGCGGCTAGGCGTTTTTCAAGCACGTCCTGCGTGGAATTTGTCAGGCGGCTGTAAATATTGCCGGCGTCCGCCAGTCCGAAACGCGCCGCCGCATGCGCCGCGTCTCTGAACACATAGGAAGTTGTCTGATAAATGGGTACCGCGCGCGCGTCCGACGCAGGATCAGGGCATTCCTGGCCTATGTGCAGCTGTTTTGTCTCAAAAGCCCAGGATGCCGTATTTGTGGGATTTGCCATGATACTGTCTCCCTTTTTCAAATTTTGACGTTGATTACAAAACAGACCATAAATATTATTATTCCGACAGGAAAACTAATAATTCAACAAGCTCTCGAATGCAAGCCTTTTTTCTGCTCAGTCTTGGGGGAATTTTCTGCGCTTTTTTTGACAGTTCAGGTCACGGCATTGTTTACAGGCGAACTGGCAACATTCGCTGGTTATAGGCGTGTCAAAGCGTTTTTTAGTGTTTGTAGTATGGAACTCTGGACCTCTTATTATGATATTCATGCTTGAAAAAGTTTTCCGGTTGATTCCTTGTGATGCGGACACTCTGGTACGCCTTGAAGAACTTGCGACGCGTCGGCCAACACCATCCGGCACGGTTCAGAGAACTCGGATAGTCCTGGCCTGCATGGCGGGAGAGACAGTACAAAGCATCGTAAAGCGTCCCATACCAGTGCAGCTACACAGTAATGCGCTGGAAAGGACGATTTATTGAGTCAGGCTTACACGGCCTTATGGACAAGCCGCGAACGGGACGTCCAACGCATTTGAATTCGGCCTTCAAAAAGGCTGTCCTGGAAAAGTTTGAACAAGAACCGCCGGAAGGATCCGGGCAGTGGGACGGAGCGCTTTTGGCGCAAGAATTGGGACTGGCAAAGCACAGTGTATGGAAGCTGTTGCGCATGGAACGAATCCGCCTTGCCCGCAAGCTGCTGAAGAAACTGGTTCAAGGACGTGAAGGGCACGTACACAGACGTAACGGGACAATAAGCCTCCTTACAGCTTTGGAAGCAGCGAGTGGGCATATAAGCAGGAAAGTAACATCCCCACGCGCCGACAGGCGCAAGACGGCTCAACATGGTGGAAATACGGTTCGATATTTTGTCCCGGAAGTCTTTGCGCAGAAAGGGCTTCAGGGGCACGGAAGAACTTGCTACAACGAAACCGCAAAGTCTTTTGTATGGCAAAAGCGTGAGGTCAAGGATAGTCAGCTTGAAAATAATGCCAGAAATTTTAATAATTAGATACTAGTAATTAATTGTTTTTACTTGATAAAAATATCAAAAAACATCACAAAAGTGAAACTCTCGTCGTGTTTGCCATGTTGACTTCCACGCAAATATACTATTGAAGTATTGCCATGCCCGCGCTTGGTTTTTTCAAAATGGAGCCGTGGCGGCTCCACCATCCTTTGTCTGACAGCGCAGGACGCCGAACCCCGCTGGGGCAGGTGACGCCGCACCTGCAACTGCCCCTTGCCCTGTGGCAACGCCGGTCGACGGCGCAACTGCGCAAAAACCCGGCGATGAACGACTGCCCTGCCGCCGGCATTGTGTGCTGGCGGGAATGCCAGGGCCGTCTTGATATGCTGCCCCTTGTTCATATGCACAATACGCAAACAAGCTGCCTTGAAAATACTTGCGGTTCAGGAGCGCTGTCGCTTGTCCGCACAGGCGGGCGCCGCGATTTTTTCATTATGCAGTCTGACGGTTCTCCGCTGGACGTGCGGCTGTTATGACAACGGCGCAGACCACATAGCGGCTGTGAGCGGAGCTGTGATTCTGGTGGATAGAGGGCGGGTGTGGCTGCAGGAGGAATACACATGAAGCCCGCCGTGTTGCGCGAGGGCTTCACCACCGGCACAGCGGCAGCCGGCGCTGCCTTGGCCGCGCTGACCCTGCTGCGTGAAGGACACGCGCCAACCAGCGTCAGCGTTCCCCTTCCGCCATTTCTTCCTCCGGAAAAATGCCGTGCGCCGTTGTTTGCAGGACGTTGCTGCGCAGGCTTTGCGACATTGCCGGTGGAAAGCTGCGCCAGACTTCTCTTCGAATCAGGGGAAAAACCTCCCGGCGCGTTACAGACAGCCCGCGCTGCCGTGCGCAAAGACGGAGGGGACGACCCGGACGTCACGTCTGGAGCGCTCATCACGGCGGACGTGACGCTGCACCACGACACATCACGACAATATATCACCCCGGAAGACGACCATTTTATACATATTGCAGGTGGTCCCGGCGTTGGCCGCGTTACATTGCCCGGCCTGCCTGTGCCGCCGGGAGAAGCCGCTATCAACCCAACGCCCAGAGAACAACTGCGTTTTGCCCTCGGTCTGCACGCGGCGCAAACCACTCGCCGCCGCGGGCCATGCCCGCCTCTGACCGTTATCGTCAGCGTGCCGCAAGGAGAAGAGCTTGCAAGGCACACTCTTAACCTGCGTCTAGGCATCGTGGGCGGCATTTCCATTCTGGGTACGCAGGGAACGGTGCGCCCTTTCAGCAACTCCGCTTGGCAGGTCGCCATTACCCATGGACTTGCCGTGGCGCACGCCTCAGGCTGCGATGCCCTGTGTTTTTCCACCGGCCGGCGTTCAGAAAAACTGCTCATGGCGGCATACCCTGATCTTACGCCGCAGGCTTTTATACAGGCTGCCGATTTTGTGGAATTCTCCTTAAAATCGGCCGGGGCCATGCCTTTTAAAAAAATTATCTGGGGCTGCTTTTTCGGCAAGCTCCTCAAACTTTCTCAAGGCATATCATACACCCATGCGTGCGAGGGCAAACCCGGCTTGAACGAACTTGTCCGTCTGTGCTCATACGCCGGCGCAGACTGCGCCGGTGCCGTAGATCACTGCACCACCGCCGCCCAGGCGCTTGAACTTTTGCTCACCGACGCGGCCGGGTCGCAAGTCATTGCGCGGGTTATGTCTCTTGCCGCTGAAAAAGCAGAACGTTTTGCCGGACGTCCTGTGCGGCTGCACCTTTTTCATACTGACGGCAGGGCACTATGCGCGGCGTAAAAACGCAGGCCATGCTGCCGGGCATGACGCCAATGTCAGCGCGACCGGCCAAGGGCAAAGATCAGGCGGAAAAACCCGACGAATGGCCGCCTATATCGGAAATGTTGCAATCTCTCGTTGTTTTTGAATCTGCAACGCAAAAATCTGCGCCTGTCACGGTCATGGGCATTGCAAGCGGCTGCGTCGATCTGACGCTGCAGCAACGCGCTCTGCTGAACGAGGCCGATGTGCTGTGCGCGGGGCACGCGCTGCTGGCGGCCATTGCCCCGGAAGCTGAAAATACCCTGCAGCTTGTCTGCCCGCTTGATCCTGTTCTCGCCCGCATTGAGCAACTGCACGCCGCGGGCAAGCGCGTGCTCGTCGCGGCCGACGGCGACCCGCTTTTCTTCGGCATAGGCGCAAGCCTTGTCCGCCGCCTCGGTGCGGATGTCGTGCGCATTCTCCCTGCGGTGAGTTGCCTGCAGCTTGCCTGCGCCCGTCTAGGCCTGCCCTCGCACAATGTTGTCTGCCTGTCCCTGCACGGCCGTGATGACATGGCCCCGCTCAACGCGGCCACAGGCGCAGACGCGCCGCTGTTTGTGCTGACGGACGGGCATACGCGCCCGGACGCGCTGGCTCGGCATTTGCTTGATCGCGGAGTAGACTGGTTTTTCGCGCATATTTTTGAAAACCTGAACACGCCTGACGAAACGGCGACGCATGTGAGTCTTGACAAAGCGGCTGGCATGCATTTCGGCCCGGCATGCACACTTGTTCTGACGCCCGTGGGCAAGGCGCGCCGGCCCTGTCTCGGGTTGAACGCACAGGACCTCGCGGCGGAGAGTAGCCTTGTCACCAAAGCGCCCGTGCGCGCGGCGGCCCTTGCTTTACTGCGCATCGAACCGGCGCACGCCGTCTGGGACTTGGGCTCCGGTTCCGGCGCCATGGCTCTGGAGGCAGCCGCGTTGGCTCATCAGGGCCGCGTGACGGCAGTGGAAAAAAAGCCGGAGCGGGCCGTTTGCATTGAGGAAAATCGACGACGTTTCGGCGCGGCGACAGTGGATGTGCATCTCGGCGAGGCGCCGCAGTGCCTCGCCGCCTTGCCCGATCCGCAGCGCGTTTTTATCGGCGGCGGGCTTTCCGGTGAACAAGGCAGGGACATTCTGCACCACGCAAGTCTCCGTCTGCCGCCGGGCGGCCGCATTGCCGTTAACTGCGCCTTGCTGAACACACTGCACTTGTGCCGCGATTTTTTTGACAGCCTGGGCTGGCCTGTGGTAATCGTTTCCATACAGGCTGCGGAGGCCCGTCCTTTGGGCAGCGACGTTCATCTGGCGGCATTAAATCCGGTTTTTGTGCTGGCTGCACAAAAGCCGGCCTGATCGCGATATAATATGCTGTTGCCGCAACCTGTTAGAGATTGAACCACGCATGGCTAGACAGAACAAGAAGCAGCCCGGCCCCGGTCTCGTCTCCTTTGTGGGAGCGGGCCCAGGCGATCCGGAACTTCTGACCGTCAGAGGCCGCAAGGCCATTGAAGACGCCGGTCTTGTGCTCTATGCGGGTTCCCTTGTGCCGCTGGCTGTTGTGGCCTGCGCCGGAGCATCCGCGCGTCTTGTGAATTCCGTGCCGCTGACACTCTGGCAAAACCACGCCCTTGTGCGTGAAGCGGCGCTCGCCGGGCAAAACGTGGCGCGCGTGCACACGGGCGACCCATCGCTTTACGGCGCGTTACGGGAACAGGCGGAACTGCTTGATCAGGAAGGCATACCCTGGCGGGTCATCCCAGGCGTTACGGCGGCCTGCGCCGCCGCTGCAGCGGTCGGTATAACCTTTACCGTGCCGGAAATCACGCAAACTCTTGTCATCAGCCGCATGGAAGGACGCATCCCTATGCCGGACAACGAGCGCATGCACAAGCTGGCTACCTTCGAGACCTCCATGGCTATCTATCTTGCCGGCCGCGCGGCAGAAAATCTGGGCCATGAGCTCTCACGCGCGCTGCCGCGGGAAACGCCCGTGTTGTGCGCGCACCGCGTAAGCCAGCCGGAAGAAAAGCTCATCTGGACAGATGTGGAAAACATGGCCGCGTGCATCGCCGAACATAATATTGAATCGCAGACAATCGTTCTGGTGCTGCCCGCAGAAGGAAAAACAGGAGCGCCGTCGCGCCTGTACGCGGAAGATTTCAGCCATGCCTTCCGCAACGGAAAGTGACATCAACCTCCATAAAAAAGGGGAAAAATGAAAACGTAGGACGTTACTTAAAATCCTGGAGAAAACGCTGTATTTATGGTGCTGGGGCTCGTGGAGACAAACGACGCACAGGAAAAAGTCAAAAGCCTGTGCGGAGAGCTGCCCGCCCTCGTGCGGAGCATGCGCAACAAATTCTCCGCACTGAACGCAAGTTGCGTCATGGGCTTCGGCGCAGATGCTTGGGGGATGCTTTTCCTGGAACAGCCCAGACCGGCAGAGCTTGAAGTTTTGCAGGAAATTAGAGGGGCAAAATACGTTGCTGTTTCCACGCCTGGAGATTTTTTTTTCACATACGCGTCGCAAAAATGAGCGCATGCTATGAACTTGCGGCGGGTATTAGCCAAACCCTGCGCGATGTGACATATCCTGGGTGCACGGCTTCCGATATTTCGACGGACGCGCCATCATTAGGATTTGTAGATGGGACGGAAAATCCGGATGAGGGAAAGGCTGCGGCTTTCGCGGTCATAGGCGACGGCGACGCCGTTTTTAAAGGCGGCAGCTATGTTTTTGTGCAGAATACCTCCATGATATGCGCGCCTGGGAAGCCTTGTCCACAGAGGAACAGGAGAAAGCCATAGGCTGTAGAAAATTTGACGATCGGGAACTGGACGAGAACGACTCGGACACGGGTGGCAATGAACTGAAAATCGTGCGCACAACCATGCCGTTCGCCAACCATTTCCAGAGGAGAATCGGCACATATTTTATCGGCTATGCCGGCACGTTCAGCACCACGCGCAAAATGTTGGAGAACATGTTTATCGGCGACCCGGCTGGCAATACCGACAGACTGCTTGATTTCAGCACAGCCGTGACAGGAACCCTGTTTTTTGGGCCGTCGCAGGACTTGCTGGAGGAACTGGGAAAATAGCGCCCGGCTTCATACACAACCGCCTCTCACTTGCCAAATCAAGCGTTGTACTGTTGTTTCCTGCAGTCGTCTTTCAAAG
Source organism: Candidatus Desulfovibrio trichonymphae (assembly GCF_002355955.1). Classification (NCBI taxonomy): domain Bacteria; kingdom Pseudomonadati; phylum Thermodesulfobacteriota; class Desulfovibrionia; order Desulfovibrionales; family Desulfovibrionaceae; genus Desulfovibrio; species Candidatus Desulfovibrio trichonymphae. The sequence continues at coordinate 1,086,614 of NZ_AP017368.1, read as the reverse complement.
TATAATGGTATGAAACGGAACTTTGAACTGCATCTGGAAGAGTGTGGGTGGCGATACGATCAGCTGCTGGAGCAGCTTATCTGTAGCCTCAAAGGGTTGGTCGCCAAAAACATGATGGTCTAGAGCCATAAAAAAGAGGGGCGGTACTTGCCTTCGGTATTTTTTTGTGGCATAAAGATCTCGAACGTCGGGGTGTTTGTGCGTAGCGGCGTTTTTTAATTTAGGAATTCGACCGGCGCAGGCGGCTGGCCTGGCGCAAGAGCATATCGCTTTTGCGGATGTAGCAATTCAGTCCAAGGAGGACACGCATGGCTGAGATCACCTATAAAGGTAAAAGCTTTGAAGTTGATGAAGATGGCTTTTTGCTGCACTTTGACGACTGGTGCCCTGAATGGATGGAATATGTGAAGGAATCTGAAGGCATTGTTGAAATCAACGCTGATCATCAGAAAATTCTTGATTTCCTGCAGGACTACTACAGGAAAAACGGTATTGCCCCGATGGTGCGCATTCTTTCCAAAAATACCGGCTACAAACTGAAAGAAGTTTACGAGCTTTTCCCCTCAGGCCCCGGCAAAGGTGCCTGCAAAATGGCCGGGTTGCCTAAGCCCACAGGCTGTGTGTAATACGGGGCACGCATATTTTGCATAAAAAAGCGGAAGGGTTTCCCTTCCACTTTTTTATGTTTTGCGTGCGTGCTTTGCGCCCTTTACGCCGAAGTAAAAAAAGGGTATCGGCTTGGCATGTCATCCAAATTTTCTTGGAAGAAAGCCATGCGTTGGTTTTTTTTTCTTTTGCTGTTCTGCGGGAGCGCTGGCTGCGGCGTTGCGGCGCTGCTTTTTTACTGGGCTTCGCGTGATTTGCCCGACATCACCCCTATAGCGGACTATAACCCGCCGCAGGCCACGACGATTCTGGCCCGTGACGGCTCGACGCTCGGCGTTTTGTCCCACGAAAAGCGTTATGTCATCAGCCTTGCGGAGATGTCGCGTTTTTTGCCTCTGGCTTTTCTGGCTGCGGAGGACGACGCTTTTTACCGTCATTTCGGCGTTGCCCCGACGGCCATTGTACAGGCGGCGATGATCAACTTTCGCACCGGCACAAAGGGACACGGAGGCAGCACTATCACGCAGCAGGCTATCAAACAGCTCCTGCTTACCTCAGAGCGTACATACACGCGTAAGATCAAGGAAGTCCTTCTGGCGTGCAGGCTGGAAAAAATTCTTTCCAAAGATGAAATCCTGAGCATTTATCTGAACCAGATTTATCTGGGCGAACATGCCTATGGCGTGGAGGCCGCGGCGCGCACGTATTTCGGCAAACACGCCGCTGACATTACCCTTGCGGAAAGCGCCGTTATTGCAGGGCTGCCCAAGGCTCCCAGCAGCTATAATCCTTTTCGCCATCCCAAAGAGACAAAAAATCGTCAGATGTATGTCCTGGGCCGTCTGCAGGATCTCGCCTGGATTACGCCGGAAGAATACCTGCAGGCCGCTGTTGAACCTTTGGTGTACTGGAGCGTGACCGAAAGCATGGGCGGAGCCTCTCTGTGGTATATGGAAGAAGTCCGGCGTTTGCTCATTGAATTTTTTACGGAAAAAAATCTTAAGGCCATTGGGGTGGACACACTTAAATACGGCGAAGATTATGTGTATGAAGCGGGCCTCACCGTGCGCACGGCTATGGCGCCCACCCATCAGGATGCCGCCGGACAGGCTCTGCGCCAAGGTTTGGAAGAACTGGACAAACGTCAGGGCTGGCGTGGTCCTCTGGGACAACTTGACGAACAAGGCCGGAGCGTTTTTCTGGCAGAGACCGTTTTTGCACCCCTTGATCTGGCGGGCGGGGCATGGGTAACGGCGCTTGTGACGGACGTGAGCACCGCTGAAGCCCGTGTGGCCTTGGGGCAGGGTTATACGGGCGTCATTCCAGCTGCCAATCTGTCTTGGGCGCGCAAACCCAACCCCAAGGTGGCCGGCATGTATGCCCCTCCTGTCAAAGACGTACGGCAGGCACTCAAGCCGGGTGATCTGATCTGGGTTTCCGCAGCCGATCAGGTTGTTGTCACTACCGACGCCAGAGACCGCAAGGAAAAGCAAGGACGGCCCTATGATCCGGCTGAAGTGCAAAAAAACAAGCCTGTTCCTCTGCTCTTGCAGCAGGAGCCGGCCGTGCAGGGAGCGCTGGCTTCTCTTGAGCCTCAAAGCGGTGATGTTGTGGCGCTTATCGGCGGTTATAATTTTGGTGACAGCTATTTCAACCGGGCCACGCAATCGCGCCGCCAGCCCGGTTCCAGTTTCAAGCCCGTGGTCTACTCCACGGCGCTTGATTTCGGTTTTACCCCGTCGTCTACTGTGCTGGACGCTCCGTTTGTCTATGTCAACCCTTGGACAAACAAATTTTGGCGTCCCTCCAATTATGAGCACGACTACAAAGGCGAGCTGCCCTTGTATCAGGCGCTGGCGTTTTCCCGTAACACCTGCACCGTGCGTATAGCCCAGCGGGTGGGCGTTGCCAATGTGATACAGCGGGCCAAGGCTCTCGGGCTGGAACCCCATTTCCCTGAGGAACTGGCCGTAAGTCTCGGCGCGGTTGCCGTTTCTCCCCTCAATCTTACGCAGGCGTATGCAGCTTTTGCCAATCAGGGTTTGGGCGTGCGCCCCAGAATCATCACCTCCATTGAAGATACGGCTGGCCGCGTGCTTTACCGTCAGGACGAGGAACACTGGCAGGCCATCAGCCCGCAGAATGCCTATATGATGGCTACGTTGCTCAAAAATGTGGTCAATGCCGGCACGGGAACCCGCGCGCGGATAGACGGCCGCTTCATCGCCGGCAAAACCGGCACCTCGAACGAAGAGCACGACGCTTGGTTTATGGGTTTCACGCCCTACCTGGTCACCGGCGTCTACGTGGGTTATGACCAGTTGCAGTCTTTGGGACGTCAGGAACAGGGCGGTCGTACAGCGGCCCCCGTTTTTCGCAATTACCGCGCGAAAGTGGAAGATTTGTATGCAGCGCAGGATTTTGTCATGCCTGAGGGAATTGTCATGTCCGGCGGTTTTGCCTACCGCGCCGACATGCCTTTACAGGGAATTGCCGCCACAGATGTCCAGACGGCGGTTGACGACGCCGGGGCAAAGACCTCCGAGGGCGGTGAAGACCTTATGCGTCAGATGTTTTGAGATGTTGTAACATAATTATAATAACCACTTTGATTTGTTACTATAAACAATTCCAATATGGCGGATTAGGCATGATTCCCTACGGTTCCCTGATTGTGTATGTGACCCCTAGGGGCAGGCGCTACATAAAGCGCCTTGTCGAGGGGACAAGCTGGCACAGCAACAACGGGGCAGTAACGGCGGAACAGGTGTCGTCTCTTGATTTCGGCGCACAGACGCAAACAAGTCTCTCCGTGCCCATACGTGTGCAGGAAGCCACGCTTTTTGACCGCCTGCTGCATGTTAAGCGCCAGACGCAGATCATTTATCCCAAAGACATTGCGTATATTTGCCTGCGTCTCGGCGCCGGGCCCGGACGTACGATTCTGGAAGCAGGCAGTGGTTCAGGAGGGCTTACGTTGGGGCTTTCTTGGTTTTGCGGGCCGACGGGTCGGGTTGTTAGCCATGAGGCGCGAGAAGAATTTTTGCTGCTTGCCCGACGCAATCTGGAATGGGCCGGACTTGGCGGCAACGTGGAACTGCATCACAAAGACATTGCCGACGGTTTTGCTGCAGCTGGAGCAGATGCGCTTTTTCTGGACGTGCGCACGCCCTGGGAGTATCTGACGCCGGCGGCAGCGGCTTTGCGCCCCGGCGCGACGCTGGGCTTTCTTTTGCCAACGACGGAGCAGGTGGGCAAGCTGTTGCTTGGGCTGGAGCAGGGACCCTTTGCGGAGACGGAAGTGTGCGAGATTTTGATCCGGTACTGGAAACCTGTGGCCGATCGTCTGCGGCCTGAAGACAGAATGATTGCGCACACAGGTTTTTTGATCTTTTGCCGTTTACAGGTTCGCAGCGAAGCCTTTGAACGTCTCAGGCCGCTCGGCACACGCGAACGCAAACAGCAGACAGCCCGTCTCGCGCGGCAAAGCGAAGCTTCCTCCTCTGACGACAGCGGGTAACTCCTTGATGCAATCGACCTAAAACGCTAGCCTTTCGCCGCGTGACCGCCCGCCGGTATTGCTGTCGCGCTGCACGACGGAAGCGTTGGCCCAGGCCTTACCAGCCCGCCAAATTTTTGACCGACCACAATAGTGCGTTCCTCGCGAGGCAGGCCGCTTCAGACGCCCGCAAGCCACGCCGCGGCGTTCAGCCGGTTGTTGCGGAATTTTGACACGCGGCGGCATTTCCTTGATATGCAGGTCCATTTGTGGAAAAGCAACCTCAATACGGTGCTGCCGGAACTGTTTTTCTATTTCCAGGCGTATATCTGAAGATGTGGACACACCAACGTCATAATCCTTGACCCAAAAGTGCAACGAAAAGTCCAGCGTGCTCACCCCGAAATCTGCAAAAGCAATGGAAGGCGCTGGATATTTCAACACATTGCGGTGGCCTGAGGCAATGCCTAGCATGAGTTTCATCACAAGTTCAGTGTTTGAGCCGTATGCTACGCCCAGTGAAATCTCGCGCCGCACAGAGCGGCTGTTGCGCGTCCAGTTGGTAAGGCGGCTGGAGACAAATTCTGAATTAGGCACATAAATCAAGGCATTGTCATATGTTTCCACCATAGTGGCGCGCACGCTTATTTTGCGCACCCTGCCGGTAACGCCGTCCACTTCCACCACGTCTCCTGCCTGAAGCGTACGGCTGAAAATCAGAATAAGACCTGAAATAAAATTATTGACAATAGTCTGCATGCCGAGACCTATGCCGACGGAAAGACCGCCGGCCACCATAGCCAGATTGCTCAATTCCATGCCAAGCGAACGCAGGGCGAACAGGCCAAAAAAACACCATACAAGATAGGTCAGAGCCGTTTGCATGGGCGGTATCAGCGTGGAATCAATCTCAAGCCCCTGTCCCGGCAGCTTCGAGAGAAGGCGTGTGCCCATGGATACTGCAGCGCGTGTCAAATAAAAAGCGCTGATAATCAGCAGCAACTGGATAATATTAAATTGTGTGGCTCCCACGTTCACGCCCTTAAGCAGATATTCCTTGAGCAGATACATGCCGCCGGGCAGCGTGCCCACCCACAAAAGCACGCCCGTCACGGCCGTCACCAGCACAACAGGTGCCGCCAGTGCAATTAGCAGATGCGCCACTGCAGCGCGTGCGCCCTCGCTGGGCAGTCGCCCGTTGAACTCGCTGATAAGGCCCATGCTGCCGAGGCACAGTTCCAGAGCAAGCGACGAAGAAACAAAAAACAGATACAGAGTCATGCTGTAGATATGCAGTCCGAGCAGGCTCAGCGCAAGACAAAACCAAAGGGCAACGGGCTCACATTCAAGAATGCCGCATTCAAGTTGCAGGGAGGACGCTTCCTCTGCGCGCTGTCGGCGTAGCCGTACCAGCGACACGGCGACCAAAGCTGTCCAGAGCACAAGCGTCAGCGGTTTTGCCAAAGGCAGATACAGTAAGGTATACGCGCAAAACGTGAGCGGCATGAGCCGCCAGAGCGGCGCGCGCGAAACGCCGGCTTCCGGATTTTTCAAAAGCCGCATGTCCCAGGCCAGAAATATCTGGCCGGCTATAATGCCCAGATTGCCGAGAGCCAGCAAAAGACGAAAAAATTCTCCGCCGGTGGAGATGGAACTGGCCGCGAGCGAAAATCCTAGGCAGAGACAGGGCAAAGAAATTTGGAAAATATGTCTCCCGGCAGGCGAAGACGTGGGCGTGAGCAAGCGTCGGCCCAGCAAAAATTTGGCAACACAGGTAAAACACAGGCACAGCGCGAAACGCAAACCGGCCGTGACCCACTGCTCAGCGGCAACGGGCATTTCTACTGCCTGACGCAAGACCATGCTCTGAACAGAATAGCGCATATTCTGCGGAATCTCTTCCCAGGTTTCAAGGCTCAACCAGGGCACAGGGTCTTGCAGATAATAGTCTTTCCAGAGCACCGGCAGCCGAGAGGCAATATCCGCACGTGTTTTTTCCAATCGTTCAAGCAACGTCATGTACGGACCAAGAGAAGAGTCGTACTTGGCCAAAACGGCGGCAAGCCGTGATTTTGCCTGTGCGATATCCTTAACATATGCCTGCATTTCAGCGTCCACGCGTCCGCCGCGCACATCTTCGGGCAGACTGTCGGCGAGATAGCTCACCCGGTCGAGCAATGCCTGAACTTCGGCGCGACCCAGAATGAGCGGTTCAAGATCCTGCCGTTCCTCCAGCATGGTTGAGGCAATTCGCCGGCTGACTGCTTCCATGGGATTAGGCCACTCTTGAAAATTATTGACAAGAACGAGCAGACGACGCGCTTCCTCTTCAAAAAGGGGCGTCTTTTTTGTCAGCCCCGCCGCGTCTTTCGCGAATTTTTCCCGCATGATGGCGGCTTTTTCATTGATTTCATTCAGCATATCGCGCTGACTGGCCCATACCGACTCCCAGGTGTCAACTTGATCCGGCACGTGTTTTGCGCTCTCATCTTTTTTGCCATCCGCCTGGGCGGCGGGCTGGGTGGGCGGCGTCTGCGGCGTGGCAGCAAAACAGAACTGGGTAAAACTCTGCGACAGCAAAAAAAACAAAACAGCAACACAACACCTCAGAACGCGTTCATCCATAATTCACCACTGTCAGTTACAACGCTTTTTGCTTTTTATATTGTCCTGCTTGCATGGATTGCCTACGACCGCTGTTTGACGCGGAAGAACCCAACTTGAAAAACGCTCTATACAGGAGCATAGTCAACAGGCAAGTCAAGGAGCAAGCCATGCCAGCCTTTCTTCCGAATGAAACAGATCTTTACGCCATCACTGACGCGCGTCTTTGCCGGGGGCGTCCGCTCGCCGATGTCGCCCGCGCCCTGCTTGATGCCGGAGTACGTATTCTGCAATACAGGGAAAAAAAACTCAAGGCCGGGAAAATGCTTGAAGAATGCCGCCTGCTCCGTCGCATGACCTTGGAAGCCGGGGCCTGCTTTATCGTTAACGATCACATTGATATTGCCCTGCTGGTTGAGGCCGACGGCGTGCATATAGGCCAGGAAGACCTACCCGTGCCTGAAGCGCGCCGCCTTATGGGGCAGCAAGCGATTATCGGCCTTTCCACACATACGCCGGAACAGGCCGTGGCCGCCGTGGCAGCGGGTGCGGACTATATCGGCGTGGGGCCGATTTTTGCCACACAGACCAAGGAAGATGTTGTCGCGCCGGTGGGCTGCGCCTATCTTGACTGGGCGGCACGCAACAGAGCACTGCCTTTTGTGGCCATAGGCGGTATAAAGGAACATAATATCGGCGAGGTAGCGCGGCATGGTGCGTACTGCTGTGCCCTTGTGTCCGAGCTGGTCGGCGCGCTGGACATTGCCGCCAAAGTTGCGGCCGTGCGCCGCGCTATGCACGCTTGAACCGCGGGCTTGGAGCAATTTTTGCTTGAACGGATTTGCACTTTCAAGCCGATTTATTCTCGTTCGCCAAATCAGCAGGTGGAGTATTCACTATTTTTTGGCAAACGCATCACCGCGTCTCGCAGATCGCTGGAATCGGCTCCCTTGGGTCAGGCGGACGCCGTTTCAAAAGTGCTGCGCACCCCCCGCGACAACGCTGGAAGAAGCCCCACCTGTGCTGGCCGGAGTCGGTTCAGAATACATTCGCGATGTCGACAAGCTGGACGACCGCCTACTTATTTTGCTTGACCTTGACAATTTATTGGGCGACATGAACTTAGATGCTCTGTAAAAGCCGTAGCGGTTTCGGGCGATCACGCGCCACATCAATGTGGAGGGGTTCATGGCTTTGCGTCTTTCACGTTCCATTGTTGGGAAAGCCGAAGCGGACGCCGTTAGCCGGGTGCTTTTGGAAGACGGATATCTGGGCATGGGTAATGAAGTGCGCCTGTTTGAAGAAGAACTGGCCGCATACCTCGGCGTTTTGCCGACACAGGTCATCGCCGTCAATACTGGCACGGCAGCCCTGCATCTGGCCCTTGAAGCGCTGGCAGCACTTCGCGACGCCGCAGGCGGCGAAGTGCTTGTGCCTTCGTTGACCTTTCTGGCCTCGTTTCAAGCCGTCACGGCCGCGGGCTTGCGCCCTGTCGCTTGCGATGTGCTGCGGGAAACGGGCACACTGGATATTAACGATGCGGAAAAACGACTCACCGTAAAAACATTTGCGGTCATGCCCGTGGACTATGCGAGCAACCCTTGGCATCTTGATGAAGTCCATGACTTCGCCCGCCGCAAAGGCATACGCGTTGTGGAAGACGCGGCCCACGCCTTTGGCTGCGTCCACGGCGGACGCAAAATCGGCAGCTTCGGCGACATGGTCTGTTTCAGCTTCGACGGCATCAAGAACATCACCTCCGGCGAAGGAGGCCTCGTTGTGGCCTTTGACGCGCAGGCCGCACGGCTTGTTTCCGACGCGCGTCTGCTCTCTGTGGAAAATGACGCGGAAAAACGCTTTGCCGGCATCCGTTCCTGGGATCCGGACGTTAAACGGCAGGGCTGGCGTTATCACATGAGCAACATCATGGCCGCGATCGGTCGGGTGCAGCTTGCCCGTCTAGATACGGAATTTGCCCCGGCAAGACGCGCCTTGGCGGCTCTTTACAAAGAACGCCTTTCAGGACTTGACGGCATAGTTTTTTTGCAGACAGACCCGGACGACAATATCGTGCCGCACATTTTGCCGGCGCGTATCACGGACGGGCGCAAAGACCCGGTAAAACAGGCTCTGGCCCGTGTTGGCATCCCAACGGGCGTGCACTACAAGCCCAATCATCTGTTGAGCTTTTTTGGAGGCGGCGCTGTTCGTCTGCCGGCAGCAGAACAACTGCACGCGGAACTTGTCTCCTTGCCCCTGCACCCAGGCCTGAGCCGACAGGACGTGGAAAGCGTCTGCAAAGCCATACGCGAGACGCTCGCAACTGTGAGCGTAACATAACGAATACAGCTTTTTTGCAATTTCTACTGCATTAGCAACATGATCACGCACAGATGGGATGATTTACGGGATTTTACCCGCGCGCTGCTCGCCAGCCGCTTGACGCGTTTTGTCATGATGGGCGGCGCGGCAACGTTCTATTATGTTTTGTTCGGGCTGTTGTTCGTCAACACCTGTGGCCTTCCGGTGCTTTTCGGCAACGCGCCTGCGTATTTTGTCGGTTTCTTCGTCTTTTGGGCAGGGCAGAACAGCTGGACGTTTCAGGCCAAAGTCATTCACAAAACCATGCTGCCACACTATGTTGCTGTGCACTTGACGGGCCTCGGGATCAATTCCGTCCTTGTCTGGCTGCTCATGCATTATAAACCCGCCATGCTCGTTGCTGCCCTGTTTGTCGCCGTCAGCGCGTATCTGCTCTGCAACCGCTTTGTTTTTCAAAACGCTTCCGCCGGAAAATACGCCTGATGCCTCCCGCCGTTTCCGTCATCATGAACTGCCTAAACGGCGCGCGTTATCTGCGCCCGGCGCTGGAAAGCCTGTTTGCGCAGACATTTGAGGATGTTGAACTCATTTTCTGGGATAACGCCTCCACGGATGAGAGCCATGACATTGTTCAGGATTTTTCCGCGCGGTTTCCTGACAAAATACGCTGCTTCCGGGGCGCGGACACTGTTTCCCTCGGCACGGCGCGCAATCTGGCGCTGGCCTGCGCGCGTGGCCGCTATCTCGCATTTCTGGATTGCGACGATCTGTGGCGCCCCCAAAAACTTGCCGAACAGGTTGCGCTGTTTGAAACCGGATCCCGCGTCGGCCTTGTCTGCACCGATACGGAGATTTTTGACGGCAGCCGCGTGCTCAAACGCCTCTTTGCCGAAACACGCCCGGCGCGGGGGATGGTTTTCAGCGAGCTTATGGAACGGCAGTGGATTTCCATGTCGTCAGCAATGCTGCGGCGCGAAGCGCTTCAGGGGCTGACTGACGAAGGAAAAACCGATTTTTTTGATGAAAGCCTGAACGTGTGTGAGGAGGCCGACGTTTTTTACCGCATCGCCTACGACTGGGAGCTTGACTTTGTGGACAGGCCACTCACGCGCTGGCGGATGCATGGGGCCAACAGCACCTTTCGCAAATTCGGTCAATTCGCGGACGAAACCCTGCGTATTCTCAATAAACACTGTCGTATCTACCCCGGCTATGCCGTGGAACACGCCGATCTCGTGGCTTTGCTGACCCGACGGGCCGCCTTTCAGAAAGCAGTCTCACTCTGGCGCGAAGGGCGGAACAGGCATGCCCGCGTAACCATCGCCCCATGGAAAAACGCTTCGCTGAAGCACAGGCTTTTCTGGTGGGCCAGCTTTTTACCTGGAGCGTGCTTTGACATTGCGGCGCGGGCGTATTTTGCCATGCCAGCCGCTTTGCGGCGGTAGGGGTTTATGCGTCAGAAGGATTTCTGATGGTCTAGCCCCTTAAATATTCTTGGGTTACATGGAATATTTCCGGCTAATCTCCTCCCCCGCCTTCTCCACATCAAGGCGCATCCGCTTGCGGGCCGCCGTAATTCTGTTGTCCAAATCAGGGTCGGCCAAGGCCAGAATCTGCGCGGCCAGCCAGGCCGCATTGTACGCGCCCGCTTTGTCCAGCGCCACAGTGGCCACGGGAAAGCCCGGCGGCATCTGCACAGTGGAAAACAGCGCGTCCATGCCAGCAAGAACTCCCCTGGAAACGGGAATGCCGATCACAGGCCGCGTGGTAAGCGCGGCTACTGCCCCGGCCAGATGTGCCGCCATGCCCGCCGCGCAGATAAACACCCCGGCACCGGCAACCTCCTGCCCGCGCACAAGCGCGCGCGTACGTTCGGGCGTGCGATGGGCGGAGCTCACCGTCATCACAAATGAAATACCGAGGTCTTGTAAAATTTCCGTACAGGGGCTGATTTTCTCTTCGTCGGATTTTGAGCCCATAAGAATGACAACACGCGACACAGCCCCTCCCTATGTTGTTGTGGACAAAAGATGACGCATGCCTTTTTCTCCAATGTCTTTGCGATAAAAACTGTTCGGCACGCGAATTTTGTCCAGGGCTTCGTAAGCTTTTTTTCTGGCGTCGGGCAGACCGTCGCCCAGAACCGTTATGCAGAGCACACGGCCACCGCTCGAAATCAGCGCACGATCTTTCTCGACGGTTGCGCTATGAAACACCTTGACGCCGCAAATCCCCTCGGCCTCGGCAATTCCCTTGATCAGAAGGCCCTTAGCGCAGGCGCGCGGATAGCCCCTTGCCGCAAGAACCACGCTCAGCGCCGTCTGCCCGGTATAGGCAATGCTTGCGGGATCAAGCCTGCCGTTGATGCAGTCCATCATAATCTGAACCAGATCTCCGTTCAGGCGCGCAAGCAGAGGCTGACATTCAGGGTCGCCGAAACGCGCGTTGTACTCCAGCACACGCGGACCGTCTGCAGTTATCATAAGACCAGCATAGAGTACGCCCACAAAGGGATGGCCGTCTTCCGCCAAGGCTTTGAGCACGGGCCGGACGGCCAGATCCGCCATTTTATCCAATCCGTCGTCAGGTAATACGGGCGCCGGGCTGTAAGCGCCCATGCCGCCTGTGTTGGGGCCCTGATCATTATCAAAGGCCGCCTTGTGATCTTGGGCTGAAGGCAGGGGCACGGCGCTCTCTCCGTCACAAAAGCAGAGCAGCGAAACCTCTTCCCCCCACAGGCATTCTTCAATAATCACGCGATCACCGGCTGCCCCGAAGACGCGCGCGAACATGATATCATCCACCGCCTGCAGAGCATGTTGCGAGTCTTTCGCCACCACCACGGCCTTGCCGGCGGCAAGGCCGTCGGCCTTGATCACAAGTGGCGCTCCAAATTTAACCACATATTTTTTTGCGGCTTCCACATCGCTGAAAACCACGCTTTTCGCCGTGGGCACGCCCGCTTTTTTCATAATCTGCTTGGCAAAGGCCTTGCTTCCCTCAATGCGCGCGCAATAGGCGTCCGGTCCAAAGCAGGCTGTGCCCGCCTCGCGCAGACGATCCACAATGCCGAGCGTCAAGGGCAATTCCGGGCCAGGGACGACAAGATCAATCTTTTCCCTGCGCGCCAGCGCCACAAGTCCGTCAATATCGTTGGCCGCCACTGCCGTGTTAACGGCGCCTTCGCCCTTCGTGCCGCCATTGCCGGGAGCAGCGAAAATTTTTTCTGTCTGTGGACTTTGCCCGAGCTTCCAGACAAGGGCGTGCTCCCGCCCGCCGGAACCGATCACCAGAATGCGCACATTTGCATCCTCTTCTACTGGTTCGGCGTCACTTCAAAATCGCTCAGATCCGCCGGCACATTAGGATTTGTCTGTGAAATATCCAGCGGATAGGCCGTGATCATACACTGCCGACTGCCGACACCCAGATCAGGCGAGGTGTTCAGCCCGACCACAAGATCCAGCACGCCGTCGTTATTGGCGTCCGCCAGATCCACGGAAGCCACGGAACCGCGAATGCGGCGGGTTTTCCATTTAAGCGCAAGGCCTACGCCGTCCCAGTACAGGGCGTGTATTTCCCCTTGGGGGAAATACCTGTACCTGTCAAATAGCTGGGAAGCTGTGGATATCGGCTTGTTGATCAGGAGTACATACTCGCCGGTATGTCCCAAATCTGCGGTAATCAGGCGCATGGACGCGTAATACTTGCCGGGGAGCTGGTAGTTGCGGTCAGGATCAAGACCGGGCATGCCCTTGTAATGCTCCATGCCTGTCGCCGAACCGGAAAACCGCTCTATCGTCGTGTGTATCAGCGTATTACCGCTGCCCTGAAAAAGTTTGATGCGCTCATCGTCGGTGAGCATAACAAGCTGATCGCCTTTGCTGTTTTTGTCGCCAGGCAGCCAGCAGATATTAAACACCTTGGCCCCTTCCGGCAGATCCAGCCGTGAGCCAAGAGTGAGTTTGGCGCCATGTTTCTCCATCACGCGCACGTCGGGCGCAAAGAGCTTGATCGAATCCCAGCCCTGGCCCACCAGAGTCGGCGCAAAATTGGGCGGCGTGCTAACCACGCTCGCAAAATAGGGGACGCGCTCCGCGCACTCTGCAAGTTTGTTGCCCGCAAAGGTATAAAAATAACTGTACGGCCGGTTGCTGTCCTGCTCATAGGTGGCGATAACCAGATCTTTGACGCCGTCGCGATTGATATCAACGGCCCGCATGGAAAAATTGAGATTGGATCTGGAGACGACGGTTTCGCCGAGCGGTTTCAGCTTGCCGTTCGCCGACCATGCGTAGATAATCAGCTTGTGGTCGCCAAGCACGGCGATTTCATTTTTGCCGTCGCCGTTGAAGTCGCCCACCGCCATATCCACCATTTTGTTGGGTAGACGCTGGGTGCGCAAGCGCGAGGCGTCGTTCGCCCACGCTCCCTGATAGCGGAACTGCGGATTGAGGTAGACCTGCTGCTGTCCCGTCTCATTGACAACAATGTCCGAATTCATGCGGTTGATCATCTGCCCTTCGCCCTGCTGTCCCGCATACGCCATACCTGGCAGGCCCAGTGCCTCGCTGCTCAAGGCCGCGGCGAGATTCTGCACAGTGGCCGTCAGACCGCTTACCGGCCCTTGGCCGGTCTTGCTCCAGGTTTTCCCGTCCCTGTCCGAACTGTTGACTTCAACAGTGCATTCATTGCCCAAAACAGTCACAACACCCCAGACAACATAGTCTGCGTGTTGCGCATTCCTTGCCTTGCGGGCCTCTGCCAGCGAAGAAATTTTGATCTGCACGGGACGCGCTTCGAGCACACCGGGGCGGTTGAGTCCTGCTTGGATGGTGGCGGGCACAGCTTTGGACAAATAAGCGTAACTCTGCGGCGCTGTTATAGAAAATGGAGATAAAATCACGCTCTTCGACACGGCGTTTGCCGTTGCCGGCAGCCAGACGACAAGCAGCAACAAGACCGCAATGAACAATCTTAGGAAGGTTTTCATCCGTAGCTCCTTGAAGTGTAACGGGGCGCGTTGCCCCCTCCAGTGTTCAGGCATTATACGCGCACTTGCCCCCCAGCGCAATATGAAAGCGCCGCGGAACCAGGCGACGCATCTAAATTTTTAGAGCTTCCAGCAAAAGCGTGTCATTGAATGCGACCTTGATCGCTTGGCTTTTTTATACTTGATTTACCAGGAAGACACTTGATGCGGTTAGGCATATCGCCGTAGCCTGCCTGAATTCTTGGCTGCATGGCGCGTTATCGCCCGGCTTTGATCTTCGTTAAAGACAATCAGCGGCTCGTCTCACGTTTGTCGCCTTGTGGAAAACCTCAGCGCGCAAAACGCGCTGAGGTTTTCCCGCTTTCAGCAACAGAAAAAGATTTATTTTTTATCTGCGTCGGCAGGGCTGTTCGCTTTTCTCCTGCCCTTGTCCTGTTTCTTTTTTTGATTTTCGACAGGGCTGTTTACTTTTCTCCTGTCCTTGTCCTGCGTTTGGTTTTCCATTTTGGGCTTTGTCTCACTCGCTCCGCCGGAAGCCGCGTTCCCTTCGTCCTGCGTTTGGTTTTTCATTTCGGGCTTTGTCTCACCAGCGGGATTTTTGCCTTCTGCTGTCACAGGTTTGAACTCAATTTTCTGCTTATTTACTTCCACAATAACAGCCGTGGTCACATTCACAGCTGGATTATACGCGGCAGCGATTTCCGCATTCAAAATCACGTCATAGCCATGCTGCTCACGATAGACACTTAAAACACGCTGAATCGCATCATCCAGCAGATTGATCACGTTCTGCTGCTCCGCCTGCATGCGTTGCTGCGAAGCCATATACACGCTCTGCAATTCTTTCTGCGCAGCTTCATCCTTGGAATTTTTTTCCAAGCGATCCTGAATTGCGCTTATTTTCTTTTGCATCCCAGAGTGTATTTCTTCCAAAAATGCCACTCCGGCTTTTGCCGGCACCGCGTCGCGCATAATACGCTGCATATCCACAACAGCGAATCTCGGTTTTGCGCCGTCCGTTTCCGGCAGACAAGCCGAAAGCGGAAGCATCAAGACAAATAAAAGGGGAATAGAATAACGGACTTGCATGACAGAAGACACTCCTTTCAAAAAGAAATAAAAAAGCGATGGCCGTTGGCTGGTCGTTAAGTAATTAAAGAATAAATGTTTTTCTTGTGCTCCACAACAGATTTTTTAACTCAATTCAGCAAACTCCCCCTTCATTCGCCATAAAAATAAGGGTAGACGCCTTGTCAAATCTTCATACAACTCGTCACGCTCATGGCATTGATTTTTTCCACAGCCTCGTCGTCTGTTTTGTCATACAGAATCCGGCCCCGTCTTGAAATATGATTCGTAATGGCGGCTGGTTTGCCGCCTGAGCCACTCCTTCATTACTGGACAGCATTGATCTTGATTAATAAGTCCTGCGCCTAACTGGTATACAATGTCACGGCAGAGAAAATCTTGCCATTTTGCGTAATTAATGTATATTCTTGCCATGCGTCCGCCGCAATATCGACGATCATGCATATTTTAATCTCTCTCGCATCCTTTGTTATTTACAGGAGCCTTTCGGCATGAACAAAGTTATTATCAGTCTGCTGGTTGCTGTTTGCGTGCTGGGTATGGCGCTGGTCATGCTCAATGAAAAGATGGGCAGTAAAACTGACCCGCTGAAAACCAAGGCGGAAATTGGTACGACCGCTTCTCCGCAGGACGATGCTGCGTCGGTACTGCCGCAGGAGCAGGTTGCGCCTGATGCACTCGTTGCTGCGCCGTCGCAGCACGCGAAACCTGCACCCACAGCGCCACCCCTCCCCGAGGATTCCGAGATGGACAAGGCGGACAAGGCCCTTGCAGCCGCGTCCGCGCTGCAACCTGATAGGCAGCAAGCTGCACCGGCCGCCAAAACGCAAGGCACCGGCCCGTCTGGCAAAAATGCAACGTACGGCAAGCCTGTTGCCGGTAAAAAGGCTGCGCCGGTCAATCCGCCCACACGGCTTGCGGTCTTTGTTCGTGACAAAGGGGCCACAGTACGTTTGACGAGCCACAGACCGCCCATTCGCTATAAAACCATGAATCTGACCAATCCGGAAAGAGTTGTGGTGGATGTGGAGGGGCTGGATGCGCTCAAGGCGCCGGGTGTGCCGAAAAATCCTCTGGTGACCAACGTGCGTGTCGGCAGGATTGAGAAAGGGACACGCATTGTGATTGATTTGAGCACAAAGCCGAAACACACACGTTTTGTGCTTTCCAATGAGGGGGATACGCTGAATATCCGTCTGTATTGATATTATTGCTCCATTTCACGGCCCCGTGCGTCAGCCGCCAGCACAGCATCCACAATAACGCCGACAAGACCAGCCCGATCTAGGTGGTTGACTCCGGCAATGGTCAGACCGCCGGGTGAACACACCTCGTCACGCAATTGCATGAGTGGGGCCGGACGTTGCGCGGCAAGGCGCGCGGAACCGGCAAACATGGCTGTGACAAGCTCTCGCGCTTCGCGGTGTGCAAAACCGAGCGTGACCCCGGCCTGCACAAAACCCTGCATCATCTGAAAGACATACGCCGGCCCTGCGCCGATAAGCGCGGAAAACGCGGTAAAACTCGTCTCGGGCAGCGTGACGCACAGTCCAAGCGCGCTGAAAACAGCGAGCACTTCCTCCTTTATGCCCGGGCTCAGGCCCGCATCTTCCAGGCAAAGGGCAAAAATCCCTGCGCCGATAAGTGCGGGGGTATTGGGCATGCACCGCACGACAGGGCATTGCCCGCCCGAGTCCTGTTTCAGCCGTTGCACGCCAACGCCTGCGGCGACAGAAATCAGAATTTTGTCCCTTGTGAGCGCTGGACGCATTGTTTTAAGTACTTCAGCAGCCTGGCGGGGCTTGACGGCCAGAATGATGATGTCCGTGTCACGGGCAAGGGCAAGGGCGTCGGTTTTGACGGCCACACCCTTCTCTTCAAGGGGGCGCATACGCTCCAGTGTGCGGTTAAACCCGCAGAAGGAGTAGCTGCTGGCGAGCTTTGCCGTCAGCCCGGTCAGGATGGCGCCGCCTATATTGCCGCACCCCACACAGCCTATAACTTTGTTCATATATCTTCCTCTCGACTGGCATGGCGTGCCGGATGGTGGTGTATTGCACTGCTACGGTTTGATTTCCTGCATTTTGGGCAGATTTTTGACGATCTGCAATGCCATGCGCAGCTGATTGTCGCGGGCGAGCTGTTCCTTGCCTTCGTCATTGTTGTTTGTGTTCTTTGATTTTTTATTTTTGCCGTTTTCCAGATGGCGGTTGAGATCCTGCTCGCGCACCTGGAAGCGCGGGTTGTCTTTGTCATCGGAACGCGGATTTTCAAAGGGCACTTCCATGTCGGGCACTATGCCTTCTGCCTGGATGGAATTGCCGTTCGGGGTGTAATAGAGGGCTACGGTGAGTTTAAGCCCCGAGCCGTCGGCCAGGGGGATGATTTTTTGCACAGAACCCTTGCCGAAAGACCGTTCTCCCAAAATCAGGGCTCGTTTTTGATCGCGCAGAGCGCCGGCCACAATTTCCGAGGCCGAGGCAGAGCCGGCGTTGATCAGCGTCACCATGGGTGCGCGCGTGTCGTCAGGCTGGTTTTCCGCCTCATAGGCGTTGCCCGTGTGTTCCTTGCGTCCTTTGATGGAAACAATGACCCCCCGCTGCAAAAATACGTCGGAGACGCTGATGGCCTGATCCAGCAGGCCGCCTGGGTTATTGCGCAGGTCAAGCACAATGCCTTTGATGCCGCCGTTTGCCTTGCTTTCTTTTTCCGCAGCCTTGAGCGTGTCTTTGAGTTCTTCGGTTGTGCGTTCGGAAAAGCGCGTCAGCCTCACCCAGTAATAGCCGTCGTCCAGTTTTTTTGATTTGACGCTGATCAGCGGTATGGAGTCGCGCACAATGCGCACTGTTTGCGGTGTCTTTGCATCGCTGTGCAGAATGGTCAGCTCCACTTCACTACCCTTGGGACCGCGAATGCGGGAAACGACTTCCTGCAGCGACAGTTCTTGGGTGGCCTGCCCGTTGATGGACAAGATGACGTCGCCGGTTTGCATGCCCGCGCGGAAGGCCGGGGTGTCCTCAATGGGCGTTACGACGACAATCTGGCTGTTTTCAAGGGAAATTTCAATACCGACGCCAAAAAATTCACCGGATGTGTTCTGCTGCAGTTCTTTGTATTCTGCAGCGTTCATGAAGGTGGAATGCGGGTCAAGGCCCTGCAGCAGCCCCTTGACGGCGCCGTTAATGAGAACACTTTGCGTTACGTCTTTCACATAGTGCCGTTCAACAAGGTCGAGCACTTGGCTGAAACGTTTGAGGACGTCATATTTGCTGGGGGCTTCTTTTGCTGGTTCTTTTTTGTCTGCCGCCGCTGGCGCGGTAGTCATCACGGCAAGTGTTATGCAGGCCAAAAAAAGTTCCAGAATACAGATGCGAACGAAAACACACATACAACGGTCTCCACGACGATAGAGGACAAGCAGGGCATATGGCAATCAGTGGCGTGAGAGTACTCTTTTCAGCTTAAAAAGCAATGCAAAAAGAATCGCAAAAAAAGAGAGCTGTCTTCGTCACACCCGCCAATGCGCATGACAGCATATTTAAAAATGAAGCAAAGCCGGAATTGCACATAACGGCTTTATACAGCAATTTTTGCAAATTGCAGAGCGTCCAGATCACCAGCGAACAGCTTCACAATGTGCCGGATTTTTGTCTCATTAATTTTTAAATGTGCCGCCTATTTGTTTTTCATTGGTATATCTGGCTCGTTAGGCATTGCCTAGTAAGTTGGTCAGGCATGACCCAAACGCATATATACTCAACTATCTGATTATGTTTAATTATTACTGCTAATCAACGGGCATAATTGGGACAATTTCAGGCTTTAAAATCTCGTTTTTTTACAAAGAGTGATAACGGCGTCAAGGACGCGGCGAAATGAGACTTTCACCCTTGTGATAATTTTTGATATTTTTGTTACACAAGAACAACAGATTACCGATATTAAATCATTGAAGAGCGAATCTCCCGGCAAAACAGCCTGTTTGACAGCGTCCCGTTTATCTGCAAGAAGAAGCGCAGGCATACCCTGTTTGACCGCAAACCGAAAGTCACCATGAATAACCTATTCCCTTCCCTGTCAAAACTGCTTCCGCCGCTCGCGCTGGTATTGCTGATCATCCTTTCCGGCTGCGGGCTGACGGCCGACGCGCCGGCCCTGTCCCCATCGCTGGGGCCGGTGGAGGCCTTCATGATTTCCGCTGAGCCGGGGCAGTCCGCACAGCTTGACGATCCCGTTTTCGGCACCGATGTGCGGGTTTCGCTGGAAGGCACCTTCACTTCGGCAAAAGGCGAGAACTGCCGCCGCGCCACCGTGCTCGCCGACGGGAAAAAAGCTGAAGTGGCCGTCACCTGCCGTGATGCCGCAGGACAGTGGACGCTGGCGCCGCGCGTCTGGGGAGAAGGCGGTATATGACGATGCGGCGCTTCTGCTTGACGCTTGCGCTGCTTTGCCTTCTGCCCGCCGCGGCGAGCTTGGCCAACGATGAGCTCAACCCCTACGGAGCCAATCTTTTTCAGGGCAACTTCTCCAGAAACGCCGGGGCCGACGCCTTCATGCCGGGCGACCGCGCTGTTGTGCGCGTGTGGGGCGGCAGGCACACGGTAGATGACATTTTTGCCGTGGACAGCGATGGCCTCCTGACGCTGCCGGGAATAGGCGCACTGCCTGTCGCGGGCATTCCGCGCAATAAAATTGTGGATGACCTGCGCAGCAAACTGGCAGCTGCAGGACAAAGTGACGCGCAAATATACGTGGCGCCGCTCGACACGGGTACCGTGTCCGTTTTTGTGACGGGCGGGGTTGTCAGGCCCGGCCGCTATCAGAATTCTTCCGGCGATTCCCCGCTTGCCTTTCTGGACAGGGCTGGCGGCATTGACCCGGCGTGCGGCAGCTACCGCGCCATACGTCTTGTCCGCAATGGGGCCGTCGTGCTGACGCTTGACCTCTATCCCTTCGCCCGGCGCGGCGAGCTCGCCCCCGTGCGCATGCAGGATGGCGATACGCTGGTGGTGGACAACAAGGGACCCAGCGTCGTCGCCGCCGGCGCGGTGCGCAACCCGGCCCGCTTTGAATTTCTCAAGGGCCAGGCCACGGGCGCGGCGCTTGTGGAACTGGCGGAACCGGAAAAACGGGCTTCGCACGCCTCAGTCAGCGGCACGCGCAACGGCTCGCCGTACAACACCTATCTGCCTGTCAGGGATCTCCTCCATCTGCAGCTCGAAGACGGCGACAGCATACAGTTTTTCGCAGACGCAACGGGCAACGCCGTCTTTGTCTCCGTGGAAGGCGCGGTGCGTGGTGCTTCGCGCTTTCCGGTCCGGCGCGGTGCAAAGCTCAAGGACGTGCAGAACTTTATCGCCGTGGAGCCTGAACGCGCCAACCTCGCTGCCATGTATGTCAAGCGCAGAAGCGTGGCGGCCCGACAAAAAAAAGCCATCGCCGACTCGTTGCGCCGCCTGGAGGAAAGCGCGCTGACAGCATCTTCTGCCAGCGCCGAAGAGGCGCAGATCCGCTCAAAGGAAGCCGAGATGCTGATGAAGTTTGTTGAACGCGCTAAAAGTGTTGAGCCGGAAGGCGTTGTGGTGCTCGACAATGGAAATGACAACGGCAATCTTGTGCTGGAAGACGGCGATGTTATTGTTATTCCGCCAAAAAGCGACGTGGTTTTGGTGAGCGGCGAGGTTATGGCGCCGCAGGCCATGCTGTGGAGCAAAAAGAAAAGCCTGGGCGATTACATTAAAGGGGCGGGCGGTTACGGCGCGCGGGCCGACAGGGACAATGTGCTCATCATGCGCCAGAACGGCGCGGTGTCGCGCGACGGCGACGACATCGCGTCCGGCGATCAGGTGCTGGTGCTGCCGAAGGCGGAATCAAAAAGTATGCAGGCCATGAAAGACATATCCCAAGTGCTCATGCATACGGCCGTCTCGGCCCGCGCCGTGCTGGGCCTGCCCTATTGATTGTCGAGCCTACCGTCATGCTGAAATACACAGCCTCCTTAAAGAACAATTTTTGGCAAACGCCTCCTTGATTTCAAGTAAAGTGATATCCGGTTTTTCCCTGACCATCTCAACGAGATGAACGCATTCCTGTGGAGAGAAAGCTTTTGCCATGTCGCGGCGCAAATGTGCCTTCTTTTTTGAATGCGTGAACCCACATGGGGCTTGCTGGTGCGGAAGTGCTGCACACAGCTGATTTACCTGACATGGTTGAAGATTTTAATAAAGAACGCTAGAGCCTACAGATAGGGCGAGAATATCCAGCAGGCCGCGTTGCGCAGTTTGACCGGCATAGGCTGACGCGACAGATCTGCCAGTGATATTTCGCGGCTTCGGGCAAGAGTGCTGTCAATATGTCCGGCGAGTTCGGCATGCAACACCTGATCAAAGATTTCCATATTCAATTCAAAGTTCAGGTGCAGGCTGCGTGCATCCATATTGGCTGATCCTATTTGACAGTAAAAATCGTCAACGGTAAGCAGCTTGGTGTGGGTGAAGGGCGGCGGTTGAAGCCATATGCGCACGCCGGCTGTCAGGAGATTGGGCAAAAGGCGGAACATGGCCCAGTGAACATACGGCAGATTGTTTTTTGCAGGCAGAGCTATTTTGACAGCAACGCCGCGATACGCCGCTGAGCGCAGACAGGCCATAATATCGTGTGAAGGCAAAAAATAAGGCGTCATAATGCGTACGGAGTGTTGTGCGCTGCTGATTACGCCACAGAACAGCTCGTTTAGAACCTCTGTGTCAGAGCCTGGTCCGTCCATCACAATGCGGCAGCGGCTTTCACCTGCGGATTCCGGCATGTCGAAGACCAGCGGATCGTATTTTCCTGTTGTAAAGCCCCAGTTGAGCAGAAAAGCGCGCCGCAGCTGGTGGACAACAGGCCCCTGACAGTGAAAATGTATGTCTTGTACGCGGTTTTTTTGACAGTTCTGAAGATTGTTGTCGGAAATATTCATGCCTCCGGTAAATGCCGTATTGTCGCAAATCAGTATTTTACGATGATTACGCAGGTTTATGTTTAAATTGGGAGGAAAGAGGCAGGGGGCGAGAAAAAGTTCTACGCGTACGCCGCGGGCGGCAAGTTTTTTCCAAGGTTTGTCCCGTGAATAGTGTGAGCCAATGCCGTCCACCAGCACACGCACATCAGCGCCGCGATCTGCGGCGTTTGACAGGGCTTTGACAAATGCCGAACCTGACATGCCGGCATTGAAGATATAGGTCGTCAGATAAACGTGATGTTCGGCTTTGCGTATGGCCGCAATCATGGCCGGATAGGCTTCGTCCCCGTTATGGAGAGGTGTGACCGCATTTCCGTCGCTCAAATGCAGATTGGTCAGACGACGGCCGACAAGTTCTGCTGCGGCGATATGCTCCGGAATGTGTTCCGGCGGTGCTGTCGGGAAGTCAGGATGAGCGTAGTCGGGCTGGACAGCGGCAAGATGCCGCATCATTCTGTTCGCGCGACTTTCTGCACGGCTCATCCCAAATAGGACATAGAGCAGGGGGCCTACAAAAGGCAGCAACAGGGCAGTAGCTGTCCAGCCGAGAGCCGACCGCGGGTCGCGTTTTGTCAGCAGCGCGTGGCAGATGGCGATCCATGAGATTGCGTAACCAGCTGAAAGTCCCAGTGTTTCCAGAAGCAGCATGAGTGTATTTTTGCCAGCCTCGTCACTCGCGTGGCGTGAGCGCAATGCGGTTGCGTTCAACAGCCGCCACGAGTTCCGGCAACAAATCTCCGAGCGCGTTCATATCACTGGCTCTGGCGGCCCGTTCCACACATCGTGCCATGCGGGCCAGCACGCGCAGGCCGTAATTGTCTGATTCCGCGGCTATGCGTCTGGCCGCGTCGCCCACCATTGGGGCGCGCCGCTGCGCAAAGGCCGATTGTGCGTCTTCTATAGCCCTGTCAAGGTGCTCTACCAACAGCAGCATTGTGCTGTCCGTTATTTGCCGCTGACGCGAGGCCTTGTCCTGCGGCTCGTTGCTTTGCGTCTGCCCGGCATCGTGTCTGACGGGATCGGCGTGTGTCACTGCTGTCTGACCTGTCACAGAAAGCGGCTTTGACGGCAGGGGCGCGTGGGGCTGACCGGGAGGGGAACTCGTCATATTGTCGGCTGTGGGTACAGACACGCCCTGCACAGTTTGGGTGCGCGATGAAGCCGACGTTGTGCCGGCAATAAAATCCATAAAAGAGGCTGTGCCGCAGGGGGCGGGTGCAGCAGCCATGCCTTCGACCGTTTTCGTCGTCGTCCGCTGCTGTTGTGTTTGAGTGCCCGCCGTGCTCGCGTTGGCGGGGACAATCCGGGGGGGCTGTGCTGGCTGCGGCATTGCGGCACTGGAGAGATGCCGGCGCAGTCCGGGTTTGGTTGCCGTTGGATGTGTCTGTTCCGGCGGGCTGGGAGCGGCGGGCTGTTCTTGCGAGGCCGGAGAAAGGGTCTCAGCGGGCTTTTCTGTTTTACTCAGAATTGCTCTGGCGGCCTGGAGTCCTGCGTCCATTTTGGGTGACATATCCAGCAAAGAGAGCGGCTCTGTGTCAGGAAACCCGCCAAACAGGCTACCTTTTTGCTTCGCCGTGCCCTTGTCGGCAGCGCCTTTAGGCGGATTATTGCGCAACGACTCGGCAAAGCTCAGCAAATCCGGCAGGGCAGTGAGATCGGGGATTTTGACGCTTGACGTTTCTCCGGGCGGCGCATCAGCAGAAAATAAATCCGGCAGCGGCGGACGACCGACCGGCGTTGCCGCGCTTTTCTGGGCCGGGGAGGCATTGTAGCCCGGCACAGGGCTGTCTGTCGACGTTGAGACCTTTTCCGACATTTGCGGCAATTCCAAAAGTTCGTCGGGCGCAACGGCTTTTACCGCAGACATTTTGTCCGCCGCGGCTTCATGAAGAATTTCTTTCACTGTTATGCAGAACGCTTCGCTGTCCACAGGTTCCAGCAAGGCGTGAGTAAAGCCTGTATGGGCCATATCGTCCCAATGACTGTCGTCCTTGGTGATGGCCAAAAATTTGCAGAACGGCAGAGACGCGGCTTTGGCCTGTTCCGTAAACTGCTGCAGCAGGCTGGGCGCCGCGTTGACAAACTGGCCCTGAGCAATCAGCAAAAGCGCGGGATTCGTTTGATGTATCTGAAGCGCTTCGTGTAGACCGCGCACTTCGCTGCTTCTGCAGGGGAGTGATTTCAGCATGTGGGCCAGAAGTTGCCTGTCAACAGCGCCTTCCGCCGTGATAATGACATGGGGCAAATTCTCCCAGGCGAGCTCGGATCCCTCCATTTCAAGATAGTTGAGGTGGAGTGTGAAGGCTATTGTTGTGCCCTGCGGGCCGCATTCCAAGCCAAGAAAGCCGTTGTGCGCGCCGGCCAGTTCCCAAGTGCGCGTCAGGGCAAGACTTGAGCGGTTTTGCGGCGGCATCCCCGCCCCTGTGTCTTGAACGGTAAACAGCAGATGTCCAGCATCTGCGCTTTCCGGGACACGCCGCACGGAAAACTGTACAGCACCGCGCTGTGTGGCGTGGACCGCACTTTCCAGCAGCAGAGAGAGGGTTTCGCTGATCGCCTCCGCCTCACCTTCGTAGGTATGTCCAAGATGCGGAGGCATGTACCAGGCAAGGCCTATGCCAGCGGCTTGCGCCATTGAAGACGTGCTGTCGTGCACTTCACGCATCAGCTGCTGCAGGTTGAACACCCTACGGTCAGTTTGTTGCGCTGTCTGCGGGGTGGCGCTGATAATGCGCGTCATCTCCTTGGCGGCGTCAAGCATGTTTTTTACATATTGACGCACAGCCGGGGGCAGTGCGCAGTGCTCTAGGGCGGCGCCTTCCCGCATCAGGTATTCCAGGGGGATGCGCAGGGTGTCCGATGCGGCCGCGGCAGGGGATGCGCCGCTTTTCGGCGCATCCCCTGTTTGCGGCAGGACGAGCCGCAGATTGGGATCGTCCAGAGGCTCACCTAGATCGTAACGCGTCGTCATTGACGTTGTCGCGGCTCCCGCGCTGGTTGTGGATGCGGATTTTTCCCTGTCGCCCAGGGCGGTTGTCGTTGCAATGAGCATTGCGCCGAGCGCTGTGCCCCAAAGAGGCGCGGCGGCAAGCAGAGTTGCGGAGAATCCTCCTGCAGGAAACAGAACCCCCGCTGCTGTGAACAGCGCGGATAAGAGGCAGGCCAGCAAAAAACGTTTGCCGCCCGGAATGCCCATAATGCAGGCCCTTAGGGCGCTGGGCGCAAAGAGCAGTGTTCCTGCGGGCCAGAGATCAACATAGCGGGCAGTCCAGCTGAACCACGGCAGCAGCGGCAGTATGGCCAGCGCCGTGCCGGGCAGGGAGAGCAGCAGAAACTGTATATCCAACGCCCGGCTTTTACCTCCCAGCAGGTGACGCCCCGCGTGGGAGAGGAGCATCAGGGCTATACCCGGTAAAAGCAGAGCGGCTGCTTCGCTGATGCCCGGACGGTCGTTGCCGAAAGCCGGCATGCCTGCCACTGACTGCGCCAGCGCCGCTCCCACATAAAGGGCAGTCCAGAGGCGCCACTGGCCTTTTTCGGTTAGAGCGCGCAACAGGCAGAGCACCATGACCACGGCAAGGGCCAGCGCGGCGGCGGTGCGTGAAAAGTTGCTCCATGCCTTGTTGGCTGCGTCCTGCGGAGTGCGCAGAGCGGGCGAGAACCATGGCCCCGGCAGCCCTTCCATGCGGATAAAGCAGGTCAAGGCTTCTTTCCTCGCTTCGGGCAGCAGCACCGCAGCACGGCGCGCGATTGGCGTTTCCCCCCATTCCGGCGCGCCGTTCACCGGATTAACAATAGGAGCATACAGGACGGGCGCGCCCGGCACGCTTTCTCCCATATCAAGCAGAACGGCGGTGGGGCGGGTTTTTTCCGGCAGCGGCGCCAGCGTGAAGCGCAACCACATAACAGCGCTTTCGCGCGGGAGCTTCTGAAGGATCAGCGGGTGAAAGGCCTGAGTGTTTCCCGGCGCGGCGACTTCTTCAACGTCCATATCACCGGTGCCGTCCAGAAAATAGTCAAGGCACGGCAAAAACGGCAGATTACCCGCCTGCGGCATCTCCGGCTGCAGGGGCATTGCCGCCGCGGTTGCGCGGGGGAAGAGAAAGATGGCGCACAACAGCAGAATGGACCAATACAGTATGGGACGCATGGTGCTGGTCATATGTGCCGCCTGTAAATAACGTCCTGAAAGATTTGTTGTTCGTGTCATTTTCGTGTCGTCGGCTCCGGCTCCGCGCAGTTGTTTGTCGTCATGTTAGCCTGTTGCCGGGCGAGAAGGCAATCCCGTTTTACGTTCCCGTTACTGCAAAAGCTTGATCATTTCGGAGACGGGATGACCGTCAGGCGCACGGGCGTTGGGGTTTTTGTCCAGCAACTGACGCCAGACGCGCAATGCCTCTTCCTTGTTGTGTATATCATAAAAGAGCACAACGCCTTCGTTGAACAGGGCGTTTTCATGGCCGGCATTGAGGTCGACGGCCTTGCGAAAATTTTCTACCGCCTTGCTGTACTTCCCCGCGTCACGATACATGATACCGAGATCAGTGAGCACATCCGGATTATTCGGGAAGAAGGTCAAAGAGCGCTCATAGGCTGAAATCGCCTGCTGTGTCCGGCCTGTGTCGAAATATAGATTGCCCAGTGCTGTCCAGCTCGCGGCGTCATCAGGATTGCGCAGGATTGTCTTTTCCAGCTCAGTAATTTTGTTCGCTATGGCGGGCGGTATGGGCGGCGTGCCGGGATTCTGCGAAGTCCGCGCGGGCGACGGAATCACATTTTCAGCCTGTATTTTTTTATTTTTGTCAGAGTCGGGGAGCGGCGCTTTCTCCAGTTCCTCGCGAATGGCGCGTTTCATGTCCTCGTCGGCGTTCGCGTCATGCAGGCCGGTGCTCAGGTGCCGCACTCCCCGCGGCGTGTCGCGCAGAAAATAAAGATAGAGCACGCCGAGGCTGTAGCGCAACGCGGCCGTGTCTTTGATAGTCAGAGCTTTTTCCAGTGTTTCGGCCGCTTCCTTGTGATGGCCCAGATTGTGCATCACAATACCCAGCAGATACAGCGGACGATGGTCCTGCAGGTCAAGAGACACAGCGCGTTTGGCAAAAGTTTCCGCAGCCTCCCAGTTCTGGGCTGCAATCAGCGCTTCCACAAGGTGTATCAGCACATCCGTATTTTGCGGCTCTTTCGCGGCCTGTTGCATCAGCATGCCGATATTGTCGCCGGCTCCGTCCGCGTTGACGACTGTCGGATCGGGGGGGCGCTGTACGCTGAGCTGCGGGTTGTGGAAGTTTTCCGTCAGGGCGACAAAAAGCATGGCAGCAAAACCCAGAGCCAGCAAAAGAATCAGGACACGCGTTGAACCGTGCGGCCGTTGTGTGTCAGCCATGACGGAGCGTCTCCCATTGTGTCAGTCGCGCCGCCAGATCGTGTTGCTGCAGAGCCAGAAAAATCAGGTATGCGCCAAGGCCGATCCAGATGACGGCATTGGTTATGATAACCCATACAAGCGTATTATCCATAAATAGATAATGCCTCCGTGCGACGATGTGCCGCGGATGCTTGTTACTGTTGTGGCGCCGCAGATGCCAGCGTATCCAGTCTGTCGTACAGATCAAGCTGCCGTTTGCGCAGCCAGAGCAGCCCTGCCCAGAAAAGGCCGAAAGAAACGACGCAGCCCAGCGCCGTCAGTTTCATTTCCGGTTCCAGACCGCCGCCTTTTGCCGCGAATACAGCGGGATGAATAGACCTCCATATTCTGGCTGAAACAAAGACAAGAGGGACATCTAAAAACGCTACGATACCCACAACCGCGCAAACCAGACTTTTACGCTGCGGCGGCGGATTGAGACCGCGCAGCACCAGATAACCCGCATAAATGAACCACATGATCAGTGTGGTTGTGAGGCGGGGATCCCACGTCCACCAGACGCCCCAGGCTTTGCGGGCCCAGAGCGTGCCGGTGACAAGCGCAAGCCCGCTCAGCAGGACTCCTGTTTCCGCCGCCGCGGCGCAGAGTCTGTCCGCGCCGGGCGTGCGTTTCAAAAGATAGCTGACGGAACCGACAAACACGAGAAAGAAGCTGAATAAAGCCCACCAGGCCAGAGGCAGGTGTATGTAAAAAATTTTTTGCGCCAGGCCCATCGTCGCTTCTGTAGGTGCATAACTGTAAATCAGCCACTGGCAGCAGGCAAATGTAAGGCTGCCGGATAAAACAAGCATTGCCGGCACAATGGAAAGACTGCGCATCTATTCTTCTCCCGCGTAAATGAAGCTGAAAAGCAAAAGGCCTACAGCCAGAAAGATCGCGTCAAAGGCGCAGGCAATGCCCATCCACGCGTCGGGTCCGTTTGAAGAGTGGTTGCCGAAAGTCTGCGCGTCGACGCCTATGCCGGCCAGTAAAAGTGGGGTGAGCAGGGGGAAGAGCACGATGCTCAACAGTGATTCGCTGGCTGCCTGGCCTTGCGCCAGCGCGCCCAAAAGCGAACCCAGCGCGCACATGCCCGTGTCCACCAGCAAAAGAATCGCCACGGCTGGCGGCAGAGGGCCGTGCAGGCTCTGTCCGAGGAAAACAACAGCCGCAGGCAGAAAAAGCAATTGCGCGAACAGAAGCAGGACAAAACCCGCTATGGCCTTGCCGAGCCAGACAGCCAGTATGGGCGCCGGAGAGAGCAGAAGACCAAGGTGGGAGTTGTTGATTTCTTCCAGCGCATATAATTGATTGAAAATCAATACCTGGCAGAAGGTTGAGCTCAACCAGAAAACCGCCGCCGCGCTTTGTGGACTCAGGTTTTCGCCCACCTCCTGTGAAAGGCTGAAAACGAAAAAGAGGAGAAGCCCGAGCAAGAGCGCCTGCATAAGGCCGTTGCCCCGCCAAAGCGTTAGGGAAAGGTCCTTGCGGGCCACGGCAAGCGTCAGGCGCAGCATGTCTGCTCCGTTCCACCGGCAAGTTCTCTGAAGTGTGTGACCGGGCCGTTAAAAGCCAGTTTGCCCGCTTTTAAAAACAGAACGCGGTCAGCAAGCGGCGCGTCGTTGACCAGATCATGACTGACCAGAGTGACGCAGGCACCGCGCTTGCGGGCGGAGAGGATTTCCTGATGCAGGAGCGCCCGTGAAGCTGCATCAAGCCCAGCGCCTGGTTCGTCCAGCAGGAGAATGTCCGGTTCAAGCATGAGCACGCGCGCCAGATTGAGGCGTTGGGCCATGCCGTGGGAAAAAACGCCAGCACGTTCATGAGCATGGGCGGCAAGGTCCACGCGTTCAAGACCGGCCAACAGGTCGGCAGGGACGATGTCCAGGCCGTAAGCCTCACGCCAGAAAGTCAGGTTTTCCAGTGCGGTCAGAGTGGGATAGACAAAGGTGGCATGGGCGAGGTAGCCCACGCGCGGTGCGGGCATTGTAAAATGCGCCGTGCCTGAGCTTGGGCGTGAGAGACCGGCCATAATCCGCAGCAGGGTGCTTTTCCCGGCGCCGTTATTGCCTGCCAGCAGGGTTATGCTGCTGGCCGCGCATGTGCAGCTCACATCCCTGAAGACAACTTTATGGCCGTACAGCCGGGCGACGCGATGAAGCTCAAGCATTGTGCAGGGATCCCCTCAACAGCCGTCGCGTGATTGTCGCCGGTGTTCGTTTTTGGGGCGGCGCAGACACAGCAGGGGGACAAGACACATAATCGCGCCACCTATCCACAGCCAGTTGACCATGGGTTTCACGCTCACCTTGATAAGCGCGTTTTTGTCCTCGTCGAGACCTAGCAGAGAGGCGTAGATTTCATTGCCGAAACTCGGGATAATATCCACTTCCGAGAACTGGCTGTTGCCGAATTTGTCATATATGCGCCGTTCCGGCGCGACAATGCCGATGTTTTTGCCTTCCCTGCTTATTTGCAATTGACCTGCAATGTATTCATAGCCGGGTTGGCGGCCGTTTTTGATGTCAAGCAGGGTGGCGGTATAGCCGCTTGCCTGAGCAGATTGTCCTTTGGCGAGCAGTAAATCCGTGTCCTCGGCGTACGGGCCGGAAAATGCAATGCCCAACGTCACCAGCGCCATGCCCGCATGCGCGCCCACAGACCCAATGCTGGAGGGATGGCGAAAGCTGGCCTGATTTTTGAATATTTGTCCTGTGTTTACCAGTACGGCTATGGCGGCCGCAGCTGCGATTTGCGAGGTCGGCTGCCGGTAGCCGAGAACCCAGAGCGTCGCCGCACTCAGTATAACGCAGCCGAGCATGACATAGAATGCGTTTTTGTTGCGCAGGCCCCCGTTCCAGCCAAGCCACGGGCAGACGGCCATCATGACGATGACAAGCGCCCCCAACGGCAGACAGACACGGTTATAGAAGTTCGCGTCAGGACCACGCGGGGCGGCAGTCCAGATTTTGCTGATTTGCGGCCAGAGTGTGGCGACAAGGATGATGCCGGCAAGCGCAAGCAAGACCCAGGCGGCCAGCGTCAAAAAACCTTCGCGGCTGTCCGGTCCGGCCAGCGGCGTGCCGTTATGCCCGGCAAAAGCGGCTGTCCAGAAGGCGACAAACAGTCCGGCGAGCACAAAGACGCTCAGCGGCGTGCCAACAGTGCCGTCGCCGAAGGCGTGCACTGAATCAATGGCCCCGCTGCGCACCAGACAGGTGGCAAAAAAGGCGGACACAGTGGTCAGAACCATCATGATCACATTGACGCGGCCGAGTTTGTTGCGGCGGTCTTCGATAATCAGCGTATGCAGGGATGCGGTGCCGATAAGCCAGGGCAGCAGAGACGCGTTTTCCACAGGGTCCCATGCCCAGTATCCGCCCCAACCCAGTTCCATATAGGCCCACCATGCGCCAAGCACAATGCCGGCCGTTAAAAAGAGCCAGGCCAGAATGATGAATGGCCGTGTCAGACGAAACCAAGGGTCTTCCGACTCGCTCTTGTCCGCAAGGGCTTGCGCCAGAGCGAGGCAGGCGGGCACGTTGAAACCTCCGTAGCCCAGAAAGAGCAGCGGTGGGTGGAATATCATGCCGGGATTTTGGAGCAGCGGGTTTAAACCGCTGCCGTCCCGCGGCGCCGGGGTCTGCATGACAAAGGGATTGCTCCATGTTGTCAATATCAGTGCGAAAAACGCCATGATTGCGTAAAAAAAGACCCAGTGCCACAGGCGTGTTGACGGGGCAAGGGTTTTCCAAGATCGTGTCGCGGCAAAAAGGGTGCCGCTTATGCTGACTGCCAGCGCCCAGAATAACATGGAACCCTGCTGACCGGCCCAGAAAGCGGTGAGGCGGTAAAAAGGCGGCAGAATCAGGTCGGTGTGGTCGGCGACGTACTGTAGTTGAAAATCATGCCGGTAAAGCGCGTGCAGCAGCATGTCCGACGCCAGCAGCAGCGCGAAGGCAATGACCCCATGGCATTTTTCGATGAGAGGCAGCATGTCGCTGCGCCTCTGCCAGAGCTGGAGCAACGCGATGCCGCCGCCGCCCAGGGCACAGATCAGAACCAGAAATTGCATGGCGTAGGCAAAAACGTACATGGCAAATCCTGTGCGGGTGAAGAACCCGGAGTGATGTCAACATGGACGAAAAATTGTCAGAAAATACGAAACACCCGCAAGGCGTCAGCTTTTGCGGCTTTCCTTCTGATATTTGGACGGGCATTTTGTCATCAGGGTTTTTGCCATAAAACGGCCTTCTTGTCCCAACCCGCCCTCGACAATAACCTCCGCGCCGGCCTTGAAGGTGTCCGGCACGGCGCCGCTGTAGCTGATAACTATGGTCTGGCCGGCATTGTCCCTGTCTTCCAAGCAGAAGGTGACACCCGCACCGGTTCTATGCTTTGCAATACCTTCCTGCGCCACGGTGCCGAAGAGCCGCGCCCTCGTCAGTTTGTCCGGCGAAGCGGCTTTGGCTTCCGCCACGTTCAAAAAGTAGACGCTGTTCTCCGAAAAACCGGAATGGATGAGATAGCCGCCGCCGCCCGCAAAGAGCAGCAGCGCCACCAGATAAAGGGAAGTGTTTGGGTTGCGCGCCATGCGCGAATGCTCCAGCGTTATCCTGTTTAGAGAAGTAGGGTATGTTAGCCCATTTTGTTTTTTCCCGCAAGCTGTGAACGTATTGAAAGGCCGCGCCTGCTGAAAAAAGGAAGAAAAGACGAATATAGGGGTTTGTCAATCCGGGCAAATTGTTATATGGACGAACACCCTCCGGATTTGTCGGGAGCTTGAAGAGTTTTAAAGTGAAGATGTTTTCATGGAAACACAGTCTGTTGCAGGACGGAACTGATCGTGACTGTTCGCCGGCGTGCTGATCATCTGCTTTTTGAACAGGGTCTGACGGAAAGTCGCGAGCAGGCCGCGCGCCTGATTATGGCCGGGAAAGTCGTCATGGCTCCGGCAGTTGGTGAAGACGCGCCCCGTTTGCAGAATGCCCCCGGGCCGGCGTCTGTGGCAAAGCCGGGACATTCCTATCCTGAGGGAACGAGATTTGTGCTGCTGGAGAATGAGCCCTATGTAAGCCGCGGCGCCTATAAACTGTTGACGTTTCTTGATGCGCTGCGGCTCGACGTGCGGGGTTTTGTCTGTCTTGACGCGGGAGCCTCCACCGGGGGCTTTACCGACTGCCTGTTGCAGCGTGATGCGGCGCGTGTGTATGCCGTGGATGTCGGGTGCAATCAGCTGCACGAAAAATTGCGGCGGGACGCGAGGGTGGTCAGTCTGGAGGGCGTCAATCTGCGTTGCGCGGCGCCTGATCTGATCCCTGAACCGGTGGATATGGTGACGGTGGATCTTTCTTTTATTTCTTTAACGCTTGTTCTGCCGTCCTGTATGTTCTGGCTGAAAGACGGCGGGCGTATGGCCGTTTTGATCAAACCGCAGTTTGAACTGGGACCGGGCGAAACAGTCAGGGGCGTTGTGCGTGATGAAGCAGCAAGGCGGCGCGCGGTGGAGAAGATTGTGACATTCTGTATCACCGCGCTTGCTCTAGTCTGTGACGACGTGCTGCCCGCGGCCGTCAAGGGCGCTAAGGGCAATCAGGAATATATGGCGCTGTTTACGCGATAATACCGGCTGTCAGATCGAAAATTCGCCTTGAATGTCGCTTCAGCGCGGCAATGTACATGCGGTTGTGAAGGGCGGCTGTTTTGCTGAACGGCGTGCATGGCTCCGTACAAAGCGTAGGGCCGACTCCCTGTCCGTCACGTCTCCGGCAATCTGCGCCTGCAGCAGGGCCTCGCGGATAATGCCGACCTGCGGGCCGGGGGCCAGATTGGTTTCGTCCATGATTTCATTGCCGTTAAGGAGGGGTTCGAGCATCTGTTCCGGTGTTTCCGCTCTGTCCAGATATTTCATATTGTGATTGAAAGAGGTGCAGCCGCCGTCGCGGGCGCACATGTCCGCCCGCGTCATGGCGATCAGACGTGGGTATTCGTCAAGACTTTTGAAGCGGCGTATGCCCCTGTCCGTCAGCATAAAATGAAAGCGCATGTGATTGTTCACAAGGTGGCAGAGCAGGTCAATGTCTTCCGCATTGAAGTGCAGCCGTCGCAGAATTTTGCGCGTCACCTTGGCGCCGACCCTGTGGTGCTGATAAAACGTCCACTGTCCGTCGAAAAATTCACCCGTATAGAGTTTGCCCACGTCATGAAACAGCATGGCCATAGCGCCGAGCCAGTCGTAATGAAAATTTTCTTCCGGGTAAAGACGCACGCAGTTGAGTGTGTGATCAAAAACGCTTTCCACCTCTCCGTCGTCGTTGCGCTGCTGGCGTATGCAGGAAAGCGCGGCCACCTCGGGAATCAGACCTTGCAGTATATGCGCGTCATGGAGCAACCGCACGAAACGGTACAGAGATTCGGCGGCCACCTTGCGCCATTCGTTCATGATATCTGTCAAGGCCACATAGTCCAGCACGCGTGTCGCCGCGCGCACGATGGCAAGCCATGTGTTGGGCTCAATGGGTATGTCGAAATTGGCCGCAAAGCGTAAGGCCCGGATAGCCAGCAGGTAGTTGTGGCGCAGGGTTTCGTCCGGCAGGCCGGTAAGCTGCACCGCGCCTTCCCCGAAATTTTTAAAGCCGTCGTAGGCGTCGCCGCTCGGCGGCGGGCTGCCGAAATCCGTCAGCCGCAATTGCAGGCGGGTTTTCGGGTCCATCAGGCTTGTCATGCAGGGAGTGATACGCAGGATTGAGAGTTCCGGGTGAGCTGCGTCCGCAATTTCAAGCGGATAGAAACGAAAAGTCAGGCCGTTTTCTTCCATTTCGGCCAGAGCACGTTTTTCCGCTTCCCTGCGAATTCTTGGGAAAAGTTTGGCCAGCATGTCCGCGTCCGGCTCGCAGGCGATAGCGATATCCACAGACGACTGGCGCGTTTTCTTCAGCAGTTGTTCCTGCAGCGGAGCGTTGATCACATACGCGTCATAGCCGTTACGCAGCAGTATTTTACAAATCGCAATGGCTTCCCTGATCGCATTTTGCATGCTTCTCTCCTTGCTGAACTTTTATACTATGCACGGGAGGGGGGCGTAAGTCAATCGTCTGCCGCGTTCATTTTTTACGGGATAACTTTTGAGGGTCATATTTCTGAGAAAGATCTTGACAGGGGACAGTACAGCCATTATACAATAATTGTTTGAATGTTCAACTGTTCAATCGTTGGAGGTTATTTTGATGAGCGCGTATGCTGTTGATCTTGACAGATGTGATTGCAACACCATCCATGAAGAAGTCGTCGCCGGGGCGCGGGTGCGGATGCCGGAAGAAGAAATTCTGCTGGAATTGGCCGACCTGTTCAAGGTGTTCAGCGATTCCACGCGGGTGAAAATTCTTTGCGCTCTGCAGTATTCGGAAATGTGCGTGTGCGATATAGCCGTTCTTCTGGGAATGACGAAATCGGCAATTTCCCATCAGCTCCGGTCGCTTCGGCAAACCAGGCTCGTCAAATGTCGCCGGGACGGCAAGGTTGTTTATTACTCTCTGGACGATGAACATGTCGGCAATATTTTTGCGCAGGGGGTGCTGCATGTCCGTGAAAGACAGTCTGTTTTTTAAGGCTCCCTGCTGCTCGGACCGTGTCCCCGCGCAAGGGAGAAAGGCCAGCAGGCTGGCAGGCGTGGAGCAGGGCGCGAAGGCTTTCTCCCGGAAGCGATGGCTGCTTCGCGCTGGGTTCAGCGTCGGCGCGGCGTTTTTTGCAGTCGGAATGCTTGCTGATTTTGCGTACCCGTATAATCTTGTCATATTTCTTGCCGCGTATTTGCTGGCGGGCGGTGAAGTTCTGTTCCGTGCTGTGAAAAATATTTCCGGCGGACAGGTGTTTGATGAAAATTTTCTTATGAGCGTTGCGACCATCGGAGCTTTTGCCGTCGGGGAGTATCCGGAAGGCGTGGCTGTGATGCTATTTTATCAAGTTGGTGAGGCATTCCAGGAGATTGCTGTCAGTCGTTCACGCAAATCCATATCCGCGCTGATGGATATCCGCCCTGATTTCGCCAATCTGAAAATCGGGAGCGACGTGCGCAGGGTCACTCCGGATGAGGTCGCCGTTGGAGACTGTATCGTTGTCGGGCCGGGCGAAAAGGTTCCGCTGGATGGTGTTGTCGTGGAAGGGCGTTCCGCGCTGGATACGTCTGCGTTGACGGGCGAAGCCTTGCCGAAGGACGTTGCGCCCGGCTGCGGGGCGCTTTCCGGCTCCATCAACAAAAACGGCCTGCTGACCATTGAGGTTTCCAGAGAGTTCGGCGAATCCACTGTTTCAAAAATACTTGATCTGGCGCGAAACGCCGCCGACAGGAAATCCGCAACAGAGCATTTTATCACGAAATTCGCGCGGTATTACACGCCCGCTGTCGTATTCGCGGCTTTTGCTCTGGCGTTTGTTCCGCCATTGCTCGCGCCGGGCGCACAGTTTGCCGACTGGATAAATCGCGCGCTTGTGTTTTTTGTGGCGTCCTGTCCCTGTGCGTTGGTCATTTCCATTCCACTCACTTTTTTTGCCGGCATCGGCGGCGCGTCCCGAAGCGGCATACTCATCAAGGGCGGCAACTATCTTGAAGCCCTTACCAATGTGGACACAGTGGTGTTTGATAAAACAGGCACGCTGACAAAGGGCGTTTTTACCGTGACGCGGGCGGAAGCGCTGAACGGCTGGACAAAGGATGAACTGCTTTGCTTTGCCGCTCATGCCGAAAGCCATTCCACCCATCCCATTGCTCTCTCCATACAAAAAGCCTGGAAAGGGGAGATTGACGCGCAAAAAATCGCCGATTATGAGGAAATTGCCGGGCAGGGCGTTCGCGTTTGGATAAACGGCAAAACAGCGCTGGCCGGCAGCGGCGGGCTGCTTGACGCGGACGCTGTTGCCCGCCCTGACGTTGATGCTCTTGGGACTGTCGTGTATCTTGCCGCTGATGGAATTTGCGCCGGGTATATCGTGATTTCAGACGAGGTCAGGGCCGACAGCCGACAGGCGATCAGGGACATTGAAAGCCTCGGAGCCAGGCGTATCGTCATGCTGACAGGAGACAGCAGGTCTGCCGGCGAAACAACGGCGCGGGAGCTTGGGATTGACGCTGTTTATAGCGAATTGCTGCCTCACCAAAAGGTTGAACGGCTGGAAGTGCTGGCAAAATCTAAAATCGGCAGGGGCAAGGTGGTGTTTGTGGGTGACGGCATCAATGATGCGCCGGTTCTGGCGCGCAGCGATGTAGGCGTCGCCATGGGTGGTGTGGGCTCTGACGCGGCGATTGAAGCTGCTGACGTCGTTCTGATGACAGACGAACCGTCAAAGCTGATTTCGGCTGTCCGCATTGCCAAAAAAACGCGCTCTGTTGTCCGGCAGAATATCGTTTTTGCGCTCTGCGTCAAGGCGGTTGTTCTGGCGCTGGGCGCAATGGGCATTGCAACGATGTGGGCGGCTGTGTTCGGCGACGTCGGCGTGTCTGTCCTTGCCGTTTGCAACGCCATGCGCGCCTTGACATTTCCGCGCGGGGTTTTTCTGACACGACGCGGTGCTCAGTCGCCGAAGTTGTTGGCTTCCTGTTTGACCCCGAGAGCGATCTTCCACAACAGGGACAACACCAGAGCGCCGACTGCATAAATGCCAAATGTGACGGCTGTTTCCCTGAATGTCGGCATATAGGGAGTGATGGTTTCATACATATTCGGCGTAAAACCGCCGATCAGAAGCCCGAGGCCCTTGTCAATCCAGGTCGCCGCCACCAGCATGGCAAGCGCGAAAGGCAGCAGGGCGTGATTGTTGCGTAACGACGGGGGGATCAGCAGCGCAAGGGAAAGAAAGGCCATCGCCACCGCGGCCCACATCCAGCGGCTCACCCAAGCAAGGTGTCCGCCGTGCCCCGTAAAGAGGAAGGAGATGGGCTCCTGATGGCCCGGAATATTGCTGTAGAAGGCGGTAAATAGTTCAAGCAGATAGAAAAAAACATTTATGCACATGGCATAGACAATGATTGTGGAAAGGGTTTTGACGGCATCTTTGCCGGGGTCAAAGCCTGTGAGCCGGCGCGTAAGAAAGACCAGCAGCAGCAAAATGGCCGGGCCGGAACAGAATGCCGAGGAAAGGAAGCGCGCCGCCATGATGGCGGTAAGCCAGTAATGCCGGCCGGGTACGCCGGCATACAGGAACGCCGTAACAGTGTGGATGGAAAAAGCCCAAAGAATGGAGAGATAGATGAGGGGCTTGATCCATTTGGGCGGTTCCACGCCCAGACGTTCCGCTTCCAGGGTGACCCAGCCGATAACGATGTTCAGCATGAGATAGCCGATAAGCACCAACATATCATAAAACATGACGGAATTCGGCGCGGGATGGAGTATGACGTTCAGCAAGCGCTGTGGCTGGCCCATATCAACCACAATAAACAGGGCGCACATGACCACGGCCGCCACGGCCATAAATTCACCGAAAATAATCATGCGCTTGAATTTTACATAGTGGTGGAAATAGGCGGGCAGCACCAGCATGACGGCCGAAGCCGCCACACCGACAAAATAGGTGAATTGCGAGATATACAGCCCCCAAGACACGTCCCGGCTCATGCCGGTGATGGTCATGCCCGTCCGCAATTGCTGCAGGTAAACAAGGCCGCAGCCCGCGATAACGCAGAGCAGGAAGAGCAGCCACGCATAATAGGTCTTGGGACCGGAAAGCAGTTTTTCAAGCATGGCCTGTTCTCCCTAAATGAGGTAATAGACGCCGGGTCGTGTGCCGAGCGACGGCTTGCGGCGTATGCTGTAACCGGTGGCAAGGGCCTGACGCGCTGTTGAATCGGGGTCTTCCAGATCGCCGAAAAGAATGCGGCCCTGCGACGCTTCCACACAGGCGGGCATCTGACCAGCGGCAAGGCGTTCCGCGCAGAATGTGCATTTTTCAACAACGCCGATCATGCGTGTGGGGAATGCGGGATTCGGCACGGGATCCGGCAGGAATTTGCGGGGGTCCTTGAAGTTGAAGGAACGCGCTCCATAAGGACAGGCCGCCATGCAGAAACGGCAGCCTATGCAGCGGTGGTAATCCATCGCCACAATGCCGTCTTCCATTTGGTAGGTGGCCTGTGTCGGACAAACGCGCGCGCAGGGTGGGCGGCCGCAGTGGTTGCACAGCAACGGATAGGCCGATTCACGGACATTTTTGCTTAAATGTTCATTCATGTCATCCGGAAATCCATGTTCGTAGCTGTCAGTCCAGAACCATTTTATTTCCTGGGGGCCTTTGATGTGGGGCACATTGTGCGCCGCGCGGCATGCCTCAACCAGTGGTTCATAGTCTTGCGGTCCGCAAAATTTGCGTGTGTCGATCACCATGGCCCAGCGTTTTGCGCGCAGAGCCTTTTCCCCCTTGCCATAGCGGCCGGGCGCGATTCCGGAGCGCGCCGCGGCGGGAGAACCGGCAACGCCGGCTATCCCGCCGCTCAGGGCGCAAACAGAAAGACCAGCCGTTTTCAGAAAGCTTCGTCTGCTTTTATTCATTATTTGTTCTCCCCGGGAATGATGTGGCAAGTCCAGCAATATGGATCAACGCTGTTGGCCACATGGCATTTTTGGCAGAAATCCTTGTAGTTGCTGTGGCATTTTAAACAGGTGTTTTGCAGACTGATGGTCCATTTCTTGCCGTCGGCCGTAATATACGTGCGGTTTTCCCTGCGCAGGGCCTCGTCTCGCCATTCATTGAGCAACCGCATGTGTTGGGCGCGCATGAAAGTCACATTTTCAACGCAGTTTTTTTCATCCCCGGGCGGCACAATGCCTGTTTTTTTGTAGTCCTGCCCTGTCATAGCCGCCCAGAACGGCGATGTACACAGAACCACAAAGATGATGATGCCCGCGACAACAGCTTTGGCGTTATACATTTTTATTCGTCCTCCCCCGCGGCGCGGACGCATCCGCAGGCTCGTCCCCGTCCGCGCCGGGCAGATCTTCCTGGCGCAGATCCATGGTGCGTTTGGTTTCGCCTTTCATAACGAGGGCGTTTGCCACCAGTTCGTGCAGTCCGCCTACCGTCACGCCGGGTGCCCAGTAATTGGCGAGCGGCGGCAGCGTCGCGCGGTCAATGGCGCAGATGCAGGCCATGTGGTTGACGCCGAATTTTTGCTGCACATAGCGCAGGGCATTGCCGCGCGGCATGCCGGCGCGCATGCGCAGTTCCATAATCTCCTCGGTGTTCAGGCCTGAACCTGCCCCGCAGCAGAAGGTTTGCTCGCGAATGGTGTTTTCGGGCATTTCTATGAAATTATTGCATACGGCCTTGAGCACATAGCGCGGCTCGTCAAGAAGACCCATGCCGCGCGAGGGGTTACAGGAGTCGTGGAAGGTGGTGATAATATGGTCGTTGCGGCCAGGATCAAGCTTGAGTTTGTTGTGATAAATCAGGTCGGCCGTGAATTCCGCTATGTGCACCATTTTTGTTGACGCCGCATTGTGGAACGTCGTGCCTGTGACGGGCGACACGGGGGGAATCATGTTTGCCGGCGTCGGGCCGTTGTAGGTGTCCATATACTGGTTGAGCACGCGCCACATATGCCCGCATTCTCCGCCAAGCAGCCATTTGACGTTCAGGCGTTCGGCTTCCGCATACATCTTGGCGTTCAGTTTTTTGGCCATGTTGAATGTTGTGAACGAGCCGAAGTTGCCGCCTTCCGAGGCATAGGTGGAAAACGTATAGTCGAGGTCAAGCTCATGGAAAAGCATGAGATAGCCCATGAAGGTGTAGATGCCCGGATCCGCGAAGACGTCTCCTGAAGGCGTAATGAAGAGAATTTCCGCATTTTTTTTGTTAAAGGGCGTTTTGGGGCGGATACCGGTGATTGTTTCGCAGTCGTCCGCCAGCATTTCCACTATTTCTACAAAAGAATGCGGCTGAATGCCCAGATGGTTGCCCGTGAAGCTGCAATTTTTTACAGGGTCCATAATCCAGTGGATGCCCAGACCCACTTCATGCAAAAGTTCGCGCACGATCATGGTGATTTCGGCCGTGTCGATGCCGTAGGGGCAGAACAGCGAACAGCGGCGGCATTCAGTGCACTGATAGGCATAGTAGAACAGCTCTTTGACAATGTTTTTATCCCACTTGCGCGCGCCGGCTTTTCTGCCCAGAAGTTTGCCGAGCATGGTGTGGTCGCGGCGATAGAGCGAACGCAGAAGTTCCGCCCGCAGCACCGGCATGTTTTTGGGATCATTGGTGCCGAGAAAAAAGTGACATTTGTCCGCGCAGGCGCCGCAGCGCACGCAAATGTCCATAAAGAGCTTCAGCGAGCGATGTTTTTCAAGTCTGTCGGCAAAGGCGTCACAGAGAATTTTTTCCCAGTTTTCCGGCAGGCCCCAGTCGTCGGCCGTGGGATCCCACTCGTGCGGGTTGGGCATGTGCAGAATTTCCATGGTATCTTTTTTGGCCGGGTAACAAAAGGTGCCCGGCGTAAACTCGGGCTTTACGTCAAGCCAGCGCTGATCCGGAAAGTCCGGTCGACTGGCGATGAGCATTTGCGGCGCAGGTAATTTTGCCATGATGACGACTCCTTACCCGGCTGCCTTGTCGGGTTGTTTTTCCAGCGGCAGGCCGGCTTCGGCCATGGCGTCGCGGTAGGCATCCTCGTACTTGGCGTAAGTAAAATACTGTTTGGGCGGATTCCAGGGGTTGATGCGCCGCGTTCGGCGCGAGTCGGCCCGCAAGTTGCGTGTGGGGCTGAAAAATATGCCGGCCATGTGCGCGAGTTTGGAGAAGGGAAAATAGAGTAAAAGCGTGCAGACAAGGGTAATGTGCACAAAAAAGAGAGGGGCGATGCCTTCCGGCGAGACCGGTGAAAAATGCGTGACGCCCATGATGAAAATTTTGACCGTGGCTATGTCCGTTTTATCAAAATAACGCAGGCAGATGCCTGTGCCAGCGATGCCGATGAGCAGCCAGAGCGGAAAATAGTCATTAAGCAGTGAGAGATAGCGCAGCCGTTCGTTGAATATGCGCCGTCCGAGCAGAAAGAACAGCGCAATGAGCAGCAGGGCGCCTGTCCAGAAAAAACGCGGGGAACCTGTTTGCATAATGCCGTCAAGAGATTCCAGAAAGGAGATACAGGAAGGCGCAGGTTCCATAAAGAAACGGAAATGGCGGATAAAGACCAGCAAGAAGCAATAATGAAAAACCAGGGCGAAAAACCATAACCATTTTGATGAATAATAGACAATGC
The DNA here is from genome assembly GCF_002355955.1 of Candidatus Desulfovibrio trichonymphae. NCBI lineage: Bacteria > Pseudomonadati > Thermodesulfobacteriota > Desulfovibrionia > Desulfovibrionales > Desulfovibrionaceae > Desulfovibrio > Candidatus Desulfovibrio trichonymphae. Next base: position 1,044,846 of record NZ_AP017368.1, on the reverse strand, counting down.
CGAGCCCGGCCGTCGCGGAGTCTCCGCCACGCACGCTTGCCTGCGTATTGCGGAAAAGAGAGCGGAAACAGGCAACTTCCAGAAACATGCGCGCGAATACGCCGGCTGATGAACTCGGGCAGTCAATTTTTGCCTGTCTGATGAATGCAAGCGACTGTTCCTGCCCCGCTGTGGTGGGAATACAGAAGGGAATCGGCGACATTGCCCAGTACGTCATGCGACGGACCATGCCGGCAATAAAGATGACAGTCGCCGTATACGGCAGCGCCGCGCCGAACAGGGAGGCGAACCCGGTGGCCGCTCCCGCCCAGGCGATGGCCCCTATGAGCAGCACCAGCAGTAATGATGAAAACATTGCCCTACCTCGCTTGACTTTTGTGAAATCCTGAACATGCGGAACGCCTTTGTTCGGGAACTTTGCCGCGACAGGCGCCGCCGACGGCGCGCAGCGCGCGGGCACAGCGCCGGTACGCTGTTGCTGGTTGGTCAGCCCGCTGCAGGCGGATGTGCCTTCAATGTCCGCGCCCAGCGCGCCAGTTGGGCGTACTGGTTGCGTATTTCTTTGATGCGTGATTCCGCGACGGTTTCGCGGGCCTCCATATACATGTCAAAGGCCAGGAGCGTCAGGCTGTCCAGCCGTGATTCCGCCGCCAGATATGCGTCAACTTCGTCCATGGCTGTCAATCGGGGCAAAAGGCGCTCACGCAGAATCGGCTTCATCAGATAAAAAACCCCTATACTCTGCCCCGGTGTTCCTTTTTGCACAGCGCGCAGTCTGACAAAGCGTTCCAGCGCGTTTTTGATGTTTTCAACTGTCACATCCTCTCCGGCGACAGCATTATACACGGCCAGCGCCGCTTCCCGCGTCATGTCTCCCGCCGGATTGCCGAAGGGGTCGTTCAGTGTCCGCGGAAACCCCGTTGTTTCCAGTGGACATGTGGCATACACCGCCTCTGTCCACAGGCGGAGTATTTCATCTTTATGACCGCGAAAACATTCCAATGCGTTCATGGATTCCGTGAAGCCGTAAAACGTGATATGCTTAAATTCATATAATAAGGAAGAAAGCCTGATCACGTCAAGCCCCTCCGGCATTGAGAGTTTCGCCGTCAAGTGCCGAATTGTTGTAAACAATATTTATTGAATATTGATACCCCATTCCAAGTCTGCCGCAGACAGCCCGCATCCACGCCATATGAACATTGGAAGTAAGAATGCCAAAAGATATAGTGTACTCTTAGGCATGAGGCGTAATTTGTTGCTGCAAAGTGTGGCTGGCGTCAGGAAGCCCAGGGGGACATATCTTCTTCGTTCAGAAGAAATTTCGGGGATGACCATATAATTGGTGTCCGGCATGTTCTCAACATGAAACCGCGTCGGCGTATCGGCAATTTTGTTGGTCGGAGCACTTTTACTGGCTTGCCGTAACGTTTATACAGCGGCTACCCGTTTGATGACCTTGGGCATTTTTCTCAATTCTGACGGTGGGCAATCACCCAACCAGAGGCAATAGCGACTGTAACCATTGATAAATTCTTCCGCTCCAAGCCACGGCCTAAAGTATTTTTCCGTGCGCGGTTCGATTTTCAGAAATTCTGTCTTTTCAATTGTTGATGCATCTATCAAATAAGGATTGATATTTTGCGCATCAATCTTCGCGCCGGTACTATCATATATAACTTTGGATTACTGTTCGGCGCGATGCTGAACCCGATGATAACGCAATGCACAGCCGCCTTGCCTTTCGCCTCATTGCTCCATTTGAATGTGCGATAAGCAAAGTCAATTTTTACATTATGATTCTCAAATAACGGCTCCCAGAGAATTGCCGGTTGCTCTCCTTGAGTTATGGAATTTGTAGAAACAAATGCTGTTCTAATAGTGGTTCCAGCCATCAGATCAGCCGCTTTTTTGTACCACGCGGTTACATAGTCCAAATTCCCGACGCCCTTTGTGCCCTTAAATACATTTATCATATTCTCCTTTTGGGCCTTGCTCATAACCCGCGCTCCATTGAAAATTGTTGCCGATTGCGTGAGAGGAAGCCGCGCATAATATGCGCCGAATTGCTCCGCCACCCGCAGGTTTATCTGGTGATCCATGAGCCACATGTCCACCCGCGCTGTTTGGCAGGGAAAATCCTCATGCTCGATACCGTGAAACTGCTCCACGGTCACTTTGAGCAGGGGCGCTATGTCAATCGCTAGGTGGTGTGTGCCGGCTTTCATTTTTAGAAGTTCCAGCTCCAAACGCCGTAATTTCCTGTAGGTGACAATGAGAAAGTTGCCGCATCACGCAGGCGGGGTCAAAAAATTTAAGGCGGCTGATTTTGTCATGGAAAAGGTCAAGCCGACGCGGGTCGGTTTTCACGCGCTCAAACTCCCGCCAAAGCCCGTCCATGAAAAGCGGGTTGATAGAGCTTCAGGATATTTTCCTCGCTTGTGTAATGCGCCCCCAGCTCCCGCCTGTGGTCTTTAGCCCATTACACCCTGGAATATGGCCCCGAATATGGCGGGTGAGATTTTGCTCCAGCCGAACTTGCAGCAATCAATCAGGACGCCGTGCATTTTGCCGTCAAAATCTGGAGACGGCAGCAATGCGGCAAAAAGCCCGCCGTTGATATAGCGAAACTGCTTCAAATCAAGGGAAAGCAGTGTGCGCTTTGCCCTGGCGTCATCCGGCATATTGAGAATTTCAAACAGGCGGCCGATGCGACCGGATAAATCGCTCCCGTCCTCTGAGGAAGCTGTCCGGCTGGAAAATGCCTGTATCATCCGCAAACAGGCAGAACAGCAAGCGGACAAGGTGCACTTCAAGGAGCCGCGCTCTTTCAGCGCATCGTGAAGTCTCGCCATTTTTTCGGCGGCCCCTGACATTCACCTCAACCGGATTTTCATAGGTTCTGGCGGCTTCGTATCCGGCGATACCGGCAAAGCGTTTGATGTGCTTCCGCAAGTCTTTTGTCTTGAATGAGGTTTTCTCGGCGGTGGCGCGGCGGTACACCACGATATTTTCAAAGTCGCTTACCATCAGCAATCCGGCATTTCCTCGGCCGGAAGGTGGATAATATACTCTTTCAACTGCTCATAGGCGCTGTTTAAATCCTTGCCTTTTGTTTTTATCTCAACGGCAATACACCCGGCCCAAAATAATCTATGTAGCCCGTGCCGCCCTCGCGCGGGACGGGCTACTCAAACCTCCCGACCGCCGCGGCGTCGGTTACGCCGAAAACGATATAGCTCTGAGACGGTCGCCCATGCCCCCCTTTGGTAGCGGATTTTGCCCGCATTGATGGAATAAATAGCGGCTCCGGCAGGTGATGAAGGGCTGCAACTCTTTGAGTATGTCCACTACCTGCCGGGCCAGCGGCACAATATGCAGCTCGCGCATTTTCATTCTGGCGGCGGGTATGCGCCACTTTGCGGCTTCAAGATCAAACTCTGTCCATTCAGCCCGGCGCAGTTCCCCGGGGCGCACAAAAATATAGGGAGCCATGCGCGCGCGGCCCGCACAATCCGGCCCTGATAGGCGTCAATGTCCCGGAGCAGGGCGCCGATGGCCTTGGGTTCTGTAATAGTGGCAAAGCCTGCGTTTTTGGCCGGGGCAAGCGCGCCCCGAAGGTCCGCAGCGGGGTCACGTTCGGCCCGGCCTGTCTATGGCATAGCGGAAGATCTGCCCGCAATTCTGCAAGGTGCGCCGCTCCGTCTCCTTGTGGCTCCCCTCGCTTCTATGCTGCGAAGGGCATCAAGAAGCGCCGGCAAGGTTGCGGTTTTCCATGTATCCAAAAGGGTGTATTTGGAAATTAGAAATCCCGAAAGCCGCTAATATCTTGGCTTTCGGGATTTCTTCGGTCATTACCGAACAATCTGATGGTGGAGGCGGGGGGAGTTGAACCCCCGTCCGAGAGCATTCCACGCGAAGCATCTACAGGCTTAGATCAGGCTTGATTTTCGCCATACCGGTAGACCCTGATCAGCCGCGGTACAGCAAGCCCGCCGGTAACATCTCACGAAAAAATCCCGGCAAGCGCCGATTTTCGCCAGCCTGAAAAGTGTCGTTGTTCGGGATTATCAGGCGTGATCCTGAACAACGTGACCGACTTGCGCGGTCATTTGCTCCGTTGCCTAGGCAGCGTAAGCGTAGTCGTAATCGTTGTTGGCAATTACTGTGTTGCCGCTTTTAACGAGGCCAGCGGCGCCTCGGCCTGCCACTCCGGATTCCACGTCCCCGTCGAAACCGGTGCGCCCCCATCTATAAAGTAAAGTTAAGAATGCTCCCTAAAGCGGTTATTGTCAAGGCGTTACTCCGGATTGACCAGGGCAGTCGAATAAAAAACTGTAACATATTTAAATAACATGACTTTTTAAAAAGCGCTTTTAAAATTTATCTTGCTATTTCAATGTGTTGCCGCGCTCGATTGCTTTCATGGGCATGATCACGGCCGCACAAGCTGTTGCTCATAATTGCCTGCCTTGATGCTGCGCTGCCTTGCCCCTTGCGCAAACAGGCGCGGTCTGAAACAATATATCTCGACATATTTGCAGGCATTGGCGGTGAATGATGGGCAGAACAACAGCAATGACAGCTTTTCTGGACGCCCTCGCCTTTTTAACACGTCTTGCGCCGGCGCGACCTTGCTCCCCGGCGGCTTTGACGCGTTGTGTGCCTTGGTTTGCGCCGGTCGGACTTATGCTGGGCTGCCTGTGCACAGCCGCGGCATCTTGCGGGCTTGCCTTTCTTGGTACACTGCCCGCGTATGCAGCGACACAGTCGTGCGGTCTTTTTGTGACAGCCCTTTTGTGGCTAGCCTTGGAGCTTTGGACCACACGCGGCCTGCACTGGGACGGCCTTGCCGATCTGGGCGACGCCGTCGGCGCTGGCGGATCGCGTTTTTGGGAAATTTTGCGCGACAGCCGCATCGGGGCATTCGGCGCTTTAAGCCTGCTCGTTGTCTTTTGCGGCCAATGGGCCGCTCTTGCCTGGCATCTTGGGGCGCTGCACCGGTTTGAACTTGTGCTGGCGCCCGTCTGGGGCCGCGCCTGCGCTATCTGGCTTGCCGCGTCCACGCCCGCGCGCACGCCGGATTCTTTAGGCGGCCTCGTGCAGGCCGGGGCAAGTCCCGCGCTTGCACACCTGCACGGTCTTGCCGCCCTGCTGCTCGCTGGTCTTTTGTGCGTGCGCGGCCTCGGCTTTTACCAATCATTTGTTCTGCTGATCGGCCAATATACCCTCACCCGCACGCTCTCAGCAGCGGCACGGCGTCAGGGCGGACTTTCCGGCGATTTTCTGGGCGCCTCCATAGAACTTGGGCAGTTGTGGTTTCTGCTTGTGACGCTCTAGATGTTTAGTCCCGATGAGTAACTGTACCTTTTTGTTGGAATTGCAGAACATCAAACTTCGCCATACACAAAGCCGCCTATAGAAGCAGCACGAGCAACAGCGAAGAAATTTTCAGGGCATCATCTCATTCTTAAGGGATTGCGACAAGTTGAGGCAGGCTTTCAGAGAAGACACGCCGCAGGAATGCACAAGGCGTACGGGAATATTGCGCGCGTTGGCCAGTTGCACCGCCTTGCGTTTTGCCTCATGTGACACCTTGTTGGTAAAAACGATCAGCGCGTCAGGATAGCCGATTTTATCTGTAAGATTGTGTTCATTCCGGCTGAAGCACTTGAGAGTATGCCCGTCCTGCTTTGCCGCCGCGATATACTTCTGCCTGAGTCTGTCCATGCCGCCGATAAGGGTGAACGACATATCGCCCTCCGTTAAGGTTATCGTTGAACAAAAAATGACGTGAAATTAAAGCTGTGAGGAAGTATATTGAAAATGAATTGCAAAGTCAATAGACATGTGGCTGATTTTTCGCTGGCATATAAAAACAGTTGACGGCGCTTGCCGTTGGGGCTAGACAGAGCGTTACCTCTGAAAATTACAGGAGCGTAGCTCAGGTGGCTAGAGCACTTCCTTGACATGGAAGGGGTCAGCAGTTCAAGTCTGCTCGTTCCTACCATATTTGTTAACCAGAGTGAAGATTGGGAACAATTTTCGTTCTGGTTAACAAGTTTTGATGAAGGAGTTTTGATGGACGTCCGTGTGGAAGGACAGATGGTGGACGCCGGTGCGGGTGAATCTGTTGAAGTTGTTTTGCGCAAAGCGCTGAGTGGCAAAAAATTCAGGGCGTTGGTGGCGGCGAGCGCCGTCTGCGATCAACAGACCGTCATGCTTGATCTCAACGCGCCTGTGCCGCCCAGCTGCGTCGAACTCACGCCCGTCTATGCGGACTCGCGGGAGGGGCTCGGCCTTATCCGCCATTCAGCAGCGCATGTCATGGCCTGCGCCGTCAAAAGGCTTTTCCCGGAGGCAAAGGTCGCTATCGGCCCGGCCATTGAAAACGGTTTTTATTATGACTTTGATGTTCCCCGCCCTTTCTCTGCTGAAGATTTCCCCGCTATTGAAGAAGAAATGCGCAAAATTACCGCCGCGCGTCTGCCTTTTTCCCGCGAAATCCTGCCACGGGATGCGGCGTTTCAGCATTTCCGCGCCGCGAAAGAAAATTATAAGACCGAAATTATTGAAAGCATTGATGCGGACACGGTTTCCTTATACTCCTGCGGTGATTTTACCGATCTGTGCCGCGGCCCGCACATTCCGCACACAGGCTTTGCCTCGACGGTCAAGCTCATCTCAGTGGCAGGAGCCTACTGGCGCGGCGACGAAAAGAACAAAATACTTTCCCGCGTTTACGGAACAGCCTTTGCTGATGAAAGAGCCCTTGCCGCCTGTCTGAAGCAGCAGGAAGAGGCCAAGCGCCGCGACCACCGCAAGTTGGGGCGGGAGCTGAAGCTCTTTGCTTTTAAAGATGCCGCTCCGGGCATGGTGTTCTGGCTGCCCAAAGGCATGTTTGTCCGCTCCATTCTGGAAGATTTCTGGCGCAAGGAGCACCTGAAACGGGACTACGACATGGTGCAGGGCCCGCAGCTTCTGCGTGTGGAAACTTGGCAGAAATCCGGCCACTACGACCATTACTGCGAAAACATGTATTTCACCGGCATTGAGGAAGGCGCCTACGGCATCAAACCCATGAACTGCATAGCGCACATGCTGATCTATAAAAACGATCTGCGCAGTTACCGGGATTTGCCGCAACGCTACTTTGAACTGGGCGTTGTGCACCGCCAGGAAAAAAGCGGCGTGCTGCACGGGCTGCTGCGCGTGCGCCAGTTCACGCAGGACGACGCCCATATTTTTTGCGCGCCGGAACAGCTTGAGGGCGAAATCCTGTCTGTCATCCATCTGATACGAAACCTGATGGGGCTTTTCGGCTTCAACTTCAAAGTGGCTGTCTCCACAAGGCCGCAAAGCAGCATCGGCACGGACGAAGCATGGGAAATGGCTACCCGCGCGCTGGAACAGGCTGTGAAAAAAGCCGGCTTGCCTTACGAAGTCAATGCGGGAGATGGAGCCTTCTACGGCCCCAAAATAGATGTGCGCCTGCTTGACTGCATCGGGCGTGAATGGCAGTGCTCCACCATTCAGGTGGATTTCACGCTGCCGGAACGTTTTGACCTGACCTACACAGCCGGGGACGGCGCGCGCCGGCGCCCGGTTATGGTGCACCGGGCCATCATGGGTTCGCTTGAACGTTTCATCGGCATTTTGATTGAACATTACGCGGGTGCCCTGCCGATATGGCTTGCCCCTGAACAGGCCCGGTTGCTTACAGTCACGGAAGCGGGCGACACGGCGGCACTGCGCATGCGCGACGAGCTTCTGGCGCTGGGCGTCAGAGCTGCGGCCGACACGCGCAATGAAAAACTGGGCTTTAAAATACGGGAAGCCCAGATGGCCAAAATGCCGTTTATGCTGGTGGTGGGAGAAAAGGAAGTACAGGCGGGCGGCGTCAACGTGCGCCTGCGCAATGGAGACAATCAGGGGTTCATGACCGTTGGGGAAGTGGCCGCATTGATACGGGCTGACGCGGAAGAGCCTTTCAAACAAGGAGGGATGCGTTATAGCTTCGCCTAATCTAAGACAACGACGTGACCTGCCGCAGGACAGCGTGCGCCGCAATGAACTGATACGAGCGCGCGAAGTGCGCGTGATCGGCCTTGATGGAGAACAACTTGGGATTTTGCAGCGCGGCGACGCCATCACCTTGGCAAAAGAGGCGGGCATGGATCTCGTCGAGGTGGCCTCAACAACGGAGCCGCCTGTCTGTCGTATTATGGACTACGGCAAGTTCAAATACGAACAGCAGAAAAAGAAGCAGGAAGCCAGAAAAAAACAGGCCGTGGTGCAGATCAAGGAAATCAAGGTGCGCCCGAAGACGGACGACCACGATTATGACACCAAGTTGCGCCATATACGCCGTTTTCTTGAAAACGGCGACCGATGCAAGATATCGGTATTTTTTCGCGGACGCGAAATTGTGCACAAGGATCGCGGCCTGATTATTCTTGAACGCGTCGTGCGGGATCTCGCGGACGTGGCAAAGGTGGATCAGGAGCCGCACGCGGAAGGCCGTATGCTGCAAATGCTTCTGGTGCCCAAAAAATAGAAATGCAGTGTGCGCTATAAGGCCGCGGCGCGGTATGAAAATTCATTTCTTGCGCCGCACGGCGTTTTAGAGCATCATGCTCTTCCCTTTCTGAAATTTGAACACAGAACGCAGTTGTTTTTATCTGTTTTTCTAAGGAGGCTGTCATGCCGAAAATTAAAACAAGGCGCGCCGCGGCCAAGCGTTTTCAACTGACCGGCAGCGGTAAATTCAAGCGCCGCCGTCAGAATCTGCGTCATATACTGACAAAAAAGGCCGCGGGCCGCAAAATGCGCCTTAGTCAGGCCACACTGGTGGACATCGCCAATGAAAAGGCCGTGCGGCGCATGCTGCCGAACGGCTGATCACGACACACCACCCGGCGGGCTTTCCTCCGCCTTGTCGGGCACAAGGAGGATACGCGCATGCGTGTAAAGAGAGGTCTTGCCGGACACCGGCGGCATAAGAAATATCTGAGCGCTGCCAAGGGATTTCGCGGAGGGCGCAGTCGTTTGTACCGCACTGCCCGCGAGGCTGTGGAACGTTCGCTGCAGTACGCCTTCGTGGGTCGCAAGCGCCGTAAGCGCGATTTTCGTGCGCTCTGGATTCTGCGCATCAACGCCGGCTCGCGTTTGAGCGGTCTTTCCTACAGCCGCTTCATGCACGGTCTGAAACTGGCGGGCATTGCCCTGAACCGCAAAATTCTGGCGGATATGGCTGTGTACCACAAAGATGATTTCGCGAGTGTGGCCGAACTCGCAAAAGCCGCATTGCGATAACGCACTCTGAATTTTTTTTCTGTCCTTTGCAGACTGCAAGACGGCGTGGCCGGCTGGAACCGTGCCGTCCGTGTTTTTGTTGAAGGAAACCCATGGATCTCGTAACAGCACTGGAAAATCTGCTCGTCGAACTGGAAGCGGGCCTTCAAAAAGCCTTTTCGCCGGAAGATATGGAGGTGCTTCGGGTGGATGTGCTGGGCCGCAAGGGACGCCTTGCGCAGATCATGTCCCGCCTGCCCTCTCTTGCTCCCGCAGACAGACCCGCCGTCGGTCAGGCTGCCAACAGCGTCAAGGAGCGCTGCAACGCGTTTTTTAAAGCGCGCAGGAGCGCGCTTTTGCTCCAGAGCGAAGCCGCCGCCCTGCAGCGTTTTGATCCTTCCCTGCCGGCGCGCGCGCCGTGGCGCGGCTCACTGCATCCCACCACCCTGGTGACAGAGGAAGTATGCGGTATTTTTACCGAGATGGGTTTTGAGGTGGCTTCCGGACCGGAAGTGGAAAACGACTACTACAACTTTGAAGCCCTGAATATGCCGCCCGACCACCCGGCAAGGGACATGCAGGACACGCTTTATATTTCGGACAAGGTGCTGCTGCGCACGCACACCTCGCCCGTGCAGGTTCGCTCCATGCTTACCCGCACGCCGCCGCTTGCCGTTATTGTGCCGGGCAAGGTGTACCGGCGCGATTCTGATTTGACCCATACCCCCATGTTTCACCAGATTGAGGGCCTGATGGTGGGCGAAAGCGTCACCATGGCGCATTTGCGCGGCACGCTGACGGCCTTTGTGCGCGGCGTGTTCGGAGCGGGCACTGAGGTGCGCTTCCGTCCGAGTTTTTTCCCCTTTACCGAACCCTCGGCAGAGGTGGATATTTCCTGCTGCATGTGCGGCGGCAGGGGCGGTCACAAAGACGAACCCTGCCGCGTCTGCAACGGTACGGGATGGGTGGAGATACTGGGCTGCGGCATGATTGATCCGGAGGTTTTTGCCGCAGTGAAGTATTCTGACGCAGTGAGCGGCTTTGCCTTCGGGCTGGGTGTGGAGCGCGTGGCCATGCTCAAGTACGGCATCGGCGACCTGCGCATGTTTTTTGAAAACGACGCACGTTTTTTACGACAATTTGCCTGAGATGACTGCTATGATGCAACGCCTGCTGTTTGCCGCGGCACTGTGCCTGAGCCTGACGCTGACGACTGCTGCGCCGCAAAACAGTTATGCGGCGTCCGCGTACAGCCCCCGCCATTCAGGCCTTGAACCCCCAGGCGGACCAAAGCCGTTGCGGGGCCTGTCGGGCAACTCCACGTCGCGTACGACGGAAGGCGGCAGGGGCTATACCGACGCCTACGGCAACACGATTGACGACGTAAAACCGGCTGAGAAAGCCCCGCGTCAGCGTCCGCGCCCCGGCGCGTACGGCGGTTACAATGCAAATGAGACAGACAGGCCGCTGCCGAACCCGGACAAAAGCTCTCCGCTGTGGACGTTTCAATAACTGCGATAGATTAACAGGAATGGCGTATGTTGCTTTCTCTTGCGTGGCTGTGCGAATTTACGCCTTACGAGGGCAGCGCCGAAGCGCTGGGCGACAGGCTGACAATGCTCGGGCTGGAACTTAAGGATATTCTGCGCCCTTATGCGGCCATCAGCGCCATTATTGTCGGCGAGGTCACGGCATGTGTGAAGCATCCTGAATCAGACCATCTGCATCTGTGCAAAGTCAACGCGGGGCAGGAAGAACTTCTGGATATCGTCTGCGGTGCGCCCAATGTTGCGGCCGGGCAAAAAGTTCCTGTTGCCCTTGTCGGCGCGCGCCTGCCTGACGGCACTGTGATCAGAAAAGCAAAACTGCGCGGCGCGCCTTCCTTCGGCATGATCTGTTCCGAGCGCGAGCTGGGCATGACGGAGGATCACAGCGGCATTATGGTGCTGCCCGAAGACGCGCTCCCCGGCGCGCGGCTTGTGGACACGCTTGATCTGGACACCGAGGTGCTCGACATTTCCATCACGCCCAACCGTTCGGATTGTCTTTCCGTGCTGGGCCTTGCGCGGGAAACGGCAAATGCGTTTCACCTGCCCGTGACCATTCAGGAACTGCCCGTCACAGAAGACAAAACTCGGCCGGAAGCCCTTGTGCCCATTGACATAGAGGATGCGGATCTCTGCCGGCTTTATTCCGGCAGGATTATTGCCGATATCAGGGCGGCGCCATCCCCCGCGCGCGTGCGCCGCCGTCTGCACGCCATGGGCGTGCGACCCATTTCAAACATTGTGGATGTGACAAACTATATTCTGCTTGAATGCGGCCAGCCTCTGCACGCTTTTGATCTGGACAAGCTCAGAGGCGGCCGCATTGCTGTCAAGACTGCTCAAAACAACGCGAAATTCACCACACTGGACGGTCAGGAACGCGTGTTGACCGACCGCGACCTCTGCATCTGCGACGCGGAACGCATTGTGGGTCTGGCCGGCGTTATGGGCGGGCTGAATACGGAAATAACTCAGACAAGTCGAACTGTCTTTCTGGAAAGCGCTATCTTCAAGCCGGAGAGCATACGCAAAACTTCACGGCGTCTGGGGCTTTCTTCTGAAGCGTCCTACCGTTTTGAGCGCGGCATTGATCAGCGGCGCACCGTCTGGGCGCTCGACCGGGCCTGCGCCATGATGGCCGCCTTCGGCGGCGGCGTGGTGCGCAGGGGGCTTTCCAGGGCGGAACCCAAACCCTTTGCGCCTGTTGCCATCGCCTTCCGGCCTGAAAAGGCCGACGCCCTGCTTGGCGTGACCTTAAACAGGGAATTTTGCGAAACAGCCCTCACGCTGCTTGGCTGCGTCGTCAATAAAGGAACTGTATGGCGGGTCACTCAGCCCAGCTGGCGACCGGACCTCACCCGTGAGGCGGATTTGATTGAAGAAGTGTGCCGCATGCACGGGCTTGACGCCATCCCCCCTGTTTTGCCGCCGATGCGCAAAAGCCTTGACCGTGCGGGCCAGTCCCGGTCAGACTACTTTTTCCGGTCGCGCGTCAAGCACTGGGGTGCCGGTCTCGGCCTTAACGAAGCCGTCAACTACAGCTTTGTCGGCCATAAGGATCTTGACCATCTCGGGCTGCCGCGGCAGGGCAGAATTTCCATAGTCAATCCGCTTTCAGCGGAACAGGACGTTCTGCGGACATCGCTCGCGCCGAGCTTGCTTCAGTCGCTGCGCAACAATCTGGCCCAGGGCGTCCAGGGCTTGCGCCTTTTTGAACTGGCGCATATTTTTGAAGAACACACGGATGCGGACGCCGCGCCAGCACAGGGGCAGTTGCCCACAGCGGCGCGTGAAACCGGCATGCTCGGCATCCTGCTTTACGGCGCGCGGCACGATGTTGCCTGGCCCCATGCCGAAGCGGACATGGATTATGCCGACATCAAGGGCATAGCGGAACATTTGCTGAACTTTTTACATCTGCCAGCCCCCGGCTGCGAGACGGTCAATGACCACCTCTGGCTGCTTCCCTGCGTGGAAATGTGCGTTGCCGGGCGGTCAGTCGGCTGCATGGGCCGCGTCAAACCGGCTCTGGTGGATGCTTTTCACGCGCGCAAGGGCGTGTGGCTTGCCGAATTCAATCTTGATGCGCTGTACGCCATGCACGACGTGGCCTGTGTGCGATTCGCGCCCCTGCCGCTTTACCCCCCGGTGCGCCGCGACATCACGGTCATAGCCGGGTCGGGCCTGCGCGTGAGCCATGTGCTTGACCATATGGCAAAACTTTCCCTGCCGCTGCTTGCCGAAGCCTTTTTAGCGGACGTGTTCGAGCCGCAGGAGGGCGCGGAGCGCCATTTGACCTTTCGTTTGACCTTCCGCCACCCCGGCCGAACTCTCAAAGACGCGGAAGTGGACAAAGAGAGGGGGAAAGTGGCACAATCACTGGTGGAGGCTCTGGGCGTACGCGTGTAAACCGCCATTCGCCCCGGCCGGAGACAAACCTGATCCTGTTTCCTTGAACGGGGAGTGCGCATGTCGGAAAAAATATATCGCATCGGCGAAGCGGCGGAACTGCTCAACCTGAAGACGCATGTCCTGCGCTTCTGGGAAACGGAATTTCCGCAGCTTGCCCCTTCGCGTACAGACAAGGGACAACGTCTTTACACCGAAGCGGATGTGACCCTTCTGCGGCGCATACAGCAATTGCTCCATGAACAGGGCATGACAATTGAGGGCGCGCGTCGCCTGCTGGAAGGCAGCGCCGTGCTGGATGAAAATCTGCCCGCACGCGTGACGGCTGTGCCTGACCCGACCTTCATGCAGATGGTGATACGTGAAATTACGGCTGTGCGGCGTTTATTGGCCGGTCGGTCATGAGGGAAAAGGAAAATGATTCTTTCTCCCTCACTGCTTTCCGCCGATCTTTCCTGTCTTGTCGCGGAACTCTCCGCCTTGGAAGACGCGGGCGTGAGATGGCTGCATCTGGACATTATGGACGGCTCTTTTGTGCCGAACATAACTTTCGGCCCTCCTTTGATCAGGGCCATACGACCTCACAGCAGACTTTTTTTCGACGTGCACCTGATGATTGAATATCCCGCCCGGTATCTGCACGACTTCAGGGACGCCGGGGCCGACATGCTGGTGCTGCATGCGGAAGCAGACCGCAACCCTCGACGCACGCTCGCGGCCATTCGCGACATGGGGCTCAAGTCGGGTCTGGCCTTTAACCCCGGCACAGATATTTCCTCCCTGCGCTGGCTTGCTCCTGACCTGGACATGTTGCTTCTGATGGGCGTCAATCCAGGATTTTCTGGGCAGTCCTTTCTTCCGGAAGCATATGACAAAATCCGCGCCGCCCGCGCGCTGCTGGCCGCCACCGGCGCACAGGACACGCCCGTTCAGGTGGACGGCGGCGTGTGCCCTGAAAATACAGCGGCCATTATGGAAGCGGGGGCGGACATACTGGTTTCCGGCTCGGCGTTTTTCGGCCATAAACCCTATGACGCGCGGCTGGCGGCGTTTATGCGCGCTGCGGAGCATCTGCCTCCGCGCCCCGCATTGGACAAGGCCTGCGGCTGGCGTCGTGAACCGCCTGCGTCATGTTAAGTCCAGGCAGAACTATGCCCACGCGAAGAGAATGCGCTAACGCCGTTCGCGCACTTGCCATTGACGCCATTGAAAAAGCCGGTTCCGGCCATCCCGGTGCGCCGCTCGGCATGGCCGACATGGCCGAAGCCCTCTGGCGGCATGGCTTCAGGCACAATCCGTCAAATCCCGCCTGGCCTGACCGGGATCGTTTTGTGCTTTCCAACGGCCACGCCTCCATGCTCTATTATGCGGTGCTGCATCTTACAGGCTATGACATCTCCCTCGCCGACATAAAGAACTTTCGCCAGTGGGGTTCAAAAACGCCGGGCCATCCGGAAAATCATGTCTGCCCCGGCGTGGAAATGACAACCGGGCCCCTCGGTCAGGGCATAGCCTCAGCCGTGGGCATGGCGCTTGCCGAACGCATGCTTGCCGCACGCTTCAATACGAACGAGCACTGTGTGGTGGATCACCGCACCTACGTCTTTTGTGGCGACGGATGCCTGATGGAAGGCGTTTCGCACGAAGCCTGTTCCCTTGCAGGGATTTGGGGTCTGGGCAAACTCATTGTGCTGTATGATTCCAACGGCATATCCATAGACGGCCGTATTGACGACTGGTACAATGAAGATGTCGCGGCGCGATTTATCGCTTACGGCTGGCAGGTCATCGGCCCGGTTGACGGGCACGATGGAGCAGCCCTGGACGCGGCGCTGGCCGCGGCACGGGCAGAAATAGCCCACCCGAGTCTTGTTGTCTGCCGCACGCACATTGGCTTCGGCTCACCCAAGGCCGACTCGGAAAAAAGCCACGGTGCCCCTCTTGGCGCGAAAGCCGCGCAGGCCGCGCGAAAAACTCTGAACTGGACAGAACCTCCCTTTGTCGTCCCCGAAACTGTCTATGCAGCCTGGAACGCCCGCGCGGCAGGACAGGAGGCTGAAGACAGATGGAATGCGACCTTTGCCTCCTACAAAAAAGTTTTTCCGGAGTCGGCTGCGGAATTTTCCCGGCGCATGGCCGGAGATCTGCCGACTGACTGGTCAGCGTTCATGCAAAATCTGCTGTGCGAAGTGCTGGACGAAAAGGAAAACGCGGCTACGCGCGCGGCTTCCCAAAAAGTGCTGGAACATCTTGTGCCGCGCATGCCGGAGTTGATCGGTGGTTCGGCGGATTTGTCCGGTTCTGTGGGTACTGCCGTAAAAGCCTCACAACGCCTCAATACAGCGACATACAAAGGCAATTATCTCTCTTATGGTGTCCGGGAGTTCGGCATGGGCACCATTATGAACGGACTTGCCCTGCACGGCGGCTTTATGCCCTACGCCGGCACGTTCATGGCTTTTTCGGATCAGGCAAAAAACGCCGTGCGTCTTGCCGCGCTCATGGGCCTTCGCTTAGTATGGGTTTTCACGCATGATTCCATCGGCGTGGGAGAAGACGGTCCCACGCATCAGCCTGTGGAGCAGATCGCGGCCCTGCGCGCCACGCCCAACCTCCTGCTCTGGCGGCCCTGCGACAGCGTTGAAACGGTCGCCGCCTGGAAGTGCGCTCTGGCAAGCCGCCATACTCCTGTCTGCCTTTCGCTTTCGCGCCAGAAACTGCAGTTTATGCCGCGTGACGCGGCGCAGCTTGCCGTTGTCGCGAAAGGCGGTTACGTGCTGCATGACTGTGAAGGCGCGCCGGAGATCATTTTGCTGGCGACAGGCTCGGAAGTCGCCCTTGCCGTGGAGACGGCCGAACGTCTTGCCGCCCCGGAGGAAGGGAGCCGACGGGCTCGCGTGGTTTCCCTGCCCTGCGCCGAAATTTTTGACGCGCAGGATGACGGCTACAAAGAAAGCGTGCTGCCGGACGCCTGCCGCGCGCGCATTGCCGTGGAAGCCGCGGCGCCGGACTACTGGCGCAAATATGTCGGTCTGGACGGCGCTGTGCTGGGCATGGCAACATTCGGCGCATCCGCTCCCGCGTCGGTTTTGTGTGAACGCTTCGGCTTCACTTCTGATCATCTGCTGAATATGGCCAAGGCTCTTCTCAGCGCCACAGACAAAAAGGTCCATCAATAGAACCACACGGAAGAGACCATGCCCATTAAACAATTACAAGAGGTTGATATCAAAAGAAAAACACTTGTTATCCGGCAGGATCTCAATGCCCCTATGAAAGACGGGCATATCACGAACGACAAGCGCATCCGCGCCGCTTTGTCCACCATAGAAACAGCGCTTGCCGGTGGTGCAGGCGTTATTGTGCTTTCGCATTTGGGCCGTCCGACAGAAGAACAGTACGAAGAGCAGTTTTCACTCAAGCCCGTAGCCGAGCGTCTGACGAAACTGTTGGGCCTTGCCGTGCCGCTTGTCGCCGGGTTTGAAGACGCCAAGGCCGCTCCGGGGCAGTGCGTGTTGATGGAAAATGTGCGTTTTCTCAAAGGCGAAAAAAAAAATGACCCGACGCTTGCCGCGAAACTCGCGGCACTTGGTGATGTGTATGTGATGGACGCCTTCGGCGCGGCCCACCGTGCGCACGCCTCTACCGAAGGGGCGGTTCACCTTGCGCCTGTAGCATGCGTCGGCCTGCTGATGGCTGCCGAGCTTGCGGCTTTCGCCAAAGTGATGGACAGGCCGCAACGGCCGCTTGTCGCCGTCATCGGAGGTTCCAAGGTTTCCACAAAACTGGGCATTCTGAAGAATTTGCTTGACAAGATAGATAGCCTGATTGTGGGCGGTGGCATTGCCAATACCTTTCTGGCCGCGGCGGGCTGCAATGTGGGGGCCTCGTTTTGCGAAAGGGATTTGATTCCCGAAGCTGAAAAAATCATGAATCAGGCAAAAACCCAGGGCAAGGAACTGCCTTTGCCGGTAGACCTGGTGACGGCCGCTGAACTGGCGCCCGGCCAAAAGGCCGTGTCACGAGAGGCCGGCGCTGTGCAGGACAAAGAGATGATTCTGGATATAGGCCCAAAAACTGTGGAACGTTATGCCGCGTTGCTGGACAAGGCGGCAACCGTTGTCTGGAACGGGCCTGTGGGCGCGTTTGAAACCGATCCCTTCGGCGCGGGCACAAAGGCTCTGGCAACTATCCTGGCGAATTCAAAAGCTTTTGTTGTCGTGGGCGGCGGCGATTCTGTGGCGGCAGTGGAAGGCTATGGCCTGGCGGACAAAATGGGGTATATTTCAACCGGCAGCGGCGCGTCGCTGGAACTTCTGGAGGGCAAAGTGCTGCCTTCCGTCGCCGCGCTGGAAGATCGCGGATAACGGTCGGGACAACATTTCGGAGGCTTACAGTGCGGCGTTTTTATCAGGAAAGCTGGCAGGGAATACCGTTTACCGCCTTTTCGCACATTTCCTTTTTTCATCTGGCGGAACCGCGCTTTTACGCCATTTTCTATGAAGAACTCTTCCGCCGCTACAAAAACTGGGACTCTTTGCCAGCTGGCTGGCGCGCCAACAAGCGCAAGGACGCCTGCTGGCTTGCCGGGCGCCTGCGCGCCATGCAGAAAAAAACCGGCCCGGTGCGTGTGCTCTCCATCGGCAGCGGCGTAGGCTATATGGAAAAAATGCTGCTGGACGAAATGCCGAAGATAGAACTGCACGTCAATGAGCCAAGCACTGTCGGCATGAAATGGCTGCGCAAGCATATCCCGGTCGAGCGCATATATATCGGCCTGCCTCCCGCCTGTTTGCCTTCTGACGTCTGCTACGACATGATATACCTTTCCGCAGTGGATTACGGCATCCCCACACGCGGAATGGCGCATCTGCTCGGTGAGCTGCGCGCACTGCTCGCCCCGGGCGGCGAGCTGATGTGTCTTTCCGCATCGTTGCTGCAGGAGGATTCCTTTATAGGCAGTCTTGTCAATACACTCAAAATAATTATACGCGGGGTACTGCACTGCCTCAGCATTCGCCGCCAGCAGTTCTGGGGTTGGCGGCGCACAAGGACGGAATACCACCGCCTTTTCCTTCAGGCTGAATTTAAAGACATCGAAGACGGCCGCCTCAACGACGGGTTTGACACATACTGGATTCGCGGCGCGTGACGGGCATTGTTATAGGCATAGAAGCCTGTGGAACGGCACACTACTGGTCTGCCAAGCTGCTTATTCCGGCGGCTCAAGCCGCTGTTCAGGGTATTGGCCGGCCATAAAGCCGGACGGCGTCCGACTCTGAATTTTTTTGTCCCGTTTAGTATGCCTTGCCAATATTTTCAATGACTTTTTGGCCCATAGCCCTGCAGCCGACCAAGGTTTTTCCCGGTTCCATAATATCGAAAGTGCGAAAACCATCGCGCAGTGCTTGGCGAACCGCGTTCTCAACAAGGGAAGCCGCTTCGGGTATGTTCAGCCCAAGGCGCAGCAGCATGGCGCCGGAAAGAATGGCGG
The DNA here is from genome assembly GCF_002355955.1 of Candidatus Desulfovibrio trichonymphae. NCBI lineage: Bacteria > Pseudomonadati > Thermodesulfobacteriota > Desulfovibrionia > Desulfovibrionales > Desulfovibrionaceae > Desulfovibrio > Candidatus Desulfovibrio trichonymphae. The sequence goes on along the minus strand of NZ_AP017368.1, from coordinate 1,026,102 downwards.
CAAGGGGATTTGCCTTGTCCTGCCCCGCTATATCCGGTGCCGAGCCGTGTGTCGGTTCAAAAAGTCCGGGCCCGTCGTCCCCAAGTGCAGATGAAGGCAGCATACCGAGCGAGCCTGTAATCACGGCCGCCTCGTCTGAAAGGATATCGCCGAAAAGATTGCCGGTGAGGATAACGTCAAACTGTGAAGGCGCGCGCACAAGCTGCATGGCCGCGTTGTCCACATACATGTGGCTGAGTTCCACATCGCCGTAGTCTTTGTGCACGGCAATAACGACCTCACGCCACAGGCGCGAGGTTTCAAGCACGTTGCTTTTGTCGACAGAGCATACTTTTTTACGGCGTAGCCGTGCTGTTTCAAAGGCCACTTTTGCGATGCGGCGGATTCCTTCTTCCGTGTACAGCATGGTGTTGACGCCCGTGCGCAGGCCGTCGCGCATGATAATGCCGCGCGGCTCGCCAAAGTAAACATCACCCGTGAGTTCGCGCACAACGATCAGATCCAGCCCCTCGGCGGCTGTTTTGGGGTGCAACAGGCACGCGCCGGCGAGTTCGGGCATCAGCATGGCCGGGCGCAGGTTGGCGAACAGGCCAAGGCTTTTGCGTATGCCGAGCAAACCCTTCTCCGGCCTTTTCTCCGGATTTGCGGCATCCCATTTCGGGCCGCCGACGGCGGCAAGATACACTGCGTCGGCATTGCGGCATGTTTCCACTGTTTCCGAGGGCAGGGGCTCACCTGTGGCGTCCAGGGCCGCCCCGCCTATCAGCGCCTTTGCAAATGTCAGTTCATGGCCGGTCTTGCGGGCGGCTGTCGTGATGGCGTCAACGCCCTGTGCGAGAATTTCCGGGCCGATGCCGTCGCCTTCAAGCAGACATATGTGTTTTTTCATGGTTTGCTCTTCAGGATTTTTGGAGACGTTCTTTGACATAACCCACCAGCCCGCCGGCCGCCAGAATTCCTGACATGGATGCGGGCAGCGGCGGGCAAACGATCTCAAGGCCGCGTGTTATGTCGCGGACGCGCCCTTCTTCGGGGATGATTTCCAGTTCGTCGCCTTCCTGAATTTTGTTTGCCTCATCACCCGCCTCCATAAGCAAGAGGCCCATATTGAAGGCGTTGCGGTAAAAAATACGCGCAAAGCTGTGGGCAATGACCACAGGCATGCCCGCCCCCAGAATGGCTATGGGCGCGTGTTCACGCGAAGAACCGCAGCCAAAGTTGCGCCCGCCCACCAGAATGTCACCTTTGCGTACGCGCTTGACCCAGTCCGGTGCGAGACCTGACATGCATTTTACGCCAAGAATCTTTTCGTCCGTGGTAACGAGATAACGTGCAGGGATAATGGCGTCCGTGTCAATATGGTCTCCCACTGTGTGGGCTGTACCTTTGTAGTTCATGCTGTCCCCCTGATCGTCATGCTGTGGAAAATAATGCCTGCAAGGCCGGCAGATATTGTTCTCTTCGCGTCTACGCGCCTATCTGCTCCGGCCCGGCCACGCAGCCGGCCACAGCCGAGGCGGCGGCCACAACAGGGCCGGCCAGATAGACCTCAGAGGAAAGGCTGCCCATGCGGCCTTTAAAATTGCGGTTTGTGGTAGATACGGCCCGCTCGTTGTCGCCAAGAATTCCCATGTGCCCGCCAAGACAGGGGCCGCAGGTGCAGGGGCCCACAATACAACCCGCATCCATGAAAATTTCTATAAGGCCTTCTCTGAGGCATTGTTTCCACACCGTCGGCGTAGATGGCAGCACAATGCAGCGCACATTTTTGTCCACTTTCCGGCCGCGCAGCAGTTCTGCCGCATCGCGCATGTCGCTGATTCTGCCGTTGGTGCAGGAGCCTATGATGACCTGTTGTATGTGCGTATTTTTGACTTCAGAAACCGGTTTGACGTTGGAGGGCAAATGCGGGCAGGCCACCACAGGCTCACGGCCGGTCACATCTATGGCGACCACTTGATCGTATGGCGCGTTTTTGTCTGCGGTAAGCGAAACGTCAATACCCGAACGTCCGTGTTCGGCGCAGTAGGCGCGGGTCAGTTCATCCACTGGGAAGAGTCCCGCCTTCCCTCCGGCCTCAATTGCCATGTTGGCCATGGTGAGGCGCCCTTCCACCGGCAGTCTGTCAATGACTGGGCCGCCGAATTCCAGAGCCTTGTATAGCGCCCCGTCTACGCCGACGGCGCTGATGAGCATGAGTATCAGATCTTTGGAGCGCAGCCAGCGGGGCATTGTGCCCGTGTAGTCAACGCGAATGGCCGGCGGCACTTTGAACCATGTTTCGCCGAGCGCCATGGCCGCCGCAATGTCTGTTGAGCCCATGCCTGTGGCAAAGGCTCCCAGAGCGCCGTATGTGCAGGTATGGCTGTCTGCGCCGACAACCAAATCTCCCGGCCCGACAAGACCCTGCTCCGGCAGAAAGGTGTGTTCCACGCCGCATGCCCCTCCCTCGTAATAGTGGGTGATATTTTGCTCTTTGGCAAAGGCGCGCGCCGTCTTCACCTGATTGGCGGAGTCAATGTCTTTTTGCGGTGTAAAATGGTCCATGATCAGGGCTATTTTATCTTTATCAAAAACCCGTTTCGCGTTCATGCCGTGAAAGGATTTGATGGCCAGCGGCGCTGTTATGTCGTTGGCGAGAACAAGCGAGACGCGGCATTGCACAATCTGTCCGTCGCGCTCCACAATGTCGTTGCTGTGTTTTTGTAAAATTTTTTGCGTCAGCGTTTTCGGCATGGGTTTCTCCTTACCCTGTTGTAACCATCATTCGGGATGTCAGATTAATTTATAATGATTTAAATAAGATAACGATTTTTTCCTGTATCTACAGGGTGTGCCGAACGTGCAGCAGCGTGTCTTCATCTTCATGTTTTGCCAGTGAATTGAGTGCGTTAACATATGCCCGCGCACTGGCCACCAGGATGTCTGGGTGCGCGCCCCGGCCTATGGCGGTGTATCCGTTTTTCTTAAGACGCACGGTCACTTCGCCGAGCGCGTCTGTGCCGCCGGTGATGGCGTTGATGGAATATTGTTCCAGCTCTGTTTCATGGCCTACAATCTCTGCAATCACATTGAAGAGTGCGTCAATCGGCCCAGCGCCGAAGCCGGCCCCGCTTTTTTCCATGCCGTCCACATCCATGATGACTGCGGCTGCGGGCGGCACGCCGCCCGCGTCGGAGCTTTGCACACTCACATGCCGCAGGCGGAATCGGTCGGGAATGCGATAGATTTCTTCCTGCAGCAGAGCCATAAGGTCGTCGTCATGCAGTATTTTTTTGCAGTCGGCCAGATGTTTGACCGCTTCAAAAAGCACATTGAGCTGATTTTCGTCAAGCTTGCAGCCCATGCTTTCAAATTTGCTGCGCACGGCGTTGCGGCCCGAGTGCTTGCCTATGACAAGGTTGCTCTCTTTGCGCCCCACGGACTGCGGTGTCATGATTTCATATGTTTCGCGATTTTTAAGCATGCCGTCCTGATGGATGCCGGACTCATGCGCAAAGGCGTTCGCGCCGACGACGGCCTTGTTGTCGGGGATGGGCATTCCTATGGTCATGGCAAGCAGACGGCAGGAGGGATAGAGCTGCTCTGTGATAATGCTGTGGCTCAGGCCGAAGTAATCCCTGCGCACGGCAAGTGCCATGACGACTTCCTCAATTGCCGCGTTGCCGGCGCGTTCGCCTATGCCGCACAGCGTCACTTCGGCCTGACGCGCGCCGACCTTGAGCGCGGCCAGCGTGTTGGCTGCGGCGAGCCCCAGATCGTTATGACAGTGCACGCTGAATATGGCCTTGTCGCTGTTGGGCGTGTTGTTGATCACATAGCTTATCAGCGCTGCATATTCCTCCGGTTGGGCATATCCTACCGTGTCGGGCAAGTTTATCACGCGCGCGCCGGCCTTAATGGCTGTTTCCACAACGCGGCAGAGGAAGTCGCGCTCGGAGCGGGAGGCGTCTTCAGCGGAAAATTCCACATTATCCGTGCATGTGGCGCTGCATTTGACGCCGGCGCTTATCATTTTGAGCACGTCTTCGGGACTTTTGCACAACTTGTGTTTCATGTGCAGTGGCGAGGTTGACAGAAACAAGTGGATACGCGGATTTCTCGCGACATTGACGGCTGCCCAGCAACGGTCGATGTCGCTTTCAAGGCAGCGGCACAGGCCCGCTATCTGCATATCCCCAGCCTCTGAGGCAATAGTCCGCACAGCGGCGAAATCTCCCAAGCTTGACGCGGGGAAGCCCGCTTCCAGCACGTCCACGCCGAGCTTTTCCAGCTGATGGGCGAGACCGAGTTTTTCCTGTAAATTCATGGTGGCACCGGGCGACTGTTCGCCGTCACGCAGGGTTGTGTCAAAAAAATAAACGTTGTTTTGCATGATCTCTGGTCTCTTCTGGGAGGAAAAACAGGGCATATTGTTAAAATAAAATATATTGATTTCAGTTGTTGTATGAAACAGACGGGACTGCAACAATGTTTTTCATCGCGATTGTCCCTGGCTTCGGATCAGGTCAATTGTCCGTAAGCGACAGGGCGCGCAAGAGCTGGCGGTTGCGTCGGGGCAATATGAAAAATGTATAGACAAGACCGCCCGTAATGTAGATGATGCACAAAAAAAAGCCCATAAACCTGGGGAAGGAAATCACGAACGCGAGCAGGAAAAGAAAAACAAGCATGGCGCGTACGGGATGGGCGCGCAACAAGGCGTACTCTTTGAAAGAAAAATAACGTACGGAACTGACCATCAGCACGCCTGTGCCGATGGTCAGAAACAGAGCCGCATACGGCGTTGCCGGCGTGAGAAAATTCGGCAGAACAGCGGCGAAAAAAATAAAGCTCACAATAGTGCAGCCTCCCGCCGGAATGGGCAGGCCGATGAAAAAGTATTTACCCACAGCCGTGTTGCTTATGTTGAAACGCGCGAGTCTAAGCGCGCCGCACGCAGTGTAGATAAAGGCCGCCGCCACGCCCAGACGGCTGAAATGCTGCAACTGCCATTGCCAGAGCAAAAAGGCCGGCGCAAGGCCGAAGGCGACCATATCCGCAAGCGAATCGTACTGCACGCCGAATTCGCTCGCCGTGTTTGTCAGGCGGGCGACCTTGCCGTCCAGACCGTCCATGAGTGCCGCGAGCAGAATTGCCATGCCTGACGTTTCGTAGCGGCTCTGTACTGCCCATACCATTGCGAGAAAGCCGAAAAACATGCTCAACGTCGTGATCATGTTGGGCAGCAGGTAAACCCCTCTGTGCGGCTTCTTTTTTTCCATGGCGTTGTTCGATTATCCGCGGCGGACGATGATGCTTTGCCCCGCAAAAACCCGTTCGCCGAGCTGAACCGCACTAACATAGCCCCGTGGCAGATAAAGGTCAACTCGCGAACCAAAGCGTATCATGCCGCAACGTTGCCCGCGCATGAGGGCCTCGCCAGCTTCCGTGCGGCAGACGATGCGCCGTGCGACAAGGCCGGCTATCTGCACCATAATCCATGTCAGGCCGTCTGTATCGCGCAGCAAAAGGGCGCAACGTTCGTTGTCCGTAGATGCCTTGTCCAGGGATGCATTGAAAAATTTCCCCGGCCAGTAGCGTATTTCTTCCACTGTGCAGTCAATGGGAACGCGGTTGACATGCACATTGAAGAGATTCATGAAAATGCTGACGCACTGACGCGTCTGTCCGCTGAAAGGCTCCGGTTTTTCCGTAATATGCAGAATGCGTCCGTCGGCTGGGCTGACGGCAATATTCGCGCCTTGGGGGACGACCCGTTCCGGATCCCGAAAAAAATGTACGCTGAAAGCGCAGGATGCAAGCAAGAGCAGCGCCGCAACGCCAAGGCCGAGAAAGGCGAAAACAACGGCTGCAAGCGCTGTCAGGCATATGCAGGGCCAGCCTTCAGGGGCAATGCCGCTATGTGGTTGACGCATGGTTTCTCCAATTTATTATAAATAGTTATAAGTGAATACTCCACCTGCTGAACATGTGGCCTCAATGAACAGCTAAGGCCGGCGACATCGGCTTCGCCGATACTGAAGGGGGCGCCTGCGCGTCCGCTTCGCGGCGTTTCTCAAAGATATTCTGTGTGATTTGCAGGCGGCTGTGACAGAGGCGGCAAAGTTCTTCCATTTGAATTATCTTGATTTTCAGCCATGCCAGTCGGCGTTGCTCCGCGTCCGAGGTCATGTAGAGAATATCTATTGCTCCGCGTGCGGAGCGCACTTGACCACTTTGTTATGCACTTACTGCCTTTCGTTAGTTTTTGTCAAACTATGAATACGTTTGGAGAGATTCATTTTTGCAATGATTTGACACTGGTAATCAATTGCTTTTGCTTGATAAAAATATCAAAAAATATTACGAAGGTGAAACTCTTCATGCTTGCGGCCAGACGCGGTTTGCCGTTATAAGGCTGGCATGGATCCTCTGACGCATGCCGCTTCTGGCGCAGTCGCCATGCTGGCTCTGCCGCAACGCCCCGCAACCCGTATGGCGCTGCCGCTGGCTGCTCTGGCCGCTGCCGCCCCTGATGTCGATGTTTTTTTAGCTTCTGGGCCGTTGCAGTTTTTGCTGCTGCATCGCGGCATCACTCATTCGCTTGCGGCTTTGCCCTTGCTGGGCCTTATGCTCGCCTGCCTCGCCCGGCCGCTCTGGAGCGGGCAAGCTTCCGGCCACTGGCGTTTTGTCCATGTGTGGCTTTTTATGAGCGCCATGGCGGCGCTGCATGTATGGCTTGATGTGGTGACCACCTACGGCACCATGATTTTTTTGCCCTTTTCCTGCGATCGCGTACGGTTGAACAGCGTTTTTATTATTGATCCGCTGCTCACTCTGCCTCTGGTATGGGCTGCGCTACGCTGGCGTTTGCTGCGCGGACGGATTTTGTTTGTACTTGGCTGGCTGCTGGTTTATCCGGCGCTCGGCACAGGCTTGAACGCGCTGCACACGGCAACAACACAGGAGCGTCTCGTCGCAGAGGGGCGCATGGCAGAGCAGATAACCGTGCTGCCGGACGCCCTTGCCCCTCTGTTTTGGCGGGTGCTTTTTGTCGAGAAAACACCACGGGGAAGGCTGGTGTTCGAACAGAGCCTTGACGTTTTCGGTCGGCCGCGCGGCCCGGAGATCGCGCACAAAGCGGCACCGGAGGATATGGTGCGTAGGCTCGCCAGCGTTTCAACAGTCTGCGGCGCTTTTTTTGACTTTGCCATATTGCCCGTTATTGTCCCGTTGCGCCCGCAGGATGCGCAAACGCCCGGCGGGCGGGCGTATCTGCTGCACGACCTGCGCTTCGACAGCGGCCTTGCTTTTGCGCGCGCGCTGATGGCAATGCGTCCCAATGCCGACATTCCTTTTCAGCTTATGGTTGAACTTGTCGGCGATGGTCAAAACAGTGCTGACGCTGCCAGCGGGCACATATGGACGGCAGGAACGCGCCTTGCCAGTGAACGTCTGCGTTTTGCCGACAGCGGACGCGATTCCGGGTGGCAGGCCCCGCGCGCGCCGGGCCAAGCCTCGTTTGCGGCATGGCTTGTCGGCCTGCGCTGAAGTATATCATGATCCGTCATGCAGTATAATAACAATTTATAATCATTATAAAAATCATATAGTTGCGATTGCCGGCGGCGGCTTGGGTATGGTTAAAAATACAGATGCGTCAACAAAGCTGAACATTCTTTTTTTTATGGAAGACCTTTGCTACGGGGGCACGCAACGCCAGACCCTGGAACTGGCCTGCCGGCTGGACAGGAAGAATTTCACCCCGGCAATGCTGACGCTCACCGGCCCGACAGATATGGACGAGGCTGCCCGTGAGGTCGACATTGTCGTGCATCATCTCGGCAGGAGCCGGAAGCCCGCACCGTTGTTTTTTCTGCGTCTTTGCAGGGCGTTGCAAGAGCGCAAGCCGGATATTCTGGTTCCCTGTACAGCCCTGCCCAATATATGGGGAAGGATCTGGGGGCGCCTTTTGCGTGTGCCGGTTGTTGTCGGCACATGTCGGGGAGGCGGCAGTCCGGCGCGCCAGTACGAGCGGCTGCTCTGGCGGCTGACGCATCATTTAATTTGTAATTCAGCAGCAGTATATCAAAAACTTCAAGGCATTGGCGTTCCTGTGCGGCATGTCAGCTGTGTCGCGAACGGAGTGGACGTTGACCATTTTGTTCCGGGCGCTGTTCCTCCTTCCGGGCGTGAGCCTGTAATTTTGTGTGTGGCGCGTCTGGTGCGCGACAAAGATCATCTGACATTGTTGCGGGCTTTTGCGCAGCTTTTGCAGACACAGCCCAAGGCGCGTCTGCGCATTGTGGGGGACGGCGGGGAAGCCGCAACGCTCCGCGCTTGGGCTGAACGCCATGCGGCAGGCGCACGGGTTGATTTTTTCCCTGGCAGTGCGGATATGCGCGGGCATTATGCGGCGGCCCGCGTGTTTGCACTCTCTTCTGTGCGGGAAGGTCAGCCCAACGTGATTCTGGAGGCAATGTCATGCGGCCTGTCTGTCTGCGCGACGGCGGTGGGCGGCATCCCCGCGCTGGTTCAGGAGAATGTGAACGGTCTGCTCTCGCCTGCCGGCGACGCGGCGTCGTTGGCTCGCAATTGTGTGCGTCTGCTCGCCGACCCGTCGCTGTGTGACGTGATGGGCCGTGCGGGCAGAGAACTTGTGGTGCGGAATTTTTCCTTTACAGCCATGGTTGAGGCGCATCAGCGGATTTTTGTCCGGTTGTGGGAAGCGTATGGACAAGGTTAGTCGGACGAGTTTAATTGCGGCCCGGTTCATGATCACGACATTTTTTTGCTTCGCGCCGGGCGCTGCGCCGGCGGCGGATGCGGCGTATGAAGTGACGGAACTCTGGACGGGCGCGCTTTTTACCTCCACGTACAGAGTTGGTCTGTGTTTTTCCACACAAGGCGCCGTGCGGGGCGTTGTGCTGTTGCGTTTGAGCAGCGGCAAGATGGACGTGTACCATATTGTCGGCACGGTGCATGACAATGATATTGAAGCCGCGCACTCGTCCGGACACAGCTTCAAGGGGCGTCTTGTCGCGCCGGACAAGGCAGAAGGAATCATCACACTGAAAAATGGTACCAAAATAGAACTGGAAGGCAGGCGTGAACAGAATGTCGCGCTCGTGCCGGAAGACTGTGCGCCTGTGCCGGAATAACGGCACGCGCGCAAACAGGCCCATGTCATTGGGAGGGGGTATGATTCTGTTATGGCTGTTGCCGGCTGTTGCGCAGGTTGTTTTTCTTCTGCTTCTTGCCCGCGCAGGGCGCGGGCTGGCTGTGCAAGAGGCGGTGGACCGCGCGGCCGACTCGGCTGTTCCGGAAGACAGGTGGCCGGGCGTCGGTCTTGTCATTCCCGTCGCGGGCGCGCATCCGCGCATGGCCGACGCTTTGAAAAGCCTGCTTGGGCAGGACTACCCCTGTCTGTTGCCCGTGCTCGTGACCGCGACAGAGGAGGAACCAGCAGCAGCGCTGATACACGATCTGCAAAAAAGTTTTCCTGCTGCGCGTCATGTTGTGTCCGGGCAAGCGCAAGGCTGCGGTCAGAAGAATTACAATAGTCTGAGCGGCGTGGCGGCCTTGGGAGGGAAGGCGGACGTGCTTGTTTTTTGCGACAGTACGCATTTGGCCCGTCCGGATTTTCTCCGCTCTCTTGTGGGGCCAATTGCGCGCGGAGAGGCTGAATTTTGCACGGGCTATCATTTTGTGCGGCCGCGCGACGCGCGGCCCGTCACTCTGGCCTATGCGCTCTGCGTGCTGTTGCTGCGTCTTTTGCAGGCTCTTGCGCCCTTCACCCAGCCTTGGGGCGGCGCCATGGCCATGAGCCGTGCCGCTTTTACGCGCTGTTCTGTTGCTGAGCTCTGGGCGCGTAATGTGGTGGACGACTGCTCGCTGGCCGGGGTTTTGCCGGCCTGCGGCGCGCGCGTGCGTTTGTGCCCTTGCGCACTGCTGGCGACAGACGCCATTGCGTACCCACTGCCGGTCTGGCGGGCTTGGATGAACCGGCAAGTGCTTTTTCTCAAATTTTGCGTTCCGGAGCAGTGGCTTTCACTCGGCCTGATGGCTCTGTGCATGCTTTTGCCGCTTTGCTGCGCCGTTGCGGCCTTGTTTGCCGCTTTACTGCATCTCATGCCGGGAGCGGCCATGCCGGCGGCCTTGCTGCATCTGGCGGCGCTCACGGGCATTCTTTATGTCTGGCGGGGCTTTTTGCTTACGCCTGTACCGTTCCTGCCCTGGCTCTGGGCTTTTGTTTACGCGGTCTGCATGTTCGCGTATGTGTATGCGGCTGGCCTGACGGCAAAGGGTATTGTGTGGCACGGCATTGACTACACTGTCGGCCGCGGCGGCACGGTGCTCGCCATGCGGCACGGCCGGCAATAGGGCACGCCTGTGTGAAATCCTGTCGGCAGGCCCGCGACAGTAATGGGAAAAACCGCTTTGCTCTTGCCCACAACGGCACACTGAACGGCGACACTATAGCCACCCTGATATGACTTTCTGGATAGACGAGGAAGGACGTGATTTATTCTCGCGCGGGATTGTTTCTTCTTCGACTTTCTGTTATCTAGAACAGCCTGACCATGTGTATCCCCAAGCCGCTATTGAAGAAGTGCGCATGCCGATACTCCGACATTTTTTTGAAAAATTTCTCGCCGACTTTTTGCAGGTGTTCAAGGTGTTGCCGCGGCCGTTGCGGCACGCCACCTTACGCGTTTTTTGCCATATTATCGTTCTTGCCTGTCTGGAAGTATCCGCCATCCTGTCCATTTCCCTGCTGACAGTCAGCATTGCCGCTCCGGAAAAACTGCGCGATCTGGCGCCCGTCGCCGCGTTTTTCCGCGTCGTTCCACCAATGGACGAACTCTGTGCGGAACCGCGCGGCTTTGCCCTGCTGATTTCCTCCATCGTTGTGGTGCTTATTGCCATAAAAAACGGCATGTCGGCCTTTGTGGGGCTGACCACGGCACGGCTGGGCGAAGAAATAGCCCTGTTCGCCGGCGAAACTGTTTTCCGGCACTATCTCTACAGCCCGTATATAGTCCATCTGGCAGGAGACAGCCTACGGATGTTCCAGGCCTTGTCCTGGCGAACCAATCTTGGGAATTTTGTCATCAACCTCATGACAATTTACAGCTATGCGGTGATCTCCATCGCCATGCTGGTGACGCTGGCTTCCGCGACGCCGCAGATGATATTGCTGATCATCCTCTCCGTGGTACTGGCGTCTGTACTGATCTACAAAAGCCTCAAATGCTCCATGGATAGGGCGGACGAGAGCGCGGCCGAATGCGGCCGCCGGGAAAACGCAGCCACTATGAACGCCATGCACGGCATACGCGAAGCTCTTATCTACCGCCAGCAGCAGGTTTTTTTTGAAGCATTCCGCAATGCCTGCCGGGACGGCATACCCGACAGAACCTTTTTAATCGCGTCGCCGCCCATTCCCACATGGACGTTGGAGACGGTCGGCTTTCTGGTGATTCCGGTGACGCTGTGGGCCATGTACACCCTGCAGGACGCTTCCATGGCGCGTATTACCGGCGTGTTGACCATGATCATGCTGATCTCATGGCGTGTGCTGCCCATGCTCAACCGCTCGCTCTCCGCGTTCGTTTCCGCGCGGGGGATGCGCCATGCGGCTATGGACTGCCTTGCCCGCGTGGAGAACGCGATTGCAAACCCCGCTCCTGAACTGCCCGCGCCGGACCTGAACTTTACGCTGCATGAGGGCATTGCCTTTGTAGATGCGAGCTTTCGCTACCCCGGCGCGCAAGAAGACAGTCTGCACAACCTCAACTTTTACATTCCCTGCGGCGCGCGTGTCGGCATTATAGGCCAGTCCGGCGCTGGAAAAAGCTCCATTGCCGGCATGATAAGCGGGCTCGTGCAGCCCACGGCCGGGGCCATTCTGGCAGACGGGCGCACGCTCGATCCTCCGGCACTCGCGGCGTACACCATGTGCGTGGGCTATGTGCCTCAAACGTCCTACATCATGCCGGGCACGCTGGCGGAAAACGTGGCTTTCAGCCAATGGGGCAAGCCCTGCGACGAAGAAAAAGTGAAAAAAGTCTGCCGCATGGTCGCTCTGGATATTGTACAAACGCGCGGTATAACCATGCGCGTGGGAGAAAAAGGATCGGGGATTTCTGGAGGACAGGCGCAACGGCTTTCCATCGCGCGCGCTCTGTACACCAACCCGTCCCTGCTGATACTGGACGAGGCTACGAGCTCGCTGGACACAGGGGTGGAGACCAGCATCATGAACACCATTTTCTCCCTTCCAGAATCCATCACTACAGTTGTGATAGCGCACCGACTCTCCACAGTCGAACGGTGCAGCATGCTCTTGTGGATAGACAAGGGCAAGCTCGTAGGCAGCGGACCTCCATCTGTTATTCTGCCGAAATATATGCAGTTTCTGACAGCGAAAGAAGAAACAAAAATTTTTTGAAAAAATCGGCCCAAAAGCCTTTACACAGGACAAGATTTTTTATAAATAGTAATTGTTCTTGTTAACAAGAAAATATTTATAAATTATTTTACAAACAAGGAGCAGACAATGGGCAAAACACAGGATAACCTGATGACGGCTTTTGCTGGCGAATCCCAGGCCAACCGCAAATACCTCGCTTTTGCCAATACGGCTGACAAAGAAGGTCTGCCCCAGGTAGCCAAGCTCTTCCGCGCCGTTGCGGCCGCTGAAACCATTCATGCGCACGCCCATTTGAAAAACGCCGGTCATATCGGCGACACCGTCGCCAATCTGAAGGCCGCGCTGGAAGGCGAATCGTGCGAATTCACAAAAATGTATCCGGATATGATCAAAGATGCCAAGGCCGAAGGCAACGATGCCGTAGCCAGATACTTTGATTACGTCAAGAAAGTGGAAGAAGTGCACGCCACTCTGTACAAAAAAGCCATTGCCAACCCCTCCGGCCTGGCAAAAACAGATTATTATGTCTGCAAATTCTGCGGCTACACACACGAGGGTCAATGTGACTCCTGTCCCGTGTGCGGCGCGAAAGCGGCGGCTTTTTTCAAAGTAGAATCCTGCTGTAAATAAACACACAATGCTGCCTGCAAGAGCCGCCGCAAGGCGGCTCAATCGGATGATTAGGACAGGAGGCGGGGTAACCCCGCCTCCTGTCTATCCATTGCCGCCAGATGATGCTGCGCAATTTCTGCCGCAGCCGTTTGTCCAGTTCTTCATTGGAGAGCAACAGCGAAAGAGACCCCCTGTGTCCCACCTTTAAGTTCGTGTGCCTGCAGGGCGCACAGCAGAGAAGGGCGGAACAGTCCCCGCCCTTGATAAAGATTTTTCGGGATGATGTAAATTTACAGCACCTTGAATTTGTGCACCTCGTTTGTTTGCCCGTCTATTACATGTACGGCGCAAGCGATGCACGGGTCAAAGGAATGGATGGTGCGCAGAATTTCCACAGGTCGTTTGGGATCAGCCACTGGCGTGCCGACAAGGGCTTCTTCGGCCGCGCCGGGCACATTTTTGCCGTCGCGCGGCCCTAGATTCCAGGTAGTGGGCACCACAAGTTGAAAATTGGCAATTTTGCCGTTTTCGTCAGTGCGCAGCCAGTGTGAGAGTCCACCGCGGGGCGCATTCAAAAAGCCGACGCCCTTGGCGTTTTTGGGCGTTTCGTAATCTGCCGCAATCTTTTTGTCGCCCTTGCCGATATTAGCCTCGTATTCGTTGAGCCATGTCTCAACCCGCTGGGCAATGGCGAGGGTTTCAATACCGCGGGCGACCGTGCGTCCCAGCGTCGAGAAGAGGGCCCCGTGCCCCACGCTCAGACTTTTGAGCACATGATCCACCAACGGTTTCACTGTCTTGTGGTTTTGCGCATAGGCAACCAGCATTTGCGCCAGAGGGCCTGTTTCAACAGCGCGGTTGTCATAGCGGGGCGCTTTCAGCCAGGAATAACGATCTTTGTCGCCCAATTGGGTGAAGGCTGGCCTGGTTTCGTCCTGATAAGGTGACATGGCTTTATCGCCCTTGTACCAGCTGTGGCGGACGTGTTCAGCGATTTTTGTCGGGTCAAATTTTTGTGCGTCGGTGATCATGCGGTTGTAAATAACGCCGGGCTTGAGCCAGCGGCTGTTCAGGTCGCGCTCGCCGCCTGCAGCGGGAAATTCGCCAAAAGCCATGAAGTGTTGTGTGCCGCCGAAAGATGCCCAGTTTTTATATCCTTCAGCTACAGCGAGTAAATCCGGAATATAATATTGTTCAATGAAGTCTTTTGTCTTTTTGTAAATCTCGCGGAATTCATTGATTCGTGCGAGTGTGAGCGCTTCATAACATGTGACGCCGCCGCCCACGGTAAACTGTGTGTGCGGGTTTTTGGCGCCGAATACCGCCATGCCGCGTGCGGCTTCCACCTGCACGTGCAGCGCTTTCAGATAGTCGGCCGTGGCAATGAGATTGACTTCGGGATCAAGCTGATATGCCGGATGCCCGCCCAGGAAATAGGCGTTCGTAAAGGGGCCGAGCTGGCCGCTGTCAACGAATGCCTTGAGTTTTGCCTGCACGGCTTTGTAGTCGTCCGCCGTTACCTTGCGTTTTGATATGGAGGCGGCGATTTTTGCCGCCTTGGCCGGGTCGGCCTGGAGAGCGGCGGTGACGTCTACAAAGTCAAGCGCGTGCAGATGATAGAAATGCACCACATGGTCGTGCAGAAACTGCATGCCCAACACCAGATTGCGGATGAAGGTGGCGTTAGCCGGAATGGGCTTGTTGATGGCGTCTTCCAGCGCGCGGGTAGAAGCCAGCCCGTGAATATATGTACAGACACCACAGGTGCGCTGTGTAAAATGCTGGGCATCGCGCGGGTCACGCCCTTTCAGAATGATTTCAAGGCCGCGGAACAGCGTGCCGCAGCTCCTGGCTTCTTTGATTTTGCCGTTTTCCACTTCTACTTCCACACGCAAATGGCCTTCAATACGGGTCAGCGGATCCACTACCACCGAACCTGTATAGTTGCTCTGTGCCGTTTTAATAGATTGGCTCATAATTCCAAATTCCCCCTAGTTCTGATAAAATGGCGTCATGTCGTCCCAGAATCCAGGCTCGCTGCAGCCAATGCAGGGATGCCCCGCTCGAACCGGCCAGTTGGTGTCGTTAAAGAGAACCTTGGGACAATTATTATAGGTCTGTGGGCCCTTGCAGCCGACATTATAAAGACACCAGCCTTTTCGGGCTTCTTCGGAATTGAAGGAAGGCGCGAATTCATTGTCGTCAAAGTGCTTGCGGCGTTCACAGAGGTCATGGATGCTCTCGCCGAAGAATATGACGGGACGACCGTTTTCATCTAGATCGATCTTGTCGCCCTTGAGGTATGCCACAATCGCGCCTACGAGATTGAGCGGATTGGGCGGACAGCCGGCAATGTTGATTGCCTTGATGCCAAGATCGGCAAAACAGTCGTTGATTCCCTTGGCCGCGGTGGGATTTGGTCTGGCCGCCTGAACGCCGCCGAAACAGGCGCAGGTGCCCATGCTTATCACGGCCTTGGCCTTGGGAAGAATGCGTTTGCACATATCATGCATCGTGTGCCCGGCAACATAGCCGTATTTGCCGTCCAGAGCTGTGGGGATGGCGCCCTCGACAACACAGATGAAACCATCGGGGTTGTCCACAGCTTGATTCAGGGCTTCTTCAGCCGCTTCACCGGCGGCGGCCATAATGGTTTCGTGGTAATCCAGAGAAATGGTGTCCAGAATCAAAGCGTCAATCAAGGGTTTACAGGTGAGCAGCAGCGCTTCGGAACAACCTGTGCATTCTGCCGCGTGCAGGTACACCACAGACGGTCTGCGTCCTGTCAACACCGCGGCTACTTCTGAAGCAAAGGCAGGCCCCATACCCATGGTTACCGCTATCGCGGTGCAGAATTTCATAAAATCGCGGCGGCTTATGCCTTGGTGTTCCAAACGCTCTTCCCCGCTTGTTTTGCCCAGCCCCACAGCAATACGCATAATAGCCTCCTGGCAATGGTGATGGTGAGTGAAAAGCCGGCACAAAATCCCGCCACAGGGTTTTTGACTGGCAATATTTCGACGGAAATGCTTCAAATGGAAAACTGCTATAAACATTAAACATAACTAGTATCTAATTATTAAAATTTCTGGCATTATTTTCAAGCTGACTATCCTTGACCTCACGCTTTTGCCATACAAAAGACTTTGCGGTTTCGTTGTAGCAAGTTCTTCCGTGCCCCTGAAGCCCTTTCTGCGCAAAGACTTCCGGGACAAAATATCGAACCGTATTTCCACCATGTTGAGCCGTCTTGCGCCTGTCGGCGCGTGGGGATGTTACTTTCCTGCTTATATGCCCACTCGCTGCTTCCAAAGCTGTAAGGAGGCTTATTGTCCCGTTACGTCTGTGTACGTGCCCTTCACGTCCTTGAACCAGTTTCTTCAGCAGCTTGCGGGCAAGGCGGATTCGTTCCATGCGCAACAGCTTCCATACACTGTGCTTTGCCAGTCCCAATTCTTGCGCCAAAAGCGCTCCGTCCCACTGCCCGGATCCTTCCGGCGGTTCTTGTTCAAACTTTTCCAGGACAGCCTTTTTGAAGGCCGAATTCAAATGCGTTGGACGTCCCGTTCGCGGCTTGTCCATAAGGCCGTGTAAGCCTGACTCAATAAATCGTCCTTTCCAGCGCATTACTGTGTAGCTGCACTGGTATGGGACGCTTTACGATGCTTTGTACTGTCTCTCCCGCCATGCAGGCCAGGACTATCCGAGTTCTCTGAACCGTGCCGGATGGTGTTGGCCGACGCGTCGCAAGTTCTTCAAGGCGTACCAGAGTGTCCGCATCACAAGGAATCAACCGGAAAACTTTTTCAAGCATGAATATCATAATAGTTGAAATTTTAGCAATTAGACACTGGGGTCTAAAAATTAAAATTATTGAAAGACACGGATTGCGACGTCATTTCGCTCAGCTCTGTTCTCCGCAAGGACAGTATTTTGGGGGGGATAAAGTGATATGTCATTTCGAGCAGCGACGAAGCCGCGACATAGGGATACCTGCCTTTCCCTTCGGTTTTCATTTATTCGATTGCCATGTCTCCGAACACGCGCACCCTTGACGTCACACACGGAAGCAGTCAAAATATATAGTGGAACATAACTAGCATAACCGACATCACGCCGACAGGCAAGCGTTGAACGCCGGGGCAGGCCGTGATCATTGGACTTGGCATTGATATTGTTGATATTGCGCGACTTGAAGCAATTTATAGCCGTTTCGGGAGGCGTTTTCTGGAAAAAATTTTCACGCCCCGCGAACTCTCGGTCCTGCCCGACAATGCCCTGTCCCATATCGCCGGACGCTTCGCGGCAAAAGAAGCCGCTGTCAAAGCCCTCGGCACCGGTTTCAGCCGCGGCATAGGCCCGCAGGATATTGAAACCCTGCGCAACGAAAACGGAGACCCTCAACTCCATTTTCTGCAGCAAGCTGCGTTGCGCGCGCAAAGCCTTGGCGTTGCGCGCGGGCATCTTTCCATCAGCCACGAACGTTCTGTGGCTGCGGCCGTTGTTGTGCTGGAGGCATAATGCTGTCAAACACCGCTGTTATCAACGCTCTTTCCCCCTTGCCGCTGCCTCATGAAATGCGGGAATGGGACGCACAGACGATTTCCCTCGGCTTTCCTGAAGTCATGCTCATGGAAAACGCCGGCCGGGCCGCCTTTGATGTATTGCGGCGCGCGCTCCCGAATATCGCCGATGAGCGCGTCTGGCTTTTTATGGGCGGCGGCGGTAACGGCGGCGATGCTGCCTGCCTGGCCCGGTGTCTTCTGGATGCCGGATGCCGTGTGCTTGTGTCGCATATAAAAGCCCTCGGCATGTACAGGGGCGGGGCGGCCAAACACATACGCATGGCAAAAGCCGCGGGCGTCGTCTTTGCCCCCTTGAGCCGCCGCATTCAGGACAACGCGCCGGCCATTCTGGTAGACGGTCTGCTCGGCACCGGCTTTGCCGGCGAACTGCGCTCGCCGCTCCGGGAACTCGTTGACCTCATAAACACGCTCGCCCCATCCCGCTTTGTGCTTTCGCTGGACATCCCTTCAGGGCTTCATGGCGTTACAGGCAGACCATCGCCGGTTGCCGTGCGCGCCGACGCCACTGTCAGTTTTGCCGCGGCAAAACCGGGGCTGGTTTTGCCTTGGGCCAAACACTGGACAGGCCGGCTGCATATTCGTCCTGTTGGCATACCCGCGTTTGTGCGTTCAAAAGCTCCGTGCAGCGCCCGCCTGCTGGACGGCCGCTGCCTTGCCTGTCTGCCGAATATCCTGCACGACGCGTATAAAAACAGATTTGGTCATGTTTTGGTGATCGGGGGTATCCCCACATACAGCGGCGCGGCGCACCTGGCCGCGCTGGCCGCATTGCGCGCGGGCGCCGGGCTTGTCACAGCAGCAGCACCGGCCATCTCCGCCTCCGCAATCAGGAACAGCCTGCGGGAAGTCATGACGCTGCCCCTTGGAGAGGCGGGCGGCAAAACATGGCCGACAACTCTTCCCGTCAGTCTGCTGGAACTGCTTGCCCGATCAGACGCGCTGGTTGTCGGCCCCGGCATGGGACGCACCGGGGATGCGGCCGTGTTTTTAACAGCACTGCTGTCGTTGCCGAAGCGCCCGCCCGCTGTATTTGACGCAGACGCACTGAGGCTGCTGGCCGAGCGGCCGGATACGTTACGAACAATCAACGAGCGTGACATCCTGACGCCGCACCCGGGCGAGGCCGCCGCCCTGCTGCATGCAGACACGGCCGATGTGCAGTCTGACAGACAGGCGGCGCTGAGCAGCCTCTGCGACTTGTGTCCCTGTGCCGTCGTTCTCAAAGGCGCGGGCACGCTGGTGGGCCAGAAAGGCATGCCCGTGCTGATAAGCCCTTACGATGTTCCGCAGTTGGCGACTGCTGGTGCAGGAGACGTTCTGGCCGGCTGTTTGGGCGCTCTGCTTGCCTGTGCCGGCACACATGCGCCGGCAAGCCTTGCAGCGGCAGCATTGGGCGTTGTTCTGCACGCTCTTGCAGGACGCGTGTGCGCGAACGCCTTTCCCGCGCGCGGTAACATAGCGGGCGAAGTGGCCGACGCGATTCCCATTGCGCGGGCCAAAGCCGCTCAATCCGCGCCGGACGAGGAAATACTGCCGTGGCCGGAATAATCCTGCATACCATTGAAGACACGGAAAAGGCAGCACGGAGACTTGCACGCTGTCTGCAGCGGCATGCCGCTGTGAGATCCCTGCTGTTGCGCGGGCCGCTCGGCAGCGGAAAGACAACTTTTACAGCGGCACTGGTGCGCTCTCTGCCGGGGTGCGAGCGGGCGGAAGTGGCCAGCCCTTCCTTTACCATCTGCCACCACTATCCGACAACGCCCCCTGTTCTGCACGGCGACCTGTTCCGCTGCAGGAGCTCACTGCCCGAAGAAATTATTGAAGGGCTGGATGATAAGGCCGTTCTGACCATTCTGGAATGGGCGGAACATCTGCCCACTGCCGATCTGCCGGACGAATTTCTGGACATATCGTTTAAGACAGACGAACATGAACGACTGATGATGCTGGCCGCCCACGGCCACAACGCGGAAAAGCTGTTGCACAATCTGTGTGAAGATGCCCAATCTCATAACGACGCCTTCAGGTAAGGGGCATGTATATGCGCTCCGCTGCCGACGGGCAGGAAACATTCAGACAGCACGGTTGCATGAAGGCCGTATTCAATAGTTTTCAGGAAGTTCAGGAATATCTGGCCGGTCTTGGTCTGTTTCATGTTGACTTGAGCCTTGGGCGCGTGCGGCGCGCGCTGGCTGCCTTCAAGATAACCCGGCCTCCCTTTGTGACAGTGCAGGTTCTCGGCACCAACGGCAAAGGGTCCACTGCCTCCTTTTTGGCATCGCTCTGTACTGCGCACGGTTGCCGTACCGGTTTGTACACTTCGCCGCATTTTGTTTCTCCGACGGAGCGTATCCGTGTGGACGGCTGCCCCGTGCCTGAAGACAGATGGGTTTCGGCCGCCAACAAGCTCATGCAGGCCGCCGCGGGCCTGACGTATTTTGAATGGCTGACGGTGCTGGCCTTGTTGTTGTTTATTGAGGATGGCGTTGAAGCCGCCATTCTGGAGGCGGGCATCGGAGGCCGTTATGACGCAACGACAGGCGTGGATGCGGATTTGCTCTGTTTCACGCCGATTGCTGTGGATCATCGGGAGCTGCTCGGGGCGTCCTTGCGTCAGATCGCCGGAGACAAGGCTGCAGCCGTGCGCAGCGCAGCACCTGTTGTAAGCGCCCAGCAATTTCCCGATGCGGCGCGCTGCATTTCAGAGGCGGCGCGCGCGCGCAACGCCCCGTTGTATGCGGCCGAAGCATTGTCTGAGACGTCGCCGCTGAAACCGGACATGGCCGGGCCGCATCAGCTGGTCAACGCCGGTCTGGCTCTTGCCGCGTGGCGTCATTTGGCCCCAATGCTCAAGCGGGAGGCGGACAACACGGCGAGTCAGGCAGTCGGACTCAAAAGCGCTTTTCTTCCCGGTCGGTTACAACGCGTCACCGGCACGCGGGAATACCCGGATTTGCTTCTGGACGGAGCGCACAACCCACACGGCATGCGTGCGCTGCTGAATGCCCTGCATCAGGCAGACATTCACCCGGCCTGTGCCGTGTTTTCCTGCCTTGCCGACAAGGACTGGCGGACGTCAGCGCTGATGCTGAAGCGCTGTCTCGGCAACATCCCGTTTTTTGTGCCGACTTTGCAAAACCCGCGCGCCGCGTCGGCGCAACATGTGGCCCAAGTCTGCAACACGCTGCTGTCGTCGACAACCCTGGCTGTGCATAATCTTGCCGCAGCGCTGCACGCCGCTGAAGCTGTGCGGGGAGTCAGTGCAGAGTGTCCCGTATTGCTCACAGGCTCCTTATACTTGTTGGCCGAATTTTTTACACTCTATCCCGCACTGGCGGTGCCGGCACTGTTGCCGGAGAACAGCGTATGAGCCAGGTTTTCGTGCTATACTTTTACGCCGCTTTCGTCTGTGGTGATAAGATATGTCAAGTATTCCGCCGCTGAATTGCGGACGGTGATTATAGTATTTTAGATGGTTAATGTGGTATATAACAGCACACATTCTGCCTGTTCTGCGTAATTGTTTCTGACGACCAGAGGCGTACCTGTCATTTCCGCAAATTTACGCGCATCCTGATAGTGCATTGGTGGCTATTTCTATAAATTCCCGCAATTCAGGACTCGGCGCTATCGCTTTTGGCCGCTTATCCATTATTTTCTCCAGATTGTACATAAACAGGTTGTGTGTCCGCATTATCAAAAAGAATCCAGCTACCAACAATATGTTTATACAGCGCATCAAGATTTTCAAGGCCTGCATCAAATCTTCTGCGGATAACATCCTCGGCAATCGCGTGACCGCCTTGCGCCACTCTGGCGGCAACACGGGCAATGACGGTTTCCACATCAGGCAAAGTTAGGAAAATCAAATTCACACTATAACCGGCTTCCCGCCAAGCACTGATTTTTTTGGCATAGGAGCGCCCGGCCAAAGTAGTTTCCCGGCCAAAGTTTTCGCCTTGCTCAACCAGCTTGTCAATTTTAAATAATAAAAATATGTTAATTATAAAATCAGACTTGCCCCCGCAGTTGCCCCCAATAGTTTTGCTTGGTGCGAGATAACCAGTTCAACCCCGCGTTGCACTCAGTCCAATACCGAAAAGGCATTGCTTAATGCACAAGCCATTTCCCGTTTTTATCCGCGCCGCTACGTTCTATTAACCCAAGCTTTTTCAGCCTCTGAAGGATGTTGAGGCAATATTTTACGGAAAGACCTGCGCCACCATAGCCTTGAATGCGCCGCAATAACCCGCCGACTTTATCAGGGTCAGTAATCGAGGCACGGTGTTTTCTCGGAATGGGTTTCAGTGCGGTGACAATACGGTCAGCAATATTACGGTCGGCGTAGCCGATGCCCCAGGCAAACAGACATATTACGCTGGCATCCTGCGCCAGACGGTGCGCGGTATCAATACAGCCTCGCTCCTGTGTGGGCACTATTGCTTCTACGATGTCTCTGCGTTCAAGACGTGAAAAAGGAATTTTGCCGATATGCTGATTGAGAATACGCCGATGTCAGCGAATTTTCTCTGCGGTTTTTGGTGGGCAATCCGAGTATTCTTTTTCAAACCACTGCTCGGCTACCGCCTCAAAAGTCATGGCTTCTTCACGCTCCACAGCTTTGGCGACCGCTTTTTCCTCTTTACCAACAAAAATCTGGGCTATCTATGGATTTTATGAGACGGAGCGAGATGCAGAACCTATAAAAAAGCAAGTCCCGCAAGCCTTTTGGGACATTGCGGGACCTGGTGAGATTTTTGGATGGTGCCGGGGGACAGAATTGAACTGCCGACACGTGGATTTTCAGTCCACTGCTCTACCAACTGAGCTACCCCGGCCCGTGGTCGCAAGGCGTCAAACGCCGCGCCGTAAATGGAAAAAATTTTGTATTCGTTTGTCATGGCTTTGGCAAGCATTTTTTATGCGCCGTTGGAGACGGGCGAGATAATCCCCTCGTCCAGCATCGTCCGCGCCAGCATCGTTGTCGGCAGGCCCACCACCGTACTCCAGGAGCCTTCCACACGTTCCACCAGAAAAGCCCCCTGCCCCTGAACAGCGTAGCCCCCTGCCTTGTCGTCCGATTCGTGAGTGCGCACATACGCGGCCAGCACGCTCATCGGCCATGCGTGAAAAAACACCCGGCTCGCGTCGCTGAAAACGCGACGGCGACCATCGGGCAGAAGCAGGCAGACGGCGCTGATCACCTCGTGGCTTTGGCCTGAGAGCCGTTGCAGCATGCCGAGGGCTTCCTGCGCGTCGCGCGGTTTCCCCAGAATGTCGCCGTGCAGCGCGACGACAGTGTTCGCCGCCAGAATCAGAATTTCGTCCCCGGCCGTCTGCCGCGCAACGGCCAGAGCTTTGGCGGCTGCGGCGCGCCGACAGTATGCGTCGGGCGTTTCGTCGTGTTCCGGCCGCGGCTCCACGCCTTTCGGCCATACAGACGTGAAGGGCAGCCCCCATTCATGAAGGAACTGCCGCCGCCGGGGCGATGCTGAAGCCAGAATCAGCCGCAGGCCCGGCACAAGGGTAAAAAGAGGAATTATGCCGGCTTCCCCTGGCGCAATGTCAATCCTTTCCGGCATCAGGGTGTCCTTTGTCCCATGCGACACGGGGCACGGCTTCTTCTATCAACATGACGGGTATTTCGTCGACAACGGGGTAGACGGCCTGACAGGCCGCGCAGGCGAAGCCCACGGTTTCTCCGTTGCGGCACAGTGCCGTCAAATCGCCGAGACAGCGCGGGCAGGCCAAAATTTTTAATAATTCTTCAGTGTTGATTGGCATGCTTTCTCCTTGCGTGATGCAGCATACCCTGTGACGGCGCATGCTTCAAGACCAGGAGACATGGAGATCGCATGCGATATTCGTCAGTTCAAAAAAACCTTGACTCGTGGGGGCGGGTCTGGACATGCTGTCTCAAGCACCGGCTTTGCCGGTGGTAATATGAATTGCGTGTTGCCCTCAACGACAATGGTGTCTGACTGTACAGATCATATTGCTGCCCGTCTTTTCGGAGGTTTGTAAAATCATTTCGTTCCATTTCAGCCCCGACGTTTTTTCCGCCGTGGAACTCTGGCATTCGCTCGGTGTGCCGTTGTTGCGCCTGCTCACTGGGCTTGCCGCAGGTCTGCTGGTCGCCAATCTGCTGGAAGCCCTGCACTGGACCCGCCATATAGCCAGATTGGCCGCTCCGCTGTCACGGGCCGCGCATCTGCGCGAAACGGCGGGAGCGGCTTTTGCCCTTGCCTTTGTGTCTCCCGTCGCCGCGAACGGCCTTTTGTCTGAAAAATACAACGCAGGGCTGATTTCCGGCCGTGAGTTGATGCTGGCCAATCTGTTCAACAGTCTGCCCGCATATCTTGTGCACACGCCCACCATTTTTTTGCTCATCTGGCCGGTGCTCGGGCCGCCTGCAGCGCTTTATGTGGGGCTTACTCTGCTGGCCGCCGCCGGACGCACCTGTTTTACCGTGCTGCTCGGACGATTGCTTTTGCAGCCGGTTCCTGTCCGGCCCCAAACTGCGTTTCCCGCCGACACGCCTTTTGCCTCAGTGCAGAGGGATATTGAAAATGTGAAATTGCTTTGCAGGGATTTTGCAGCAAGTCCTTGCCTTAAAATTGTCGCAGGGCGAATCCGCTCCATCGTCAAGCGGCAGTCTCAGGCCTGTTTTGCTCCGGGTGACGCGCTGCGCAGAGCCTGTCGTCGATTTGCGCAGCGCTTGCCGAAATTGTTCGGCTTTACCGCGCCGGCCTATGTGTTGATGTACGCCTTGCAGCATTGCGGCGTTTTTCATTCGGCTGAACTGTGGATAACCGACAATATGGCTTGGCTCTCTTTTCTGAAGCCGCAGGTTATGGGCATTATAGCGCTGCATCTGGCCGCGGAACTGGGGGCGGCCCTCGGGGCCGCCGGATCTGCCCTGCAAGCCGGCGGGGTGTACCCGCGCGACATTGTGCTGGCCCTGATGGTAGGGAATATTCTGTCTACGCCCATGCGGGCTTTGTGCCACCAGCTCCCTTCCTATACGGGCTTCTTCCGCCCCGGTTTGGCGCTCAGGCTTGTTCTGGCCAATCAGGGCTTACGGGCCGTCAGCATGACGCTTATGACAGTGCTGTATTATTGTTGTTCGTAGCGCAGTTTTACTTTGAGACTCTTCTTTTTTTAAGATAATAAATTGCCGCAAAGAGAGGCGAAGGGAGTGTGTGATGCCGGAAAACTGTGCTTACACAGCCGCTACAGCTTCAATCTCCACTTTCGCCCCAAGGGGAAGAGCCTTCACCGCAAAGCAGCTCCTTGCCGGGAATGGTTTGGTAAAAAACGTCGCGTACACTTCGTTCACTGCTGCAAATTCCTTGATATCAGTAAGAAAGATGGTTGTCTTCACCACTTTTGCAAGGCTTGAGCCACCCGCTTCCAGAATGTTTTTCACGTTAGTGAGCGAGTTCTTCGCCTGTTTTCTGATATCTTCGGGCATGGTCTTGGTTGCCGGATCCATGGGAAGTTGACCTGAAGTAAAAATAAGGCCCCCCACGGTGATTGCCTGTGAATAGGGTCCTACTGCGCCGGGGGCATTGCCTGTGTCGATAACTGAAAGGGTGCTCATTGTAATGCTCCTCAGATTATAGATTATTTACGCAGACGCCTGTCGGCTTTGCCCTGCGTTGAGAACGCATGTAATAGGACAGGGGGAAGCGCTTCGTCAATCTACGTTACTGTCGGCAATCAATCCTCTACAATTTTAACCATGAATGAGGCTGATAAAAATATGGCCAGTCTGGCAGATATACAACAGTATGTACAGTCTTACGCCGATGTTGTTTCCCGTGTCACGGGCATTGACGTGGCCCTATTTTTGCTTTATTCTTGTATTTTTATTAAGCTGTAACCAGCGAGGCTGTGATGTCTGTCTGGATGTACGTCAATCACGACCGCAAGACCGCAGGATCTGGTGTCAACATTGACGTCCTGTCGCCAGCATGCGCCGATACGGTACGACGCTACCACGAATCTTTCAGGGAATATAAGCAAACCCCGCTAACGTCCCTGCCCGGCCTGGCGGCAAAGTTTAAGCTTAAGAGCTTTCTGGTTAAGGACGAATCGTTCCGCTACGGGTTGAACGCTTTTAAAGTTCTTGGCGCTTCCTATGCCATGGGCAGGTTTATTGCCGACAAGGTTGGTCGCAGCATGGAGGGCATGACCCGCGAAGAGCTGTGTTTGCCCGATATTCGCCAACAGGCCGGTGACATCACCTTTATCACCACTACAGACGGCAACCACGGTCGTGGCCTCGCCTGGACGGCTAGAGAACTTGGCTACAAAGCCATTGTGTTCATGCCCGAAGGTTCGGCGCCCATACGTGTGCAAAACATCAAGGCCGAGGGTGCGGAATGTACCGTAACCCAGTTTAACTACGACGAAGCCGTGCGCATGAGTTGGGATTTGGCGCAAAAGCATGGCTATGTTATGGTGCAGGACACAGCTTGGGAAGGATATACCGAGATTCCTACTTGGATTATGCAGGGTTACATGACGTTGGCTTTTGAAGCCTTGGAGCAGATGAGGGCCGCCGGCACAATGCCCACCCACTGCTTTTTACAGGCAGGAGTCGGTTCGTTTGCCAGCGCCGTTGTCGGCTATCTGACCGCAGCGCTTGGCGATGACGCACCCAAGTTTATTATTGTCGAGCCGCATAAAGCCAACTGTATCTATACATCAGCCGTGGCGGCCGACGGCCGCCCGCACAACGTCACAGGTGATCTGCACACACTTATGGCAGGGCTTGCCTGCGGTGAACCCAACACAGTAAGCTGGGAAATACTGCGCGACTACGCAACGGCCTATGTTTCCTGCCCCGATTACATTGCAGCTAACGGCATGCGGGTGCTGGCGGCCCCTGTTGGCGGCGACAAAGTCATTATTTCCGGCGAATCCGGGGCTGTGACCACCGGCCTTGTGCAGTGGCTCATGGAGCATCCGGCAGCCGCCACCCAGCGTGAGGCGCTGGGGCTGAACAGTAATTCCTCTGTGCTGGTTGTCAGCACCGAAGGCGACACCGCCCCCGACGTATACAGAAACGTGGTCTGGTTCGGTGCCCACCCTGACAATGACTGCCAAGTATAACTACAAATGCTATGCAAGGAGAGCATGTTAAATGGATGCCAACAAAATCAATGAACTGAGCAAGAAATATCAGCCACGCATGGTAAAGTTTCTGCGCGACATGATCCGCATTCCCTCTGAAAGCTGTCAGGAAGGGGGTGTTGTCAAGCGCATTGAACAGGAAATGGTAACTGTGGGTTTTGACCGCGTGGAAATTGACAAGATGGGCAATGTCATCGGCTATCTTGGCAATGGTTCCCGTCTTATTGCCTTTGACGCGCACATTGATACAGTCGGCATTGGCGAGCGCGCCAACTGGACCTTTGACCCCTATGAGGGCTACGAAGACGAGGAAACCATCGGCGGGCGCGGCGGATCGGATCAGGAAGGCGGCATGGCTTCCATGGTATACGGCGGTCTTATCATGAAGGAACTTGGCCTTATCTCGGCTGATGTTACCGTGGCAATGGTCGGCACCGTGCAGGAAGAAGACTGCGATGGTCTGTGCTGGCAATACCTCATCAAAGAACACGGCTTGAAGCCGGAATTTGTGGTCTCCACCGAGCCCACTGACGGTGGCATTTATCGCGGACAGCGCGGGCGCATGGAAATCCGCGTGGACGTGCGCGGCGTTTCCTGCCACGGCTCTGCCCCTGAGCGCGGCGACAACGCCATTTTCAACATGGCCCACATCTTGACTGAGCTGGAAGAACTGAACAAAAGGCTCAAGGACGACGATTTTCTGGGCAAGGGCACCCTTACCGTTTCCCAGATATTTTATTCCTCGCCCTCACGCTGTGCAGTGGCTGACGGCTGTTCTATCTCTCTTGATCGTCGTCTGACCATGGGCGAAGACAAGGACTTGGCGCTTGGGCAGATTCGCGAATTGCCTTCTGTCAAAAAGCTGGGCGACAAGGCTACTGTATCCATGTACACCTACGATTCCGCTTCCTGGACAAAGCTTGTCTACCCCACAGACTGCTACTTTCCCACTTGGGTGCTGCCCAAAGACTCTGTGGTGTGCAAAGCCGCCGGAGCAGCCTACCGCGCACTGTTTAATGCCGAACCGCGTATCGACAAGTGGACATTCTCCACTAACGGCGTGTCCATCACGGGTATGTTCGGCATCCCTGTTGTTGGTTTTGGACCCGGCAAGGAAAAAGAAGCCCACGCCCCCAACGAAAAAACTTGGAAGGCAGACCTTGTGCGCTGTGCCGCCCTGTACGCTGCCCTGCCTGAAACCTATGTGCGCCGGAACAAGTAGGGCAGGCGACCATGAGTGGCAGAAATAAAAATCTGGCAGTTATCGCCATTGGCGGCAACTCTCTGATCAGTAAAAAAAACAAAAAAAGCGTTGAGGATCAGTACGACGCCATCCGCGTAACGGTGCGCCACATTGCCGATGTTATTGAATCAGGCCGCCAGGTCTGCATTACGCACGGCAATGGGCCGCAGGTGGGGTTTATCCTGTTTCGTAGCGAAATTGCCCGCAAGCAAACCGGTATGCACCCCGTGCCACTGGTTTCCTGTGTGGCAGATACCCAGGGCGCTATCGGCTGGCAGATACAGCAGGCGCTTTCCAACGAACTGCGCGACCGGGGCAACAAGGCCGCAGGCCGCGTGATAAGCCTGGTCACACAGGTGCGCGTGGATGCGGATGACCTCGGTTTTGACGCGCCGGACAAGTATGTAGGCGAGTTTTACGACGAGGCCGAATTGCCCGGACTTCAGGCTCAGCACCCTGAATGGGTACTCAAGCAGGATGTCGACCGTGGCTGGCGTCGCGTGGTGCCGAGTCCGGTGCCCAGGGAAATTGTGGAGCTTGACGCCGTTCGCGCTTTGCTTGCCGACGGTTTCAATCTCATCACCGTAGGCGGCGGGGGCATCCCCGTTGTTACCGACACCAGGAATGACCTGCGTGGTGTGGACGCTGTTATTGACAAGGATCTGGCCTCGTGTCTTTTAGCCAACGAACTGAAAGCCGGGCTGTTCGTGATATCAACGGGCGTGGAAAAGGTTTGCGTCAACTTTGGCAAACCTGACCAGAAGGAGCTTTTCAGCGTTACAGCTGCTGAAATACGCGCTTATTACGACGAAGGTCAGTTCCCGGCCGGCAGTATGGGTCCCAAAATCAAGGCCGCGCTTAACTTCCTTGATAACGGCGGGGAAGAAGTCATTATCACCAACCCGGAAAACATGAAGATTGCCATGTCAGGCAACGGCGGAACGCATATAAAGTAACGATGCATAGAGTATTTTATGGGAGATCTAGAGCAAAGTGTGTTCCGTGCATTCACTTGTATTTATTGATGATCATCAGCAAAAACGAATAATGTGCGCTGTGCTGCAGATCAACAAAAAGTCGGCAATGTCACGATTCCACTTTCTGTTCATATATGGATGAGAAGGTCTATAGTTGGATGGGAAAAGGCAAGGCAGCGGTTTTAATCAACTTAATTTTAGCTTAGTTTGTTAGGTAAATATAGTTGAGATAGGATACCTGTACCACACGACTGCTAAAGAATGAGGACAAAATTATTTTATAATTTATAAATTGAGAAATATAATGGATAATAAAAGAGAAAAATTAGTAAAATGTCTATTTTCGCGGAGAAGAGCAGCAGAAAAAGATTCTTGATCCAACCCATCATCCACGACGGTTGGCAGTGGAAGTGTGGCATGCCTAGGTGAACAGATTCCGCAAGCTTCTGGTTCACCATGAAAAATTGCATTGCACATATATAGCGTTACTTCACTTGGTATACGCGATTATCGCCTTACGGAAAATTGGAATTATTTACGAATAACTTCTAAGTTTAACATCAAATATTAGGGAGAACTGCCATGGATCGCACCCGTATTCGCGAAATGATCAAAAATCTGACCCAGCTTGACTATAGCAAAATGTACATGCACGACTTTCTGGAAACCTGGCACAAAAACGACGACGAAATTGCCGCCACATTCAAGGTCGCCGACATCTTGCGCGGTCTGCGTGAAGCGGGCATTGCCCCGCGCATTTTTGACTCTGGCCTTGGCATTTCGCTCTTTCGCGACAATTCCACCCGCACGCGCTTTTCCTTTGCCTCTGCCTGCAACCTGCTTGGCTTGACCGTGCAGGATATGGACGAGGGCAAATCGCAGATTGCCCACGGCGAAACCGTACGAGAAACCGCCAACATGGTGTCTTTTATGGCGGAAACCATCGGTATTCGTGACGACATGTTCATCGGCAAGGGCAATGCCTATATGCGCGAAGTGTCCGCTGCCCTGGAAGAGGGCTACCGCGTGGGTGTGCTGGAACAGCGCCCGACAGTCGTGGATTTGCAGTGTGATATTGACCACCCCACACAGTGCATGGCCGACATGCTGCACATCATCAACTACTATGGCGGCGTGGACAAGCTGAAGGGCAAAAAAATCGCTATGACCTGGGCATACTCTCCCTCCTACGGCAAGCCCCTTTCCGTGCCGCAGGGTGTTATCGGCCTGATGACACGTTTTGGCATGGACGTGACGCTGGCTCACCCTAAGGGCTACGATGTCATGTCCGCAGTGGAGTCCATTGCCGCTGAAAACGCCAGGGCCTCCGGCTGCACATAC
The DNA here is from genome assembly GCF_002355955.1 of Candidatus Desulfovibrio trichonymphae. Taxonomy (NCBI): domain Bacteria; kingdom Pseudomonadati; phylum Thermodesulfobacteriota; class Desulfovibrionia; order Desulfovibrionales; family Desulfovibrionaceae; genus Desulfovibrio; species Candidatus Desulfovibrio trichonymphae. The sequence goes on along the minus strand of NZ_AP017368.1, from coordinate 995,784 downwards.
AAGCGCACCCATTCTATGGAAGATGCCTTTGAGGGCGCCGACATTGTCTATCCCAAAAGCTGGGCGCCGTATGCCGCCATGGAAAAACGCTCCGACCTGTACACCAAGGGCGATCAGGACGGCATTAAGAAGTTGGAGAAGGAACTGCTTGCGCAGAACACCAACTTCAAGAAATGGGAATGCACCGAAAAGCTCATGAAGAGCACCAGCAAGGGGCAGGCCCTGTACATGCACTGCCTGCCTGCCGACATTACGGGTGTTTCCTGCAAGGAAGGCGAGGTAGAGGCATCAGTATTCGACCGCTACCGCGTACCCATGTACCGCGAAGCCAGCTATAAACCCTATATCATCGCCGCCATGATCTTGCTTGCCCGCAAGGCTGACCCGGCAGACACCCTCATGCGTCTGCTTGACAGCGGCGCTCAACGCATCAAGTAAACAGATCCGCCGGCAATCCGTGGTCTTCCGACCATAGGGGCTGGGTTGCCCGCGTCACAAACGATCTATGCTATGAAAATCCTGATCAGAAACGGAACAGTGGTAACGCCCAATGAGACAGTGGAAACGGATCTGCTGCTTGCAGAAGGTCGAATTATCGCCCTAGGCCACGCTCTTAGTACTGACGGGGCAGTAATGGTGGACGCTTCCGGCAGGTACGTGCTGCCCGGTGGTGTGGACATACACACACATATAATTTTTGATATCGATGCAACCGGCCCGGACACCTACTTTGCCGGTACCATGCCCGCTGCCTGCGGCGGCACCACCACCATTGTGGATCACATGGCCTTCATGCCCGAAGGCCGCGCCCTTGAGCAGCATATAGCGGCACACCGCGCCCTTGCCGAAAACAAGGCCGCCGTGGATTACGGCTTTCATGCCGTCATGCAAAACCGTGATGAGGCGAGCCTACAACGCCTTAAGTCTTTGCCCGAGCAGGGTTACACATCCATCAAGGCTTATATGACCTATGATAATCGCCTGGACGATGAGGCTCTGTTCAAACTTTTGCGGCGAACCAATGAACTTGACATGCTGTGCGCGGTACACGCCGAAAATCACGATATAACTACCTTGTTGCGTGCCGAATGTAAGGCCAAAGGCCTTGGTGAACCGAAATGGCACGCCAAAAGCTGCCCGGCACACACAGAGGCCGAGGCCGTAAGCCGCGTGCTGCATCTGGCGGCTATGGCTGACGATGCCACCGTGTACATTGCGCATGTATCATCGGCCCTGGGCCTTGCTGAAATACGCAAGGCCAGGGCGCAAGGGCAGAAGAATATCTTTGTGGAAACCTGTACGCAGTATCTTACCCTTACAGAAGAACGTTATTGCGATAAGGAAAAGGGCCTTAACTACATCATGTCCCCGCCGTTACGCACGCAGGCGGATGTGGATGCTCTCTGGCAAGGTTTGATAAACGGCGAAATACAAACTATCGCCACGGATCATTGTTCCTTTACAACGGCAGACAAGGCGCGTGGGCGCGGCGACTTCACCCGCTGCCCCGGCGGCGCGCCCGGAATTGAAGAACGCTTTTCCCTGCTGTTTTCCGAAGGCGTTGCCAAGGGCCGACTTTCCCTGAACGCCTTTGCCACCCTTATTGCCGCAAATCCGGCAAAACTCACCGGGCTGTATCCGAAAAAAGGCGCCCTCGTGCCAGGTTCCGATGCAGATTTTATTATTCTGGATCCAGGGTTCAACCCAGCAACCGAATACACCTTGTCGGCCTCAGACCTGCATGGCCCCTCGGATTATTCTGTCTATGAGGGCTTTAAGCTCACAGGCCGTATTGAAGCGGTGTATTTACGCGGTAGCTGTATCGTTCACAACAGCACCTATCTGGGTAAGCCCGGCGACGGGCAGTTTATGCAGCGGGGGCGCAACATGTTTCCAGGTTGATTTTGTAATTTTAGAGATATAAATGCTATACTTACGCAATGCCAGATATCTCGACAGTGTCACCTTTGCCTTTTTTGAGGGCAACATTGCCGTGGAAGAAGGCAAAAACGGCGACATACGCTTGGACGTGGTCATTCCGCCCTTGCCGGAACGTAACGTGGGTGATCGCGAGTTCGATTGCAAGGGGCAACTCGTCATGCGGGCCCTTTCCTGCGGTCATCATCATATCTATTCCATACTCTCACGGGGTATGCCGCCCCTGCCAAGAACACCGCAGAACTTCAACGAAATGCTGGAGCTTGTGTGGTGGCGGCTCGACAAGTGCCTTGATAACGACATGACCTATGCCTCGGCACTGGCTGCCGGACTTTTTATGGCAAAGAACGGCGTGGTTTTTTGCATTGACCACCATGCCTCGCCGCTGGCGGCTGACGGCTCCCTTTCAGCCATATCCAAGGCTTTTGAGCAAATCGGCATAGGGCATCTGCTCTGCCACGAGACCTCTGACCGTGACGGCATAGACATTGCCATGAAAAGCCTTGCCGAGCACGAGCGTTTCTTTGCCGCAGGCGGCAAAGGGCATGTGGGGCTGCATGCCTCCTTCACCGTGTCCGACGACACATTAAAAGCCGCCGTTGCCCTGGCGCAGCAGTACGATACCGGCATTCACATCCATGTGGCCGAGGCCAGGTCCGATCAGAAACACTGCCTTGCCACCTACGGCAAAACAGTGGTGCAGCGGATGAAGGATGCGGGCGTGCTGGATATGCCCAAAACCATTCTGGGGCATTGCGTGCATGTGAGTGAGGAAGACAAGGCCATCTTGGCCGCCTCGCCTGTCTGGATAGCCCAGAATGTCGAATCCAACATGAACAATAACGTGGGGCTTGGCGATTACAGCTTCAGCAAAAACGTCATGTTCGGCACAGACGGCATGCATTCCGACATGATTCGCTCTGCCCAGGCAGCCTATTTCACAGGCGTGATGACAGAAGGGCAAACTCTTGACGGGGCTTACAAGCGTTTGCGCAACGTCCACCGCCACACTGCTTTGCACGGGCCTGTGGGCGATGGGGCCAACAATCTCATAATTTTTAATTACGACAGTCCGACTCCGCTTATACCGGACTTGTCCCACGGCAACGTGCTTGGGCACTTCTTTTACGGTCTTTCGGCAAAAAACGTCAGCACTGTGGTGAGCCGGGGCAAAATTATTGTGGAAAATTGCCGGCTTGTCAGTGGCGATGAAGAAGAAATTTTAGCCGCAGCCTGCGAGCAGGGCAAGCGGCTGTGGGAAAAGTTGAGGTAGGCCGACATTAAAATTTTAACGGAGGGGACAATGGCCAGCGATCACATGCACGGCTTGAGCGCTGAACAGTTGCTGAAATGGATTTTGGACGATCTTGAAAGAGGTTCTGTTTTCGGTATCGTAAAAGACCTCTTCTTTATCCCCAAGGCTGATGACCCTTTCCGCATGAAGCGGTATAATGTCACCTTGGAAACCCCGCTGGGCGTGGCCGCCGGCCCACATAGCCAGATGGCCCAGAACATCGTCGCCGCGTGGTTCTGCGGAGCGCGTTACATGGAACTGAAAACCGTGCAGGTGCTTGATGCAATCACGGTGACAAAGCCCTGTATTGATATGGAAGATGAAGGCTACAACTGTGAGTGGTCGCAGGAGCTTAGCCTTGATAACAGCTATGACGAGTATCTGAAGGCCTGGATTTTGCTGCACATCCTGCACCACCGTATGGGCTTTGTGGGTAAACCCGGCATGATTTTCAACATGAGCGTCGGCTACAGTATGGAGGGTATTTTAAACCCGAAAGTGCAGCGTTTTTTGGACAGCATGCAGGATGCTTCCAAAGATGTGCAGGCCATAAAGCAGCGACTTGCACCGCTTTACCCCGCTGTGGCTGATATTGATATCCCGGGCTGCATTAGTGATAACCTTACCATTTCCTGTATGCACGGCTGCCCGCCCGATGAGGTGGAAAAAATAACCCTGTATTTCATTAAAGAGTGCAAACTCAACACCACGCTCAAGATGAACCCCACCCTGCTTGGGCCAAACTGTCTGCGCGGTATTTTGAACAACACATTGGGTTATAAAGTGGAAGTGCCGGACATTGCCTTTGAGCACGACCTTCCTTACGAGGAAGCCCTGCGCATCATCAAAAGCTGCCGCGAGGCCGGAGTAAGGGTCGGCAAGCCGTTCTCTATCAAGCTTACCAACACCCTTGAAACCATAAATGCGGAGCAAAATCTGCCGGACAGTGAAAAAATGGTCTACATGAGCGGCAGGTCTTTGCATCCCCTCTCCATTGCCGTGGCTGAGCGTCTGCAAAAAGACTTTGCCGGCGGTCTGGATATTTCTTTCTGTGCAGGCGTGGATGCGTTGAATGTGGCTGACACCCTTGCCTGCGGCTTCACTCCGATCACCATGTGTTCTGACCTTCTGAAACCCGGTGGATACGGACGCTTGGCGCAGTATATCTTTAACTTGCGCCAGGCATTGAAGGATGCCAAGGCCAACAGCATTGAAGCCTTTATTGTAAGCAGGGCCAAGGCCGGCGGGCACAAGTCAGCCATACTGAAAAATCTTGAAGCCTATGCAACGCAGGTTACCGCAGAAAGCTCACGCTACGCCAAGGCCGGCGGTTCCGGAGATGTGAAAAACTCTTGTCCGTTGCCGGTACTTGACTGCGCTGCCGCGCCCTGCATGAGCGCCTGCCCTGCACAGCAGCCCGTGCCCGCCTATCTTGCACATGCGGCATCAGGTGATCTGGATGGTGCACTTAAGGCCGTTTATACCACCAACCCTTTCCCGAATGTGCTCGGCAAGATGTGCAATCAGGTCTGCAGATCAAAGTGCATGCGCGGTCATTACGATGAAGGTTTGCACATTCGCGATATCAAGCGCTGCGCGGCAGAGCAGAGTAAGGGCAAAGCCGTAAAGCCGGCTCCTTTCAACGGGCGCATGGTCGCCGTGGTCGGCGGTGGGGTAGCCGGGCTTACCTGTGCGTACTATCTGGCGCTTTCCGGCTGCAAGGTCAGCGTGTATGAGGCAACCGACGCACTCGGCGGGTATATTCTGAGTAAGATGACCCGCGAGGCAGAGCGTATTGCCAAGGATGTAGACGCCATATTGGCCCTTGGGGTGAAGGTGCACATCAATCACCGTGTAGATGAAGCAATGGACAAGCTCAAAGCATCCTGCTCAGCTGTGTACAACGCGACTACAGGAAGCAGACTTTCTCTGGTTGAATCAGTAGGTTGCGGCAGGCGTGCGGCAATGGACATTTTATCCAGATTGGAAATTATTCCGCTGGTCCAATCCACACACAGCACAGGTCTTGATTACACTGCCCTGCGCGCAAAGCAGGCATATCGTGTTGCGCCTCACGGTAAAACCACAGCTTGTGAGAACGCAGCCGAAGAAGCGGATCGCTGTCTTCAGTGCGATCGTTACTGCGGTATCTGCGTTAGTGTGTGTCCCAACAGGGCAAATGTGCTGTTTGCTTCGCAAATACGCTCATACCCCATGCAGGAGGCCGTGCGCGCCAAGGAAGGAGTGCGCATAGTTACCGTAGCTCAGGGGAGCGTGCGTCTGCCCTGGCAGGTGGTGAATCTGGGTGATTTCTGCAACGAATGTGGCAACTGTGAGGCCTTTTGCCCCTCTATGGATGCGCCTTATCGCATAAAATACCGTCTGCACCTCTCGGAAAAATCCTTTTCTGCAGATCAAAACGGCCTTTTGCGCCTCTCAGCCACAGTCACCGAAGGCAAGCGTCAGGGCGAGAACTTTAGTCTGTGCGCTGAACCTGACGTGTATGTCTACAAAGACAGGCATATGCGCGTGAAGCTCGACAGGCTTAGTCTTGCCGCGCTTGAAGTGGAACTTCTAGACAAAAAAGCCTCATCCGCTTCGCTTTTGCAGGCCGTTCAGGCGGTCATTTTTTCAGAACTCACGGCTGGCACATCCACTGTATGCGCGGCCTTACAATAATAACCTCTAGATAGCAGGATATCTATATGGAAAACAAGCCGTCACCTCCACAACCTGTCAGCGAACTTATCTATCCTTTGGATGCCAATCCGCCTTTTGGCGTAACCGTGCTTGCCGCCGTCCAGCACATCCTGGCCATGATCATCGGCGTTATGACGCCACCGCTGATTGTGGCGAACGCTTTCGGAGCTCCTGCTGACGCTGTGGCCTACCTTGTCAGTATATCGCTCTTTTTTGCGGGAGCGAGTATTATTGTACAGGTAAGCCGACCTTTCGGCATCGGCTCCGGCATGCTCAACGTGCAGGCCACTTCCTTTGCCTTTCCTGCCACGCTTATCTCCATAGGCATGGCCTTTATGCAGACTCAGGGCATGACCTGGGACGAAACCCTGTGTACCCTTTTCGGCGTCTGCTTTGTCGGCTCTTTCTGGTTGACTTTGGGCGCGTACGCCATCGTATATCTGCGCAAGATAATCACTCACACCGTTGCCGGTGTTACCGTGCTCATGATCGGCGTTTCCCTTGTCAAGGTGGGCGCGGTTGATCTTGGCGGCGGTTTTGCTTCCATGAAAGCCGGCACCTACGGCAATTTGAGCAATCTTTTGCTGGGAGGCATCGTTATTTTGTCCGTGGTGTTTGTCAACCGTCTGAAAAATCCTATTTTCCGCATGTGCTCGCTGGTGCTTGGTATGGGCATGGGTTTTCTGGCTGCAATAATCATGGGCAAGGTAGACTGGAGCATTTTAACCAGTCCGCGCAGCTATTTTATGGTGCCCGTGCCCTTCAAATTTGGCTTCTTCGGCTTTGACTGGGAAGCCTTCGGGATATGTTCCTTCATCTTCCTTGTGCTCATTATTGAGGCCATTGGCGACATTACGGCAACAGCCTCAGTGTCGGAGCAGCCCACGCGCGGCTCCGTATACCGCAGCCGTCTTAAGGGCGGCATATTGTGCGGCGGCGTGTTCTCGGCCCTGGCTGCCGTGTTTGGCGGTTTCCCACAGATTACCTTTGCCCAGAATAATGGCGTTATTCAGCTTTCAGGCGTTGCCAGCCGCAAGGTTGGTCGTTTTTGCGGTGTGCTGTTCATGCTGTTTGCCATCTTCCCGGTGGTGGTGGTAATATTTGAACTGTTGCCGCGTCCGGTGCTTGGCGGGGCACTGGTTGTGCTGTTTGGCACCATTGCCACCTCAGGCATACGCATTTTGGCGGAAAATGGCGTGAACAGGCGTGAAAGCATTGTCATTGCCACGGCTATCGGTGTTGGGCTTGTTTCTATGTTGACGCCCGATATTTTTGCCAACATGCCGCAGTTCTTTAAAATATTCTTTTATTCCCCGGTGGTTTCGGGCGGCGTTACAGCCATGATTGTACACCAGATATTGCCCAAGCCGCCGATTGTTGCTGAGGAAGATGAAGAAGACGAGGCCGAGGCCCATCCTATTCAGGAAATGTACATCAAAGAACTCAGGGAAGAAGAGCGTTGAGTAGGCCTTATTTAGGAACAGGAGACAGCTGTGGCTACATTTACAGTGAACGGTAAGGCCGTAAGTACCAATAACGACAGCAAGAAGCTTTTGGCTTTTTTGCGGGAAGATTTACGGCTTATTTCCGTTAAAAACGGCTGTGGTGCGGGTGCCTGCGGCACTTGCACGGTGCTTGTTGACGGCAAGACCACCAGTGCCTGCATACCGACTGTGGGCAAGATGGAAAGTAAAAGCGTCATCACTGTGGAGGGCTTAAACCAAAGAGAAAAAGACGTCTACGCTTATGCCTTTGCCAAAGCCGGGGCGGTGCAGTGCGGTTTTTGTATTCCCGGCATGGTTATCAGCGCCAAGGGGCTTTTGGATACTACGCCAGACCCCACGCGCGAGGATGTGAAAAAGGCTCTGCGCGGGAATATCTGTCGCTGCACAGGCTATGTGAAGATTGAAGACGCCGTGCTTCTGGCGGCGGAGATGTTCAAGAAAAATAAGCCCATTCCTGATGTGGATCATAAAGGTGGACTTGGCGAAAATCTCCTTCGCCTGGACGCGAAGGAAAAGACTCTGGGCTACGGAGAATATGTGGATGACCTCGTCTTTGAAGACATGCTCTATGCCAAGGCTCTGCGCACAAAATATCCCAGAGCGAAAGTGCTCAGTATGGATACGGAAAAGGCGGCACGACACCCTGAGGCCGTGCGTATCATCACCGCCAGCGACATTCCCGGCAAGAAGAAGCTGGGACATCTGGTCAAGGACTGGGACGCACTGATAGCCGTTGGTGAAACAACCCGCTATGTGGGTGATTCCGTGGCACTGGCTGTAACCGAAAACAGGGAAGCGCTTGATGAGGTACTGGGCCTTATTGAGGTGGAATATGAGGAATTAAAACCTCTTGCTTCGCCTGCGGAATCCCTTGCCCCTGGTGCGCCGCTCATACACGAGTCCGGCAACCTGTTGCGTGAGGAAATACTGGACAAGGGGGATGCCGATGCTGCCATTGCCGGAGCTGAGCATGTGGTGAGCAGGCACTATTCCCTGCCCTTTACCGAGCATGCATTTATGGAGCCGGAGTGTGCCGTTGCCATGCCCGAAGACGATGGTATTTTAGTGTATACCGGCGGACAGAGCATTTATGACGAGCAGCACGAGATATCGGATCTGCTCGGCCTGCCGCACGAGAAGGTGCATGTACATTCGCAGCTTGTAGGCGGCGGCTTTGGCGGTAAGGAAGATATGGCGGTGCAGCACCATGCGGCACTGGCTGCCTGGATAGTGAAAAAGCCGGTCAAGGTCAGACTTTCCCGTCAGGAAAGCCTGATGGTTCACCCCAAGCGTCATGCCATGGAAATAGACTGCACCACAGCCTGCGATGAAGACGGCATCATTCTTGGAGCAAAATTCACAATCATTTCAGACACGGGGGCATATGCCTCACTGGGTGGGCCGGTATTGCAGCGGGCCTGTACGCACGCAGGTGGGCCGTACAACTTCCAGAATTTCCATGTGGTTGGCAGGGCTGCGTACACCAACAACGTGCCTGGTGGAGCTTTCCGGGGTTTTGGCGTAACGCAGTCGGCCTTTGCCATGGAATGTAACCTCAACCTGCTTGCCGAGATAGTGGGTATTTCACCCTGGGAAATACGCTACCGCAATGCCGTGCGTCCGGGGCAGGTGCTGCCCAACGGGCAGATTGCCGACGATTCCACGGGTGTTGTGCAGTGCCTTGAGGCTGTGAAAGAGGTCTATGAGAGTGCCCGGTACGCTGGCATTGCCTCTTGCTTCAAGAATGCGGGCGTTGGCGTTGGCATACCCGATACCGGGCGCTGCATCATTTCCATTGAGCAAGGCAAGCTGCATATCCGATGCTCTGCGGCCTGCATAGGGCAGGGCATGGCAACGGTCATGGTGCAGATGGCCTGTGAAACAACCGGGCTTGCGCCGGATATGTTCATTGTGGAACCGCCGGACACGCGCCGTACCCCCAATTCAGGTACTACCACGGCTTCGCGTCAGACGCTCGTCAGCGGTGAAGCGGTGACCAGGGCATCCGGGATGGTCAGGGTGGAGCTGGATGCCGGCAAAACTCTGGCTGATCTGGAAGGCAGGGAATTCTATGCGGAATATGTTGCCGAAACCGACCCCATGGGCAGCCCGAAGCCAAATCCTGTAAGCCATGTGGCCTACGGTTATGCCGCTCAGGTGGTGCGTCTGGACGAGCAGGGCAAGGTTATAGATGTAACCGCTGCCTATGATGTGGGGCGTGTGGTCAACCCGAAAGCTGCCGAGGGACAGATTGAAGGCGGCGTCGCTATGGGTCTTGGCTATGCCTTAACCGAGGACTTCCCTGTGGAAGGCGGCTATATCAAGGCCAGATACGGCACATTGGGGCTTTTCAGGGCAACCGAAACCCCGCCCATCATCGTGCGGATCATGCATCAAAAGCACTTTGGTCCCTTTGCTTACGGCGCCAAAGGTACGGGCGAGCTTGCCTGCATCCCCACAGCTCCGGCTGTGCAGGGGGCCTATTACAAGTTGGATAAGGTGTTCCGCACAAAGCTGCCGCTTGAAAACACCTTTTATAGAAAACCTAAAAACAGATAACCAGTGAATGGGTGGAAGTAATGAAAAAAATTGCGACGCTACTGCTGGCAGCCGGACTTGTGTTTGGTGCAACAACAGGCGCAAGTGCCGTTGACTTCAAAGTCAAGGGCGAATGGATCATGAGTTTTGACTACGGGCAAAACGGCAGGATTACCGGCGGCAACGGCGGTACCGGCTGGAACAACAGGGGTAGTGCCGGCGCTTCCGATGAGTTCGAGGCCGTGCAGCGCGTACGTGTGCGCTTGGACGCCGTAGCATCGGAATCCCTGTCCGGTACCGTGCATTTTGAAATAGGCGACTCGACCTGGGGCAGCAACAGAGTGGGCGTGAACAGCAGCGAAGGCGGCGCACTTGGTTCTGACGGTCATCCCGTGGAATTGAAGAATTCCTACATCGACTGGACGCCCCCGAACACCGATTTGAAGATCCGCATGGGTATTCAGAGCATAAAGCTGCCGAGTTTCACCACCGGGTCACAGGTATTCAACCATGACGCGGCCGGTATTACGGCAAGTTACACGTTCAACGACAACGTGGCTCTGACAGGTTTCTGGGCACGTGCGTATAATGACAACCTTGGAGATGGCAATATCTTGGGCCACCATGTATGCAAACGCTTACCTTTGACGGCGTGAAAGTAAGCCCCTGGGTGATGGCGGCATCGTGGGCCCTAACTCCGGCGGATACCATTTTGTCGGTACTCCCGGTGCTGCCGCTGGCGACATCAGGGCAGGCATGGTTCCTGTGGGTGGCGCGTACCGCAAGGACGGCACCCTTGCTGGCAAGTATCTGCAAAGTTACGGCAGTGCTTTTTGGGGAGGCGCGACCGGTGCTGCCGCCGTATGGGATCCTTTCTGCATTGCCTTTGATGTGAACTATGGTGCAATAACGTGGGGAGAAGACGGTCGTTTAAACCGCAGTGGCTGGCTGGCCTCCCTGCTGTTTGAATACAAGCTCGACTGGGCTGCTCCGGTATCTACGGCTGGTATTCCACAGGCGATGACAGCGACCCAAGCAACGGTTCCGAGCGTATGCCCACGTTCTCAACCATTCACACCAACAACGGCTTTTCCTCCTTTGCCTTCAACGGTCAGCCCTGGATTCCTGAAGGCGGGCGCGACAACGTGATAGGCAGAACCATGACAAGGCTACCTGGGGTGTGGGTGTGTATTTGAAGGATATAAGCTTTATTGACGATCTCAAGCACACGTTCCGCGTGAACTACATCGGCGGCAGCAACTCACCGGCCTTTGCGCGCCGCTATCTTGCCGGCAATAATCCCGACAACGGCAGGAGTGCCGTCCTTGACAACATATCCGGCCCCAATGCCTATGGGTTGGGCATGGATCCGCTGTATCTGACCACGAGGGACAGCGCGTTTGAAATTGGACTGGCTAACGAATACCAAGTGTATGAAAATTTTCAAATATACTTTGAAGGTTCCTACTTGGCTACCTTTATTGACAAAAATGAACGGCAAAAGTGATCAGGTGCGTGATCCCTGGAATATTAACCTGACCTTTATTTACTCATTCTAATCGGGTCAGCCGAACTGATAACAGGGGTACCCGTAAACGGTACCGGAGAGATTCGTTTTTTAATGATTTTGTATCAGTAATTCCATTGTTCTTGTTTAACAAAAATATCAGAATCATCACAAGGGCGAAATTCTCCGGTACCGACTATGAGCAACAAAATGGATTTAAATGCCTGCCGCCTTGTTATCAAGGGCGGGGGCGAAATGGCAAGCGGCATAGCCGTGCGCCTGTACAGGGCAGGCTTGCGCGAAATCCTGTTGTTGGAAGCGCCGGCTCCTTTGGCAGTACGCCGCACGGTAAGTTTTTGCGAGGCCGTATACGATGGTGAGCAAGAGGTGGAAGGTGTCTTGGCCCGACGTGAGCAGAACCGCGAAGAGATTGCCGCCTTGTGGCGGCAGGGCATTATCGCCGTGGCTGTTGATCCCGACTGGAAGTTGCTTGGGCAGATACGGCCGCATGTATGTGTGGATGCGATTTTAGCCAAGCGCAACACGGGCACGGCTCTTTCCGATGCACCGCTCACACTGGGCATTGGGCCCGGCTTTACGGCGAGAGTGGACGCTCACGCCGTCATTGAGTCCAACCGGGGGCACAATCTGGGGCGCGTGTACACCGAAGGTTCGGCGCAGGCCGATACCTGTATCCCCGGCGATATTGGCGGCTATACCGTGGAGCGCGTACTGCGCGCGCCAGAAGATGGCATAACGCGTGCGCACAGGAAAATCGGTGAACTTGTGCGGGCCGGAGATGCAGTGCTCAACGTGGGCACAACGCCCGTTACAGCACAGATTGACGGCGTGGTGCGCGGACTTGTCCGTTCAGGGGTGTCGGTAACAAAGAGAACCAAGGTTGGAGACATAGACCCGAGGGGAAATGCAGAATTTTGCTGCACTGTGTCGGAGAAAGCGCGAGCGCTGGGCGGGGCGGTTTTGGAAGCAATCTGCACTTTTATAACGAATTGACCCCGCACCAGCGAAAATCTCACCAGAGCATTTTGCTGTTGAGAACATTCACCTATATTCTCGTAATATTGTCCAGGGTGATCAAGGAGGTAAATAACGTGTTGCGAAAGAATATTGCCGGTTACAGATATTTGTTCTGTCTATTTCGGTAACGGCACATCAGTCAGAAAGCCGGACGACATGCATTTTGCTATCATCGCGCCTGAACCGTCAAAAATTTCGACGTCATAGGTTACGATATGCCGGCCTGCGCGCACCATCTTGGCTTCCGCCACAAGCGGGCCGGTCTTTCCCGGCCGTAGAAACTCAATATTTGTGCTGAGGCTGACGACAGCTGTTTTTGTATCTGCATTCGCGGCCGCGCCGAAGGCAACGTCGGCCAGTGAAAAAATAGCGCCGCCGTGGGCTATGCCCATGCCGTTTCTGTGGTGTTCCGTAAGGGGCATGCTGATCTTTGCGTAATCCTTGCGCACCTCGTTAATACTCATGTTAAGATGGCGCACAAGTTTGTCATGGTCAGCAACGTAATTTTTCATTGTTCGCTCCCGTCATGCAACCTGCTGTATGCCGTCCAGTTTCCATGCGTCGTTTTCTGTCGTCCGCACAAAATGCCAGACCTCACGCGTGGACGACGGGGCATCCTGATCTTGGTTTTCGCGCATGAGCACGTCAAAAAACACTTCGGCGCGTTCGTCGTTGCCGTCGGTTTCAATGTGCAACAAATAGGCGTTGACGAGAAGCAGCTCTGTGGTTGACGGCTTCGGGTCTTCTTCCATCTGTCCGCGCACGGCCGCGATCACGGCCGGTGTGGCAAATTCGGCTATATCTTCAAGGTCGCGTTTGTCCCACGCGCTTTGCAGGCGTCTATAGGCCATTTTTGCCCCGCGCAGAAATTCTTCCGTATTAAAACCTGCAGGCACGCCGTGAGGCATGCCTGCATCGGCCTGCGCGTCGTCCCGGCCTGTGTCGCGCAACCGTTCCCAGCCGGCGTCGCCATATGTTGGGACGTTGTTTTGCTGCGGCATGGAAGAAGGGGAGGTTGCGGCATATGCCGACGCCTTCTGCTGTCTCGCGTCTGCCGTTTTTGCGCGCGCGCGCGCAAAAAGTTTGAGGCAGAAGTACAGCAGCAGACCGAAAATTAGAATATCCAAAAAACCGCCGCCTGCGAAGCCGTGGCCGAAAAGCATGGAACCTATGAGCGTGCCCGCCAGGAGTCCGCCGAACAGGCCGCCCATGCCGTGCCGCTGCATGGCTGTGGGGGGTACCCCCTTTGACGGCGCGCTCTGCGTTGAAGGAGTCTGACGCGTCATGCCGGGCACGGGAGCCGGCCGGCTCATAAAGGGTTTGCCGCCGAAGGAGCGGCCGCCGCCCAAACGCGCCGCTTCAGCAGTTTCCGACAGGCAAAGTGCGCAAGTTGCGAAGAACAGAAAAAAGAAAATCAGAATGCTGTGTGTTTTCATGCGCTGTCCTGGTAAAAAAATGTTTCTTTTTGATTATATAAATTCGGGCGTCTAAAAGCAAGAAGGTTATTCTGAATTATGCTCAGCTGACTATATAATATTATTGATAATTTAAAATGACAGCGAATTTGTCCGCTTCTGTTGACCACAGATTTTTTGTGGAGAAGCCGTTTTCAGCGTTTGTGGGGTTCCGTAACCTGACCGTCCACATAAAACCATAACAGCGCTCCGAGTTCGAGGGCGCGCGGCCTGCCGTCCGGACCCCGCAGGGGCTCTCCCTCTGTCAGGGCCATACAGCACCACCAGCCCGGCTGGTTGAGCACTGAGGCAAACTGGCCGGCGGCGTCGGTCACGGCAACCAGCTCTTCATGCCATGGGGTGGGGGCGGTGCTTTTGTCCGTGTTGATGCGGGCAAGGCGCATGGTTGTATTGGACAGGGGCGCGCCGTTCAGGAGCACGCGGCCGGCAAAGAGCGCAGGCGAGGCGAGGCCGAAGGGGCGGGTCAGCGGCTGTATTTCAAAACGTTGTCCCACAGGGGAGTCCCATCCGCGTTCCACGCCGTGCACGGGCAGCATTGTTTTGACAAAATGCTGCAGAAAACGCTCCCGCGTTGCATCCCACCAAGGGCGGGCCTCAATGATGAATTGATAGAGGCCCGGCTTGTCAAAGGCCACGTTGGCCCCCCATGCCTTCTGGTCCAGATAGCGTATTGCCTCCATATCGCCGAGGAGATCGCGTCGTTCAGGCTGCAGGACTCCGTCTTTGACAGACATTGCGTTGTCATAGCGCAACACGGCGAAGAGCCGGGGCATGTCCATAACCATGGCCTCCCTGTTGAACGGGTGTATCATGGTGATCAGCACGTCCGCTTCTTCGGCGATGTTTGCTTCGGAGGAGGCATCGTCGGACTGCGGAGCCTGGGTGAGAGGAATCTCGTCGGGGCGTTGCGTTGTCTGTAGTGTTTTTGATTCTGCGGCGGAAGAAGTTTGCGTGGATTTTGCCTTGGGCTGTGCGTTTTTTTCCGCCGTCTTTTGGGCGTGTTCGCCGGTGACTGCAGGGGCTTCCACATTGGTGCGGCTCGGCACAAGCAACGTTACCTGCGCCCACGCTGCAGCGGCGGATAAAAGACAGCAAATCACCCCGGAAAGGACGAGCGCCGCAACACGGTGTCTTTCGGACAGATGCGGCATGACAAAACAGGCGACTGGCATACAACCCTCTGGTGTTTGTAGAGTGCAGTAAAGTGGAAGCGAAGTTGCATACTAGCAGAATTGCGCTGTCCTGTCAGCTGTGCAGGGGCGTTCTGGCCACAATGAGAACATATATTCCCTGCGCGCCGGCAGCGCACAGGGCGTGCGCTGCCGCCGACAGGGTAATGCCTGTTGTCATCACGTCGTCAATAAGCCAGACGCGCATATCCTTCGCTGCCGCTGGGGCGTGAAATGCATGGCGTTTGTTGCGTCGGCGTTCAGCGGCGGAGAGGCCTGTTTGCGGAATATGCGGCGCACGGCGGCGCAGCAGTTCCGTTTGCAGGGGGATGCCGGAAAATTTGTGCAGGGCCTTTGCCAGCTCGTGGGCCTGATTGAATCCACGTCTGCGCAGATGCACGGGATGCTGCGGCACGGCCGTCAGCGCGTCCGGCCGCGGCAGACAGCAGGAGGCTTCAAGCAGGCAGGCGCCGAGCAGGGGCGCTAAAAACAGCGCGCCGTCGAATTTGAGTCTGAGCAGCGCGTCGCGTAGTGTGCTCTGATAGAGGCCGTATGCGGCAATGCTATCCCAGGATGGCGGATTTTGCCGGCAGAAGGCGCACGGCACCGGGTCTGTTTGTAAGGGCAACGCGGGCCTTTGTAGGGCGTGAACAGGATGGAGCACTGCGGGCACAACGGCGCCGCAACGCCGGCCGGGCCGTTTTTCGGCGCATCAAGCGCATTTGAGGGGGCCGCCGGCGTGAATGGAGCGAGACAGTTTGCGCAACGCGTTTGTCCGAGTCCCATATTGCGCCACAAAAGACGCAGTCTGTTTGGAATCATGTCCGTAGCTGTGATGGATTATGTATTTTCGCGCATCCCGGCCGCCCACTGCCCCCAGTTGCGGCCAAGATCGCGCAGACAGGCGCAGGCCCGCCTGCGCCGCAAAAGATCCTTGGGGTCTTCAAGGCCGCGCAGCAAGCGCGTTTGTCGCAATTCAGCCCCAAGCGCGCGCAGAAAATATCCGAGCGTAAGCAGGGAGCCGCTAAACAGTCGTCTGCCGTGTTTTCTGCCTGCCGTCAGCGCTGCGACAACGGCGTTCTGCCGCTGCTGCGGACTCTGTCCCCGCGCGGCCCAAAAACGCTGGCTTCTGTCAATGAAGGCCTTGAAATGGGACGGCAGGGCATAAAAATAGACGGGCGCGGCAATGAAAACAAGCGGCGCGCTCCGCAGCAGGGCAAAGATCTCTTCCGTCTGGTCCGGCCGGCAGGCGGTTGGTGCCGCAATCCGGCACGAATGCGGCGGCGGCGCGCACTTTCTGCACCCGGTGCATGGCAGTATGCTGTAGTCGCGCAAGGCGACAGGCCGCATGCCGACGCCTGCCTCTGCCGCGCCTTCGGCAAAAATGCGAGCTGCAGTGTCGCTCACGCCTCCAGGCCTTGGGCTGCACAAAAGTGTTACAGCGCTCATTGGGCGTAGTCGCCGCAGAAGGGATTATTGACGCGTTCATCGCCGATTGTTGTTGCGGGACCGTGACCGGGAAAAACTTTTGTTTCTGTCGGCAGCGTGAAGAGCTTTTCGTGAATGGAACGCAGCAGGGTTGCGTGGTCTCCGCCGGGGAAATCCGTACGTCCTATGGAACGGTAAAAGAGCGTGTCGCCGGTAAAAACGAGTTTTTGTTCCGGAAAATACAGGGAAACCCCGCCCGGCGTATGCCCTGGCGTTTCAAGAATCTCGCAGTCCATGCCGCCGAAGGATCCCCGTCCGTCCGGCAACGGCAGGCTTTCAAAGGGGTCTACAAGGGGGAAACCCCATATCCCGCCTCGGGCTGATTCTGTCTCAGCAAGAGCGCCGTCGCCCGCAGGCGCGTGCACGGGCTGTTTGGTTGCCGCGGCAAGCGCCGCCACGCCGTAAAGGTGGTCAAAATGCAGATGGGTCAGACATATTGCGGCCAGCGGCAACCTGTGTTCGGCAAGCCAGGCGATCATTCCTTCAGGCTGGCCGCCGACATCAACGGCAACGGCCTGACTTTCATTGTGGAGAATGTAGCTGTTTGTCTCCAGCGGTCCGAGGGGAAAGGCGGCGACAGGCATGGTTTTCCTCTTTCAATTATGATTGATTAACTGTGCACTTATGGTATACGAGCGCGCGCCAGCGGGCAAGAGGCCGACCGGCCGGGTAGTGGGTCAGTTTGAAATAAAATAATTTGCGGTCTACTTTTACAGGTAGTCGCGGTGGTGGAAGCAGCGCGCTGGCTGGTAGCGGCTTCAGCTTCAATGATTTTCAGGGCTGTATTAAAACGTATGCAATAGTGAAAAGGAAAAAGTGAACGGATGCTTATAGAGCACTTTCTTACTAAGATCAACATATCCTATATGCTGATATGATACTATCTCTTTGTCTTTCCATTTCTCGCGTTGCATCATCTATAGTTTGCAGCTTATTACCGTATTGAGACTTAGGCTTTTTCGCACTATTATTTTGTGTTCTTGTATTGGATGAATTGGTATTCTCCTTACTGCTTGGCTCACCCTTTGATTTTAAAATTTGCACACATTTACTATTATCGGTTTACCATACCAACTTTTTTATTATATTTAGATATTACAGAAAACGAAAAATTTTTACATTCATTCTTATCAGAAAATGTACTACAACGTGGGCAGCGGTACTCCAGAATTTTACTAAGAGTGGTACTCGTTTTATTATTCTCTTGAGTGTCGTGATATTGCGTTGCTTCAGGCGTCGTTGCTGTGGCACTGACAGAATATTAACAACTGGCTTGTTCCACCCGTCATCATAAAGGGGTAACAGATTTTTTTTAAAAAAGCAACAAGTTGTTCCGTTCAAAATCGCGCTGTGGCGAATCCACAGCCAACGGCAGCAGACAACATAGACAGCGTAAACTGCATTTTTCATTCTGTCAAATCAGTTAGCCAGTTAGCGCTATCAATACTGACGCACAAGTATGCTAAGTAAAAAATCTTGGTATACGTAAAAACGCTATTCGCCAGTCCGTGAGTGGGCGTTACGTAGCGCGTGGTCGTCATTCCTACAATGGTCAAAATGCGATGTTATTTCCTTGATTACAGATGCTTTTACAACAGCATCCACAGCATCCACTGTGCGCAACTGCTCCCGTAAAAGTTTTGCCGCTTGGCGACATGGCGTTACTATATTTTTCAAGCGATCAATCAGGCCAATCAAGAACAATTACCCAGACCTGCTCAGAAGCTATGCCCTCCTGTACACTGATGTGCACAACAAATTCCGCTATATCACTGCCAGCAGTGTGCATTTCAATCTGTCGGACAGCCCCTGCATAAAATCAGCGCCTGCCAGCACCGCGTTATTCAGGCAGTTGAGAACATCACAAAGTGATTCTAGGCCAACCTGACTAGTTAATGAATCAGAATGTTTTCTTATATCGCTCAGTATTTCATTCCTGCTAAAAAAGGCGGGGGTGTCAAAATCTTCCTCAAAATCACATCTCGTTGCTATAGTTGCGGTCACTGTCCCAACGCCACCCCATCCGGCGGCAAGCATTTGCGGCACCTGTTGTAGAGCGGGCAGCCCCTCAACCTTCTTATCTTCACGGACATGCACTAAATAAAAACAGATTACTGTGCCTACTTACCAATTGATATTTCAGGGCAAGAGCTACCGCTTCCTGCGTGGTGCCAGCGATCAGCATCTGTTTTGCTCCGCCAAGTCTGGCTATGTCTTTATTTGTAGACTGACTGAGAGTTTCCGGTTTGGCAATGCCCTTATTCCCGTCACTTTTCCATGTTAGTTCGGGAACATATTCGGATTTTTTGGAAAATTTTGCAGAAATATGCAGCGTTTCACCGTCATATACCGGAGGGGCACGGGAGACTGCCAGAGAGGGTTTTGTCCCCAATCTACCTGCAAATCAATGCTCTTTGCACCGCGCATTCTGTGAAATATGCGTATGGTGGCTTCCGCAATATTTTCATTGGGTGCAACCAATTCACAGGCTCCGCCCGTTTTTTCAGCCAGATCGCGCAAAAGACTTTCAGCCGGGGAGCTTCCAACACCAACAGCAAAAATACGTTGTCCAGAATTCAGGCTTGCCCGGACAACGCCGTCCACGTCCCATACTTCCCCATCGGTAATAAGCAGCACACTGGGTACAGCCTCTTTGCCCTCCGGCGGAGCAATGTCTTTGAATGTGGCAAGCAGGGCATTTCCCATCTCCGTGCCCTCTCAAATCAGCGTCAGTATTCTCAACTGCTAGGGACAGTTTATGAATGGTTTCCGTTGAGCAGACGCACAATTGCCTGATCTCATGCCGCACATCCAAGCGCATATTTTGCCGATTCGATGCTGTTGCCGCTCATGGAACCGGAACAGTCCACCAGTATTTTTAACAACAAAGGTGCATCCTTCGCTGGCAACTCAGGGAAAAAACTGGCAAGCACCATATATTCGTCACTATCGGGGGCAATTTTGGCAAAGGACTGTCCGGTTAGGCCGTCAAGGTTCAGCACAAAATCACGATCCAGACAAAATCACGATCCAGCACGGCGTTGGATTCCAGAAAAACTGTCATGCCTTCCTCTGATGCCTCTGTTCTGATTTTGTGACTTGGCGAATGCACAGTGCTCTTTGCAATCTAGCCCAACAAATCAACCTTGAGGGTCAAGGGATACTCCGCCAGCAGGTCAACGCTGTCTGACTCATGCGGTGACAGACCACCTTGCCGGTGTGCGTCGCCATAGCGTGGAGCGATGACAGTGGGGATGCTCAACCGAACCCGGCCTTGTTCAAAGCGGAGCAAATGGGCATAGCTGTATACAGACCAGTAGTGGACTGTTCCACTTCATACTGTTGGTGGGCTTTCTTTTTTTCAATCACTGTAGCCTGCAAACGTTTTCCGGCAATGTCTACATCCATGCCCATAAGCGTTGCTCCCCATGCTAACGGGAAGGTGTAGAGCATCTCCAAATTTTTTCCTGTTTCATTGCAATAGCGCTGTTGTGCTGTCATGCTCAACATGAGTCCGTCAAGCCGGCCTTCCATGTGAACTGATTGCAGAGCAACTGCCCCTCCCCGCTGTTTCCATGTCCCTTTTTACATCTCATATTCATTCCCTGCCTTTTTTGTGTATGTTACCCCAGACGATACCCTACTTGCTGTCTCCATAGCTTCCCTGACAAAAGTCCTTACTTGTTCCGGTGTCATGCCCGCTTCTTCCGGTGAAATTTGTATCTCTATACCGGGAGCGACATAAAGATGGCTGCGCACTTCAACCGATCCGGGATGACGCTTACGGGGAGAAACAGGAGATTTTTCTCCCGCCAATACCTCACGTATGCGTTCCAGCGATACTCCCGCTTCAGACAGCTTTTTGATTTGGAGAA
Organism: Candidatus Desulfovibrio trichonymphae; assembly: GCF_002355955.1. NCBI lineage: Bacteria > Pseudomonadati > Thermodesulfobacteriota > Desulfovibrionia > Desulfovibrionales > Desulfovibrionaceae > Desulfovibrio > Candidatus Desulfovibrio trichonymphae. Next base: position 975,257 of record NZ_AP017368.1, on the reverse strand, counting down.
GCTGCCCAAGATGTGTGCCGGTGTAATGAGCTGCCCTGCCGTCACCGATAGGACGGGAAAGTAAGCCCAACTGGATATAGTACCTCGCCGTTCTTTTGCTGCAATCGGTGAGGGTACACAGTTCGTCTAATGTGAAAACTTTATTGCTCATAATGGCAGTCCGTACTGTCAGAGGTTGGTATAAGCTCTGTAGTTTTGCATACAGTATATATTAACAGTTATACTGTCAATATAAAGTGGCAAAAAAATCGGCGAGAGCATCGCCTTGCTCCATGTCAGCGGTAAACAGAGCAGCTACCGTGGCTGCTCTGTTGTCAGATTTTCTATGGGAAATTTGATGTAATTCTCAATAAGCGGGTGCGGTCAAGATTTTTGGGGAGTGAATGAGTGTACTTCTATAATTTTTTAGATTATATCATAGGGTTAAGTGTCTAGCACAGCTCCCGAACAACCACTTTGGCCAGTTGCGCGGCGTACTCCTTGACCTTGTCTTCGTCTTCTCCCTCCACCATGATGCGGCAAAGTGCCTCAGTTCCGGAATAACGCAAAAGCACCCTGCCACGACCGGCGAGCGCCTTGTCCACCTGCGCCACGGCCTTGCCTATGGCGGGGCGCTCTTCAAAGGGCAGACGTTTTTCCACCCGCACATTCACCAGTTCCTGCGGGAGGAGCGTCAACAAACCGGCGAGTTCAGAAAGAGGTTTTTCTTTTTCACGCATAATGCGCAAAATCTGCAGGGCAGCCAGCAAGCCGTCGCCCGTAGTGCTGTAACGGCGAAAAATCAAATGGCCGGACTGTTCGCCGCCAAGCATCGCGTCTTCACGGCGCATGGCCTCAACCACATAACGGTCGCCCACTGTAGTGCGCAAAAGCTTTCCGCCGTGCTCGTCCATAAAAATTTCCAATGCCATATTGCTCATAACCGTGGACACCAGCAGATTGCCCGGCAACTCGCCGCGTGCCATCATGGACTGCGCGCAGATTGCCATAAGCTGATCACCGTCAATAACTGCGCCGTGTTCATCCACGACAATCAGGCGATCAGCATCTCCGTCGAGCGCCAGCCCTACATCAGCGCGCACTTCACGCACTTTGGCAGCCACCACATCCGGAACAAGCGACCCGCAGTGATCATTGATGTTGACGCCGTTTGGCTCTGTTCCCAGACGGAAAACTTCAGCTCCAAGCTCTTCTAGGGCAAGCGGGGCAACCTTGTAGCTCGCGCCGTTGGCGCAATCCACCACGACGCGCATGCCGGAGAGGGTAAGGTGGGCCGGGAAGGAACTCTTGATGTAGACAATATACCGGCCGCCGGCGTCTTCAATTTTTGTGGCCCGCCCGGCATAGCGTGCGTCCGGCCAGGACCAGGCCATGTCCGTATTGAGCACCATCTCGGCGATTTCATTTTCGATCTGATCCGAGAGCTTGTAGCCGTCCGCGTCAAAAAATTTGATGCCGTTGTCGTAGAAAGGGTTGTGGGAGGCGGAAATCACCACGCCGAGGTCGGCCCGCATGCTGCGCGTGAGAAAGGAAATGGCCGGCGTCGGCAAAGGTCCCGTCATGATGACGTGCATGCCGGCCGCGCACAGGCCGGATGTGAGCGCGGATTCAAACATATAGCCGGAAAGCCGCGTGTCTTTGCCTATCACCACCTTATGGGGCGCCGTCCAGCGCCTGAAACGCATCCCGGCGGCAATGCCAAGACGCAAAGCCACGTCCACGGTCATGGGGGCGGCGTTGACCGTACCGCGCAGGCCGTCTGTGCCGAAAAAGCGTTCAGCCACCATCACTCTCCTCCGCCGGCAGAATGCTCATCAGCATCAACGTTTCCTGCCATTGGGTTGATATTTTTACGGACTATCATAACTTGTTCCGCCGGCGGATTCAAGAGCGTCATCCCTGCGGGCAAACGAAAACGCAGGTCAGCCTTGGCTTTTTGCCCCGGTTCAATCGACGGCGGCACAACGTTGACATCTAATTGCCCGAGGTAACTTGTATTTTTGCTCAATGCCTCCGGCACTTCCACAAGCACGGTTATTACTGTCGGGCTGATGTCATAAAGCTGGCTGTTTTCCGTAAACAGGTTTACCTTGCACTGGCGCAAAAGTACGGTGCGTCCGCTCGTTATGGTGTACCGCACCTGTACGGAAGAAGGCACCGCTGTAACCAGGCTCGGCGTATCAAGGACGATGTTTTTACTCACCGTGTCGCCCGTAGCCTGGGGATCAAGCATGATGGTCAGCGGCAGGCTGGAAATGGCCGAAACAACCCTCTCAGGCCCGCGCAGAAGAACAGAGGCCGGCGTCACGCTGACGTTGCCCACCGTCAGGGCTCCGTTGCGCAGGGGCGAATTCAGAATGGGGCGCAATGGCACGCTGCGTTCAGTCAAATTGTCCGCATTGATCACAATGCGCGTAGGTTGAATGTCTACAATCTCAAATGCCCGGAAGCTCGGCCCCATCGTGTCGCTGCTCAGAGGCACAACGGTAACGCCCTTCTTGATGGAGGCAATGTTTACAGCCCGAACCAGCCGTTGCTGGGTGACGGAACGCAACAGGATTTCAGGACCGCGAAGACGCACGACAACCTTGCTGATCAAGCCGTCTGTGACGACAAGGCCCGGTGGAATGCCGAAATAATCTATACTCACCTCAACCTGGGCTTCCAGCCTTTCGCGCACGCTCACCACATACCATAAGCAGATAGCCGTAAGAACGGCGACAACCAGTGAAAACAGATGGGGCAACTGCGGGTGTCTAAAAAATGTCATTGAGTTTCTGCCTCAAACGTGTGGCGTCTTGGGTGAGCAGCAGCTCGCCCCGTATGGCCAGCGAAATTTCGCCGCGTTCTTCTGAAACAACCACAGCTGCCGCGTCGCTCTCTTTCGTGATGCCCAGGGCGGCGCGGTGGCGTGTGCCGAAGCTCTGCCCCTTGGCTACGGCCAGAGGCAGAATGCAGGCTGCGGCCATGATCCGCCCGGCGCTGATAATCACAGCGCCGTCGTGCAGAGGAGCTTTGGGATGAAAAATATTCATCAGCAAACGGCGTGAGAGCTGGGCGTCCACACGCACACCCTCGCGTTCAATCATGTCGCCAAGGCGCATGCTGCGCTCAATAACAATAAGCGCTCCCACACGCAGACGCGCCATCTCCTGACAGGCCATGACAACTTCTTCTATGCCGCCCTGCTGAAGTTCATGCCGCTTGAAGAGTCGATGCATGCCGATTTCTCCGAGCGCCTGCCGTATGTCCCCCTGGAAGATGACCACAATAAGAATAAACAGGGAGCCGAAGACATGTTGTAAAAGCCAAGTAAGCGTATACAGTCCCAAGGAGCTGGACATAAAATACAAAAGCGTCAAAAGTCCAAGACCCGTCAGCACAGCAAAAGCGCGTGAACCGCGCACAAGCTGGATAACTTGATACAGTAGCGCACTGACAAGGGCGATGTCGAAAAGATCGCGCCAGCCAAAGACGAGAGAATCAAACACGGCCGCATTCCCTCTCAGGCGGTCGCAACGCAGCTGCCAGAACAAGACTGCGGCGGGTGGCGGTCACATCGTGCACACGGTGCCAAAACACGCCCCTGCTCCAGAGCAGGGCGGTGGCCACCTGCGTGGCAGCGCCGCGCGCGGCTGTGGGAAGATACAGCAGGTCGCCGAAAACAGACTTCATGGACAAAGCTGCAAGCACCGGCCTGCCGAAAGAAAGCCAGTCTTCAGGATGGGCCAGTAATGCCGTATTGTGGGCAAGTGTTTTGCCAAAGCCTATACCGGGGTCAAGCGCAATACGGTCCTCAGGCAGACCAGCCCCTGTCAGACGCGTCAGTTCGCGTTCAAAAAACGTCGTGACCTCACGGCGCACGTTGTCATAACGCGGATTGTGCTGCATGTTTTTTGGGCATCCCCGGCTGTGCATGAGCACATAGCCTGGCTTGTATTGAACAAGCACATCCAACAGCTCCGGGTCAAACGCACAGGCGGAAATGTCGTTAACAACGGTCGCGCCCAGATCAAGTGCGGCGGCGGCTGTGCCCGCGTGATAGGTGTCAACCGAAACCGTAATGTCCGGGGTTGTCCGGCGTAGGGCGGCCAGTACGGGCAACAGGCGGGACTGTTCTTCCCTCGGCGCAAGTTCTTTAGCCCCCGGTTTTGTTGTCTCGGCCCCGATGTCCACAATGTCCGCGCCCTCGGCGACAAGGCGTAAAGCGTGGGCGATGCCGGCCTCAGCTGTTGCGTGCGCACCGCCGTCGTAAAAAGAATCTGGCGTCAGATTGACAATGCCCATGACCCCGAAGGGGGCTGACGGCGTGAGCAAACGCCCCCTGCGCGCATGCCATCCTGTGTTTTTTTCCGCTTCATCCGACCCGGCCGATGTTTCTGTCCGTGACATTGCCGCCTTTCCTCTCGCCCGCTGCTCGCCACGCACAAGACACATTACTTCGGCTTGTCAGTCGTCTCTTTGCCGGCGGCATCCGGCTCCAGTGCAAAATCACCCGCTTTTGCGTCGCTTCCGTCCGTTCCTCCATCCTGGTTCTGTGCAGGTTTTTTGTCGTTTGTTTCAAGGGGCGGCAATTCCCGGTTGTTCATAAGCATGTCAAGTTCGTCGCCGCTTAAGGTTTCACGTTCAAGCAGAGCCGCAGCAATGCGGTGCAGCATTCCCGCATTTTTTTCCAAAAGCACGCGGCAACGGCCGTGGGCTTCTTCCACAATACTTTTGACTTCAGCGTCCACAAGACGGGCCGTGTCTTCGCTGTAGTTTTTGTTTTGTACCCATTCACGGCCGATAAAAACCTCTTCACCGGTTTCGCCGACGGCAATCGTGCCGATAACTTCGCTCATGCCCCACTCGCAAACCATTTTGCGCGCCATGCGCGTGACGCGCTCAATATCATTGGATGCGCCTGTGGTGATGTCGTCAAAAACCAGCTCTTCAGCCACGCGTCCGCCGAGCAGCACAACAAGATTATTGCGCAGGAACGTGCGCGAATAGCCGTGGCGGTCTTCTTCCGGTAACTGCATGGTGACGCCCAGAGCCCGTCCGCGCGGAATAATCGTGACTTTGTGCACAGGGTCGGAACCGGGCAGCAGCCGCGCCGCCAGAGCGTGCCCGCCCTCGTGATAGGCGGTGATACGTTTTTCTTTTTCTGAAAGAATCAGGCTGCGCCGCTCCCGCCCCATGAGCATCTTGTCTTTGGCGTATTCAAAATCGCGCAAGTCGAGCGCGTCCTGATTGAGCTTGGCGGCCTGCAGCGCCGCTTCATTTACCAGATTTTCCAGATCGGCGCCGGAAAAGCCTGGCGTGCCGCGGGCCAGCACGTCCAGATCAACACTTTCATCAATCGGCGTGCGTTTTGTGTGCACCTGCAGGATACGCTTGCGGCCGCGCAAATCCGGCGTGGGCACCACAACCTGCCTGTCAAAGCGTCCTGGCCGCAGCAGGGCAGGGTCAAGCACATCCGGCCTGTTGGTAGCGGATATCAGAATCACGCCCTCGTTACTTTCAAAACCGTCCATTTCCACCAGCAGCTGATTGAGGGTCTGCTCGCGTTCGTCGTGGCCGCCGCCTAGGCCCGCGCCGCGTTGGCGGCCAACGGCGTCAATTTCATCAATAAAAATTAGACATGGCGCGTTTTTTTTGCCCTGCACAAAAAGATCCCGCACGCGCGACGCGCCGACGCCTACAAACATTTCTACAAAATCAGAGCCGGAAATGGAAAAAAACGGCACGCCGGCCTCACCTGCCACAGCGCGCGCCAGAAGAGTTTTACCGGTGCCTGGCGGGCCCACCAGCAAAACGCCCTTGGGAATGCGCCCGCCAAGGCGTGTGAATTTTTTAGGGTTTGACAGAAATTCAACAACTTCAGAAAGCTCGTCTTTGGCTTCGTCCACGCCGGCCACGTCTTCAAAGGTCACGCGCGCGCTGTCCTGATTGAGCATGCGCGCTCGGGAACGGCCGAAGCTCATGGCCTTGCCCCCGCCACCCTGCATCTGGCGCATAAAAAAAACCCACACGCCGATCAGCAGCAACATTGGGAACCAAGAGACCAGCAAAGTCATATACCAGGGCTGCTCTTCCGGCGGCTCCGCCTTGATCTCCACTTTTTTTTCAATAAGTCTGGCTACAAGGCCGATATCCTGTGGAGCATAGGTCTGTATGCTTCTGCCGTCGGTGGTTTTGCCTGTGAGAGTGTGCCCCTGAATTGTTACGGACAAAAGCTGCCCGTCGTTGATCTTGGCTAAAAATTCCGTATAGGACACCCGCTGCACATTGCTCTGCGTCTGCTCAAATGTATTAAAAAGCATAACCATCGCCAGGACGATGATCGCCCAAAGCATCAGGTTGCGGCTAAATTGGTTCAATATTGCCTCCTAAACATGCGTATTCGGATATTACGGCAGAAAACTATCCTTTGTACCGCGTCGGTGTCAAATACGTCTGCAGACCGCCATCCACCAGGCCGCCACAGCCCTTCATCCATCGGAATGAATGGCACTTTCCGGAGATATTTTTCTCCGGATGATTCCTTGGTGCGTTTTTGCCGGACAGTCAGTGACAAGTTTGAAACACAACCGTTGAACCGTTGCACTCATAAATTCCGAAAATGGGCTGTTTGAGCGAACCACGGCCACTTTTACGGGGCAGGCACGGCTGTGTGCGCGAGTTGGCCGAAGAAACTTTCATTATGCTGCATCAGTATGGCATGCCATAGCGCATCAAGCAATACACATGCTTGCATATTTTTCAAAAAAACGTATTCTGCGCCATACAGGTTGGGCATGTCTGCGGCGAGAGCTTTTGCAGTTACCGCACTGCTGTGCTTTTGTTTGACACCCGGCCAAAAAATTTTCGCGGCACCCTGATGCGGTTGCCGCTCAAAAGGATTTCCATGACAATAGAACAGGATTTCTCTGCGGCTGCCGCGGGCAATGCCGCGCCTGCCCAAAAACGACGCCGGGTGTCCCGCGTCCGCAAAACAACCCCCTCTGATGCCACGATAAGTGCGGACAATATGTTAGGCGCGGACAAGCCGGCGTCTTCTTCCTATGGCCTGGGGCGACGCCGCGCAAGTCGCGCAAAAAAGCCCCGGCCTGATAATGAAGCGACGCCGTCTGTCGTGTCTGACGCTGTACCAGTTTCCATGTCTGCCGCCGAAGACAATGCGGAGGAGGCAGCTGTTCCTGCTGCGGAGGGAGGAACACCCCGGCGCAAAAGCCGGCGCGGACAGCGCGGGGGCAGGGGGCGTAATCGTAAAAAAAGTCAGACGGCCGCGAACGAGACTGAGGATGAAAAAGCAGAGGCAGGCGTCGTTTCTGTTGTGGCTGAGGATGCCGGCGAGGTGCCGAAAAATGACGCCGCTGATACTGGGCGGGATACGTCCGCCAGTGCGGGAGGCAAAAGCGGTGGATCCGGCAAGACCGCAGCTGAAGGAGGAGAAAAGGCCACGGTGCGCGCTGTTGCGGCCAAAGCCAAGGTTGGTGTGGCAGTACAGCGGTGTATGTTTATCAGTGTGATGTCTGGGGAGCAGGTGGAAGTGGCCCTGACGGAAGAAGGCGTTGTGCTGGAATATTATTTGGAAATGTTGCATCAGCGCAAAATCAAGGGCAATATTTACAAGGGTATTGTGCAGAATATAGACACGAATCTTCAGGCCGCGTTTGTGAATTACGGCGCCGGCAAGAACGGTTTTTTGCAGATAGACGAAATTCATCCCGAATACTGGCAGGCCCATTATGAGGCCGCAAGTGGCAATAAATTCCCGCCCATTCAAAAAGTGATCAAAGTCGGCCAGGATGTGCTGGTGCAGGTTGTCAAGGAACCTACAGGCAACAAGGGAGCTTTTTTAACTACCTGGCTTTCCCTGGCCGGGCGTTTTCTTGTGCTTACGCCGGGGCAGGAACAGACAGGCGTTTCGCGCAAGGTCGACAGTGAAGATGAACGCGTCCGTTTGCGTGAGCTGATAAGCGATATGTATCCCGGCTCCGGTCTCGGTGTGATTGTGCGCACGGTGAGCGCGGGTGCCACCAAGACGACGCTGAAAAGCGATTTGCAATACTTGAAACGCCTCTGGCGCGACATCCGCAAAAAGGCCACGGAAGTTGCAACGCCCGCTCTGGTGCATCAAGAACCGGGCCTCTCCGAGCGCGCCGTGCGGGATTATCTGACTGATGATGTGGGCGAAATTTGGCTTGACAATGAAGACACAGCTCAGGCTGTGCGCGATACAGTCACGCTGCTTTTCCCACGCAGAAAAGATCTGGTGCGTGTTTACAGTGATGCGCGTCAGCCGCTGTGGGAGCGGTTTAATCTGCGCCGTCAGCTTGATCAAATATATTCGCGTGAAGTTGTGCTGCCTTCGGGCGGGCGGCTTGTTTTTGACCAGACAGAAGCCATGATGGCCATTGACATCAATTCCGGAAAAATTTCCGGCAAGGCCAACTTTGAGGACATGGCTTACAAAACCAACATTGAAGCCGCGGAGACGATTGCCAGACAGCTCAAATTGCGGGATGTGGGCGGGCAGGTAGTGATTGATTTCATTGAAATGCGTGAGAAAAAGCATGTCTTGGAAGTGGAAAAAATTTTGCGCCATGCGATGAAGAACGATCGTGCCAGACACGATGTGGGGAATATCAGCTCGTTTGGCCTGCTGGAACTGGTGCGCCAGCGCACAGGCTCTTCCGCGCTTGCCATCACGATGGAGCCCTGCCACGCCTGCGGCGGCACAGGGCAGCGCCGCAATCTGGAATGGCAGGCGCTTCAGGCCCTGCGTGATCTGCGCCGCGCATTACGGATGGAAAGCGGCGAAAAGTGCCTTTTTGCAACCTCTCTGGAATTAGCCCTGTATCTGCTTAATCATAAACGCGACACCCTGCGCGAAATGGAGCAGGACTATGGGAAATGCCTGGAAATCACCTCGCGTTCCTAATGTCTAATTATTAAATTTCGAGCTTTATTTTTAAGCTGATTACCCTTGGCTCCACGCTTTCTCCATACAAAACAAAAGCTTTGCGGTTTTGTTGTAAGCGGAGATAAAGCGTTCCATACGAACGGCAAGTTCTTCCATGCTCCTGAAGTTCTTCTTGCGCAAAGGCTTTCGGGATAAAAACCGAATCATGTTGAGCCGGCTTGCGCTTGTCGGCGTGTAAGGAACAGTTCACGGTCATGGCATTTATTCAATTGGCTGCAAGATGTTTCATGCGTGACTGCCTGCGGAGGCCGGACAACTGTGAATCACAAACAGGCTTGCAAATCGGCGCGACAAAGAATAAAATATTAAATTGTTCTTTAATCACTAAAACAGTTCCTCATGGAGGTACGCTTTGTTTGACTCCGTCGCTTTTGCCATGGGTACGCCCCAGACCGGCGCCGCTCCCGCAAGCGGCACAGATATGCTGATGCAGTTTTTGCCGCTGATCCTGATGTTCGTCATTTTCTGGTTTCTGCTTATCCGCCCCCAGCAGAAACGCGCCAAAGCGCACAAACAGATGCTGGCGGAACTCAAACGCGGCGATTACGTTCAGACGGGCAGTGGGCTCATTGGCCGTATTCTGGAAATTGATGAAGAAAAGGCGCGGCTGGAATGCGGCAAAGCCGAACTCCTTATTGCCCGCGGGGCAATCGGCGCGCGGATGCCTGACAAAGGCGGAAGGTCAGCCGGAACGGAAGAGAAGAACTAACATGGGCTGTCGCCCTGTTTGTCGCGAAAGGTAAATGATGGCTTTGCGCTGGCGTTTGTCCATAGTGCTGCTTGTCTTTGTATTGTGCCTTGTGTACGCCCTGCAGAACGTCACGGCTCCCGGCACTCTGCTGGAACGCATTTTGCCGTCCTGCAGAATAAATCTCGGGCTTGATCTCAAGGGCGGCATCCACCTGACGCTCGGCGTGGAAGTGGACAGGGCAGTGAGCAACTCTCTGGCGCTTACCGGGCAGGATATGCGTCGTCTTGCGCAGGAAGAAAAAATTGTGATCCTGCGTCCGCGCGTTGTGGGCGGCGACGCTCTGGAATTTCTGCTGCCGCGCGCAGCAGATGAACAAAAACTCAAAGAACTGCTGCTCAGGCATTTTACACAGCTTGCCGTCAATGAGCCCCAAAAGGGAGATTCCGGCCAGTTGCGTTATGTCGCCCGTTTTACGTCAGCGGAAGTGTCGCGTCTGGAAAATCTGGCTCTCGACCAAGCATTGCGCACCATTCGCAACCGTATCGATCAGTTCGGCGTTGCGGAACCGGACATACGCAAGCAGGCCGGCAACCGCATCCAGGTGCAATTGCCCGGCATTTCCGACCCGCGCCGCGCAGTGGAACTGCTTAGGCAGACGGCGCATCTGGAATTTTATCTGGTGCGTGACGATGTGGACCCCGGCAAACCCGTGCTGCCCACAGGCGTTACCGTCCTGCCGCAGCTTGAGAAAACGGCGGGCCAGCAGCAACCGGAAAGCCGCATTGTTGTGGAGAAAGACGTCATGCTCACCGGCGAGGACGTGGCTGACGCCCGCCCCGCCTTTGACCGAATGAACAAAGCGTATGTGACGCTCAGCTTCAACAGCCGCGGCGCGCGCGTTTTTGAACAGATCACCGGCGAAAACGTGGGCAGGCGCATGGCTATTGTGCTGGACGGCAAAGTCTGTTCCGCTCCGGTCATTCGCGAACGCATCGGCGGCGGCAGAGCCAGCATTTCAGGAAATTTCACCACGGAAGAAGCCCAGGATCTGGCCATTGTGCTGCGCGCCGGATCCCTGCCCGCCCCCACCACAGTGCTGGAAGAACGCAGCGTGGGTCCCTCTCTGGGGCAAGAATCCATTGACGGCGGCATTAGGGCCGCTGTTGCGGGTGCGGCCGCCGTCGCGCTTTTTATGGCGATCTATTACGGCATAAGCGGCGTTATTGCCGACGCGATGCTCTGCTTTACCATGCTCATGATTGTAGCCGGTCTGACAGCCTTCGGCGCCACCCTGACTTTGCCGGGCATAGCCGGCATTGTGCTGACCATAGGCATGGCTGTTGACGCCAATGTGCTTATTTACGAACGCATTCGAGAAGAGCTGCGTATCGGCTTTACCCCACTGGCGGCAGTGAAGGCGGGCTTTGACCGCGCCGCTATTTCCATTACCGATTCAAACCTGACCACCATCATCGCCACGATCATTTTATACCAGTTCGGCACCGGGCCCATACGGGGCTTCGCGGTGACGCTCTCCCTCGGGATCATTGCTTCCATGTTTACGGCCATCTTTGTCTCGCGCGTTGTTTTTGAAGAATGGGCGCGCTGTTGCGGTTCCAAGGGTCTGAGCATTTAGCGCCGGGAATACAATATGGCTTTCGCATTCATCAAACACGATACACGCATAGATTTTATCGGCAAGCGATATTGGTCGTACGCCATCTCCATTGCGCTGATTCTTGTCGGGCTGGCCTCTGTACTATGGGGCAGCGGCGTCAAAATGGGCATTGATTTTGCCGGCGGTCTTATTGTGCAGGTGCAATTTCAAGAGCCTGTGGACGACGAGACTCTGAAAAAAAATCTGGATATGTTCGCCCTGCAAGGCATTTCCACGCAGCGTTTCGGCGAGGGAGGACGCGATTATCTCTTGCGTTTTTCCAGTCTGGAAAATGCCGACGCGTCCGCGCTGCGCACACAGATGACCCAGACACTTGCAATGGCCTTTCCCGACAATCCGGCGCAGATACAGCGTCTAGAAATTGTGGGCCCTAAAATAGGCGTCGATCTTACAAACAAGGCTCTGGCCGCGCTCTATTACTCCATTTTATTGATTGCCGTCTATATTTCCGGCCGCTTTGAACAGCGCTGGATGGCCGCGGCAATCATGGCTGCAGCGTTGTGGGGCGGCATGTACCTGATGAGCTTTACCGGCCTCGGCATGGGCGCACTTGTGCTGGTCGCTCTCGGCATCACACTTGTCGTCTGCTTTTTTCTCAAGCTCAACTTTGCTCTGGGGGCTGTGGTGGGCCTTCTGCACGATGTTTTTATCACCACCGGTCTGCTGTCCATCCTGAATGTGGAAATTGACCTGAACGTCATGGCCGCTCTGATGACATTGATAGGTTACTCGCTCAATGACACCATCATTGTCTATGACCGGCTGCGCGAAAATCTGCGTTTAAACGACACACTGACGCTCGACGCTCTTATCAACAAAAGCGTCAACCAAACGCTCTCGCGCACTATTCTCACCAGCGGAACAACATTGCTCGCCACTCTTGCCCTGCTGTTGCTCGGCGGCGGGGTGATACACGATTTTGCGCTCACCATGCTCATCGGCGTCTTCATAGGCACTGGCTCATCCATCTATGTGGCTTCGGCCATTCTGCTTTCGCTGGGCGACACGGACTTCTACCGCAATCTTCAGTCAAAGAAAAAAATTTACGAACGCCCCGATGAACACGGCGTAGTGTAACCCCGACAAAAATCCGCTGACCGGCGCACGGTGCTTTCCCCTTTGAAGCAATTGGAAAAGCCTTGAAATCAGTTGCCGCGGCCGACACATGTGGATGGCTTGAAACCTGTCGATATTTTCAACAGCAAAATGCTTAGGCACGAATATCATAATAATTGAAATTTTAGCAATTAGACACTAGCCGTGGCACCTGTCCCCAGAAACAAGGGAAGCAACAGCCTGTTGCTTCACGCCTGTTGTGGGCCGTGTGCCGTTATGCCCATTGTGCGTCTTTTGGACGAAGGTTTCAGTGTGACGGCATGGTTTATGAATCCCAACATTCAGCCGCTGACAGAATACCTGCGCCGGCGTGACGCGGCGCTGAAGGCCGCCGCGTTGCTGCATGTGGATATCATCTGCGCGGACGAAACTTGGGACATCACGCTCTGGCTGCGTGGCGTGGTCGGACGGGACACAAAGCTCGGACGTTGCGTTTTTTGTTGTGAAAGCCGTATCGCTGCCGCCTTTGCCAAAGCTTCTGAACTGGATTTTGATTGTGTGAGCAGTTCTCTCCTGTATTCTCGCTACCAGCCGCACGACTGCATTGCGGCGGCGGGCAGACGCATGGATGAGGAACATCCTGCAGGGCCTCGCTTTGTCTATCGTGATTTTCGTAACGACTGGCAGGACGGCATAGCGCTATCGAAAAGGTTGGGGCTGTACCGTCAGGCGTATTGCGGTTGCGTGTACAGCGAGGCGGAACGCTACGAGAAACGCCTTGCCGTGCTCGTGACGCGATGATGCCATTTTTTACTTGACCTCTGGGGTGTTTTTTCGTATAAGGTGATTTGCCATTATGCATTCCCCGATAGCTCAATTGGCAGAGCGGGTGACTGTTAATCACTAGGTTGGCGGTTCAAGTCCGTCTCGGGGAGCCAAAGAGATTTCCAAACAAGGCCGTTAATGTCCAAAAGCATTAACAGCCTTAGCTTTTATATCATCTTATAGTTCTTCACGTCTTTTATTGTTCGCTGACTGCCGCTTGCTTTTATGGTATTTCATAGGGCATATTGAGCCTTGAGGGCTTGAACGCCTGAAAACGAATACCATAAGGCTACCATCATGGCGACAAAAGCAGTTACCGACATAACGATCCAGAACTTGAAGCCCAAGGACAAGCTTTACAAGTTTGCCGTTGGCCGGGGGGCTGTATATTGCCGTAACGCCGATAGGCGGCAAGCTCTGGCGCTGGAATTATTCCTTCGGGCCGATAGGGCAGAACGGAAGGCGGCTGCGCAATCAGAAAACCCTGTCCATAGGCCCATACCCCTTTGTGAGCCTTGCAGATGCCCGTAGGAAGCACTTTGAAGCAAAGGGTATGCTTCTCACGGCATTGATCCAAGCGCGGCAAAAAAACAGGAACAGGCCGCAGCCGAACAGCGCGACGCTGAAAACATATTTAAGGCCGTGGCGCTGGAATAGTTCAAGACACATTCCAGAGATATTGCCGAGCAGAACGCGCATAAAAAGAAGCGGTTTTTCGACGCCGTTCTTTTCCCGTCCATAGGGGCAAAGCCTGTAAAGGACATTGTGCCCGCCGCATATTCCATGCTGTTCAGGATGCCCTGGACAAAGGGCACCTTGAAACGGCGCACAGGCAGGTTGGGCTTGTCCGCCAAGTTTTGGAATATGCTTTTATCAAGGGGCTTGTGCCATTTAACATCGGGGCGCGTATATCAGCGGCACTGCCGCCTGTAAGGGTAAAACACATGGCGGCGATCACCGAACCGGCAAAGATCGGCCGACTTTTGCGGGACATTGACGGGTATGGCGGAACGTCTGTTGCCATTGCCTATTTTTTTAAAATCCTGCCGTATGTATTCACGCGGCCTTCCGAATTGCGCCTTGCGGAATGGACTGAAATAGACTTTGACCAAAAGCTGTGGACTGTCCCGGCCGGCGGCTCAAAAACACGCAAGCTTTCTGAGCAACCCCTGCTTGTGCCCCTGGCGCGTCAGGTTGAGGGCATGTTCCGGGAACTGCGCCAAGTTACAGCTGACAGTCGATATTGTTTCCCGTCCACAAGAGGAAAGTCGCGGGTCATAAGCAACGAGGGGGCATTGGCGGCGGCGCAGTCTTGGATACAGCAAGGAAGAATTAAGCCTGCACGGAATGAGAACAACCGCCAGCACGCGCCTTAATGAAAGCTTCAATATTCTGCCCGGATGTGATTGAAGCGCAGTTGGCGCACAAGGGCAGGGACGCTGTGCGGGCCATCTATAACAGGTCTGAATACTTTGATGAACGGCGCGGGGCCATGCAGACCTGGGCCGACTACCTGGACGGCTTGCGGGAGGAAGAATTAACCCTGAAACGGATAAGGCAAACGTAACCAGCATTTTCGTTTAGCAAAGAATTTTTTAAAAGTTTCGGACAGGTCACTTTCGATATTCCCTTGATTTTCAGGAGATATTTGACTTGTCTGAGCTCGGCTGGATTAACTTCTGGCGGAGAGGGTGGGATTCGAACCCACGTATCGGGACTAACCGATAACCCGATTTCGAGTCGGGCGCGTTACGGCCGCTTCGCTACCTCTCCAGAAAAGACGGGATAAGGCAATGCTGCTGTGGGAACGCTGTTGGGTAACTCATTTTTACGGCAATGGCAATACCGTTGCAGGATACGCAAAGTCGCTAGGCGTTAGGACACGGAGCATCTGTTGTTCAGGTGGGAACGGCTGGTGAGGTTTTTGTTCAATTTTTTAAAAATGAATTTTAATTTTCTTGATATGCCCTCGTCTCCATGACATGGTTGTTGTCGTGTATTCATGTTAAACATATGCGCTGAGATTTTTTATTGCTGCCTTTTTATATCTCGTGTTACTTGTCAGGTCTCAGTTCACCTTACAGCAACAAAACAAACAAGTAATAAACAAATAAAGAGGATTCTATGGAAGCAAAGCAAAGGAGCAGACTGAAAATATGTAAAAAATGCTGCCTGACCATTCTGCTCGCGGCGGGGCTGTTGCTCAGCGCGGCAGGCGGCGCAAAGGCCGTTGATTTTCAGGCCAAAGGCGGATGGCTCATGGGTTTCGGCGTCAACGGCGGTCTGGGCGAGAACAGTTTCATAAACAAAGTTCGCAATAATGGCGGCAGCAAAACTAAAGCAAACACTCAGGACACCTTTGCTGCGGCACAGCGCATACGCCTTCAGTTGGACGCAGTTGCCTCGGAAGCACTCTCCGGCACGGTGTTTTTTGAAATCGGCGACACGACCTGGGGGCAGAATGCGACAGGAGGTGCGCTCGGCGCGGACAGAACCAGTGTTATTGAACTTAAAAACGCCTATCTTGACTGGCAGATCCCCAAGACGCAACTGCGCACGCGCATGGGCATTCAGGGCATAGCCCTGCCCAACACGGCCGGCGGTTCCGCTATCATGGACGCTGACTCGGCCGGCATTGTGGCCTCGTATCAGTTTAACGACAATGTTGGTCTTACAGCGCTGTGGATGCGCCCTGTCAACGGCAATTTTGCCGGATGGACTGACGGCGCGGATAGAGCACAGGGCAACAATTATCTTGATAATATTGACCTTATCGCCTTAACCCTGCCGCTCAAGGTTGACTGCGTCGAATTCACGCCTTGGGTCATGTACGGCATGATGGGCAAAAACGTCCTGGAAGGCTATGGCGACGGCAGTTATCCCTCACGTTATGCAAATGCCAATCCCTCCAGTTGGTCCACCGTGGACGGCAATCTTGCCTTCACGCTGAACAGCCTCTACCCAGGTTTCAATGCTCCCAACGGTCTCGGCAGCACAAGCAAGGCCTACGGCAGCATGTTCTTTGCGGGCCTGCCGCTCGCCGTCGCAGTATGGGATCCGCTGAATATTGAGATTGACCTTAACTACGGCTATGTGGAAGCCATGGGCCGCTACGACGTGGCGCGCTACGGCGATGTTGCCGACATCATGCGCGCCAGCACCCGGCGTCAGGGCTGGCTCGCCAAGGCCCTTATTGAATACAAAACGGACTGGGGCACGCCGGGCATTTTCGGCTGGTATGCTTCCGGCGACGACGGCGACGTGAAAAACGGCTCGGAACGCCTGCCAACTATTGCCGGCGCTGCCAATTTCACCTCCTTCATGGGCGACGGTAATCTGGGGTGGGTGCCGGGCGCGTGGTATGACCTCGACTTGTCGTACGCCGGTACATGGGGTCTCGGCATGCAGCTCAAAAACATGAGCTTTGTGGAAAATCTCACCCACACTTTCCGCATCGCTTACTGGAACGGCACCAACAGCCCGTCCCTGGTCAAGTACATGAGTGGCGCCACAGCCTGGACACAGGGAACAGGCGCTCAGGACGGCCCATATTTGACCACCAACGACGGCTTGCTGGAATTCAACCTGGTGAATTCCATGACAATATATGAAAACCTTGAGGCCAACCTGGAACTCGGCTATATTGCCAACATGGTGGACGACGGCACATGGAAACGCAACTGGACAGGCGACTCCTATGAAAAACAGGACGCATGGAAAGCGCAACTCGTATTTGCATATAGGTTTTAACGCATAAATCCCATCTCAACACACAAATGGGAGCGAAAAAACAGTTTTCGCTCCCATTTGTGTCTCCGAATTGACCCATTCCCGCGGCCGACATGTGCCCGCCCAGGCGGCGGTTTCACCGTGTGTTTTTTGGCATGACGGACACAGCAGTCTGCCCATCTTGCTTCAGCGGGTGGAGTATTTATTTTCGCCGCAGTTGCAGGCGTTCAACTACGGCTTGTGCCGCCAAGCGGGCGTATTCGCCGTCGCTTTTGCCCGTGCGCGCGCTTTTCGGCAAAAGGGAATGCGGCTCGTTGGCAAGGCTTTTATCAGGAGTGATGCCGTATTCCGGCGTGAAGCCGTCAGTAAAATACATTTCCTGAAAACCGGCGAATTTCAGACTGTGCGCCGTGGCGTTCAGCAGAGCGCGTTCTCCGTTGCCGATGAGGCCAAGGATTTTTGCGTTCATAAGCCCGGCCAGAGACTCGCCACCTTGGGTGCAGGCAATGTGGCCGTGGCGGTTGGCCTTGATCATGGCATCCATAATCTGCTGTTCCGTGACCTGAATCACCTGGAAGGCGCGTTCCCCGCCCGCTGCAGTGAAACGTTCGGCCAACGCACGCACGCGCGGGAAGGAAACAGGGTTGCCGATCATGGCTGCCTGGGCCACGCTGGACGTTACCCGTACCGGCCGCCACTGCCGGTTCTGCGCCGGCACGGCGTAATAGCGGTACACAGGATTTGCGTGCTCTGACTGTACGCCGAAAACACGCGGCAGGCCGGTGGTTATGCCGAGGTCGCGCAGTTTCAGAAAACCTGACATAATGGCCGTGATGTTGCCCGCATTGCCGATGGGCACAAAAAGGCACAGTCCCGTCACGTCCCAGTTATACCACTGTGCTGTCTCATATGCCCAGGATTCCTGCCCCAGAATGCGCCAGGCGTTTTTGGAATTGAGCAGGGCAACGCGATAGTTTTCCGCAAGATGCTCCACCGCCTTCATGCAGTCGTCAAACACGCCCGGAAGCTCCAGTACTGTTGCTCCGCTGCCGAGCGGCTGCGAAAGCTGTTGCGGCGTCACTTTGCCTTTGGGCAGCAGCACCACGGATTTGAGCGGCGGACCGATGTATGCCGCGTACAGCGCTGCGGCGGCCGATGTGTCGCCCGTGGATGCGCAGACAGTGAGCACCTCGTCCCACTGCCGGCAGCGGCAGAGCCATTTGAGGTAGCTGAACGCGCAGGCCATGCCGCGATCCTTGAACGAAGCGCTGGGGTTCTGCCCATCGTTTTTATAGGCGAACGGCAGTCCTACAGCGTCGCGCAGCGCGGGCGCGGCCTCCACAATCGGGGTGTTGCCTTCGCCGAGGTAGACAATGTCTTCTTCGTCAAGCAGGGGCGCAAGCAATTCGTAATAGCGAAAAACGCCGCGCAAGGCAGTAACGCGGCTTGCCGCGCGCGCGTCGAAAAGCTCGCGCCAGAACGCGCCGTCACGTTTTTTCAAAAGTTGAAAATCCAGATTTTCAAGCAGAAAAACCCCGCCGCATTTTGGACAAGTGTACAGCAGGCTGTCATGCGGGTAGCGCGCGTCGCAGCCGAGACAGACATATTCCATACGGCCGCGGTATGTCGGAAATGTTGCGGTAGAAGACATGAGGGCATTCTCCATCTTACGAGTTTTCATGCGTTTTGTCGGCATGCTGCCGGGATTTTTGCCAGCTTTTTTCTGTGCCATTGCGCAGGCGCCGGATATTTTCGGCATGTTTGCAGAGCACAAGGGCAAAGATGCACAGGCTCAACGGCAGCCATTGCCACAAGCCGCATACGGCCAGAAGCGGGGGCATGGCCGTGACAAACGTGAGCGACCCCAGGGAAACATAGCCGCTGCGCCAGATAACCAGAAGGCAGCACACCGCCGCCGTAAGCAGCTGCCAGAAGGCCAAGGGCAGAAAAACACCGATGCTTGTAGCCACGGCTTTGCCCCCCCTGAACTTTATGAAGCAGGAAAACACATGCCCCACAACGCACGCAAGCCCCACGGCCGACACGAAAACCGGAGATGTGTTTATGTGCGGGGCAAGCCATACGGGCAGGGAGCCTTTGAGAAGATCGCAGAGCAGCGTGGCGACGCCATAGCCGAAGCCGCAGAGCCGGGCCACATTTGTTGCTCCGGTATTGCCGCTTCCGCTACGGCGCAGGTCAACGCCGCAGCATATTCCGGCAATAAGCAGACCCCACGGCGCGGATCCCAGCAGATAGGCCATAACAATCAAAAGCGCTTCCGGCATGGTTGATCTTGGTTTCGCTACGTTGGGTTACTGCTCGTGCGTTGTTATATTTGCGGCTATTGCGCGGCCGCTTCCAATATTTGTATTTCATTATAGAGCGGATGTATTTTCCCCAGGCGCACCGCGACGGGCATGCCCGGATATGCCCTTTCGTCAAAAAGAAGGCGTCTGCCGCGCACAAACAGCCCCTGATCCGGCAGGTTCACGTTGACAACGGCGTCGTTTTCTTCGGTAATAACGCCGTGCCACCAGACTTTGTCCCCCTTCTGGCGGAAATAGAGCAGCTTCCAGTAGCGCGGGCGGAAACGTTGCGCCTGCCCTGCCGCGTTCAGAACGGGGGATAACGCGCCGAGAATGTCCACAAGACCAGCCTCGCTCCATAAGGGTGTGCCTGTTTGCAGAAAATGCGTCACTTGCGCCTCGTTGACAAGATCTGTATAGCGGCGCAGGGGCGAGGTGACAGGCGTATAGCGCGCAACTGCAAGGGCGGCATGGGGCCGAGCCTGTACTTCCAGGCAGGAGGAGGCGAGCGAGCGCATAATGCGGGTCAGGTCTTCCGGCAGTGTCCATATCCCGGCGTATTCTTTCGGCAGGGCCACGTCCTGCGTGCGGTGCAGCATGGACAGGCTGTGCGCGCATGCCCAGTTCGCCGCTGATGCGCTGGCCAGAATCATCAATTCAGCGACAAGGTTCTGTGCGTCACGGGCGGGGGCCGGCATTTCCATTTCCACGGTCGTGTTCGCGCCATCGCCGTGCAAATGCAGCACGGGCTCGACCCTGTCCATAATAACGGCGCCCGCTGCAATGCGCGCCTGTTGCCGTAAACGGGCGAGCGCCAGTCCATGACGCAATTGGTCGGCGTAAGGCCTTGCGGCATTGTCCGGCAGAGGAGCCTGTTTTCGATCGGCGTCAAATACGGCCTGACAGTCCGCGTAACACAGGTTTGCCGCAAGCCGGACCCTGGCAATAAAAAGCTCGCAATCGTCCGCGTTGCCCGCTCCATTCACCTGTATGCGCATGCACAGCGCAGGGCGCATTTGCCCGGCTGTCAGCGAAAAAGCCGCTGTCGCCATCATTTCCGGCAGCATGTGGCATGTGCCCTCCGGCAAATAGATGCTTGTGCCGCGGTACAGCACGGCTTTGTTGAGAGGGCTTTCAAAAGGCCAGAACAGGGCCGGACAGGCCAAGGCCAGCGTCAACGTACAACCGGTGCCGTTGGGTTCCACAAAAAAAGCGTCGTCCACATCACGGGTGCTTGCGCTGTCTATGCTCAGAAAAGGTATATCGCACAAGGGTGCATCGCAGTTTTGCGTAGTGAGCACAAGGGCGTTTGCTTCCCCGGCGTGGGGGAGCCACCAGTCGTCGCCGGGTGCGTAACCGGCCCTGTCCAGCCAGAAGTTATAATGTTCCGGCAACTCGCCCCACGCCGTGAGCAATTGCAGGGGCAGATGCGGCACGTCCGGCAGGGTTTTGACCAGCATGCGCCAGAGGTTTTCGTTCTCCTGACTTTCCGGATCAACCATCCTGGCGCGCAGCAGGGCTTTGAGCCGTTCTGCCACTTCAGGCGAGGGCCATTCACCGCATTCCGCGCCGCTCGTTCCTGACAGCGGCAGAACACATTTTTTGCAGGCGGCCTCCCACAGCAGACGAAAAAATGCCGCGCCGCCCGTGACAAGGGCCTCACGCACTTGTTTCTCGCGCTGCTCGGCAAGGCGTTTTTCCACTGTTTCAGCGGGAAAAATCTGAAAAGCGGGCGGCTGAAAACGAAAATGGCTTTTACAGGCAAGCAGCGCGCGGCCGCAGGCGGCTACAGCGTCCGCGTCCGGCTCGGCGGTGAAGAATTCAGCAAACCAGCGCGCCGGCGCCTGGGGGACCTCCCCTTGGGCGATGTCCCATACTTCGAGCGGCGCGACGGCAAGCGCCAGGGCTTCCCTTTTTTTTTTATGCGACTCCAGAATGCGCACAGCGTCTTCTCTGCCCATGCCGGACGCGTGCATGGGGCCGATCCAGGGCAGAATGCGCGCGGCGTTCAGGCGCATTTCGCGCCGGTTGGGCAGCAACAGACGCAGATGCCCTCCGGATTCTTCTGTGATCATGGCGATCTGGGGGGCATTGCCCTCCATGTATTCCACAATACAGCCCGGTGCAGGGTATCGCACGCAATCAGGCATACGCGCTCCTTCACGCTATGTTGTTCAACGCCGTTTGTTCCGACTGCCCTTTCAATCAGCACCAGATACGCCTGATGGCCGTGATCTTGAAGGTCAGGATTTGCCCTTTGTCCAGCGATTGCGCAGACACTAACGTCCTGCTGGATTTTTATGGGCGCGGTTGACCTGCTGTCGCAGCAGGCACCTGCTATGAGCATCCATCTGTTTTGCCGCTCGTCAACCTTGAAGCGGTAGTCGCCGTAGTTCGGCGCATGTCCTTGTTGACAGCATCCTTCAGTATTTCATGGCGCCTTTCAACATAACGCCCCGAAAAATTTCCTGTCGCAAAAATAAATGCAGGTTTTCGAGTTTTTCCTGTATTGGGCTGCGCGTATGGAAGAAGTATGCGACGCTCTGCTTGTCAATCACATTGCCTATTGTTTTCCTTGCGTCTTTCATCATATCAGCATCATCTCCGCTCCACTCAAAAAGACTTTAACCCGGAGGGCGGCTTCAGGCAAGGGGCAATAGCCTTGGAGTGTTTCGCCCTGGCAATGATAAGAGTTCAGAGATATTCCCATTGAACCTGAAGTTGGCAAATAACCGAGTCATCATTTAAAATTATTGGTCATGCTTGGCTGAAGGATTTTCCCTGAACATGTTTAGTACCATTTTGTATAATCTCTCTTTCTTGTGGTCAAAACAACATTCACATTCCTTCAATCGGAATAAATCTTGCGGATCAAAGCGCAGTGAATTGTTATCATAGGGCGTTTTATCCGCGATATGGGTTTTCATGCGTGAAAGACGGCTGTTGCATTGTATGGTGTGACGCGTTACAAGAGTAAAATGTCTACGCGCCGATTGTTGTTTCTCTCGCCGGCCAGAGCCGTGGCAGCCATTTCTCCGTCGTTGCGAGACGCGGGCTGTGAGATCGATCTGACAGAAAATCTCAATGGTTGCAGCAAGGTTGCTGGCCGGCTCGGTGATGCCCCTGCACGAAGTGGAAAAGCTCACGATTATCAAAGGTCTTGAAGCTATGGTCGGGAATTGCGCGCATGCCGCGGAACTGCTGGGCATTTTCGTGCGCACGCTGTGCAACAAACGCAATGTATACCGTTCTCAGGGCCTTCCTGCCGACGCATGAAATATTGAAGGAACCGCATGTTTTCTTTTTTATTTAAAAAAATTTTCGGCAGCAGGAACGAGCGCTTTCTGCGCCGCCTGCGTCCGTTGGTCGAGCGCATCAACGCGCTGGAACCGGAAGCGCAGGCTCTTGCCGACTCAGATTTTCGCGTCCGTATAGACGCTTTTCGGAAGGAGATTAAGGACAACAATGCCACGCCGGACAGCCTGTTGCCGGAAGTATTTGCCCTCACGCGCGAGGCCTCGCGCCGTACGCTCGGCTTGCGCCACTATGACGTGCAGCTTGTGGGCGGCATAACACTGCACTGGGGCAAAATCGCCGAAATGAAAACAGGCGAGGGCAAAACTCTGGCGGCAACGCTGGCCGCTGTGCTGAACGCGCTTTCCGGCAGGGGCGTGCACGTGGTTACGGTCAACGACTATCTGGCAAGGCGTGACGCGGCATGGATGGGTAAAATCTATCATTTTCTCGGTCTGACAACCGGCGTCATTGTGCACGATCTGGACGACAACGAACGAGCGGCCGCCTATAACGCGGACATCACCTACGGCACAAACAATGAATTTGGTTTCGACTATTTGCGCGACAATATGAAATTCTATGCCAACCAGCTTGTGCAATGCGGCCACAACTTCGCCATTGTGGACGAGGTGGACTCCATTCTTATAGATGAGGCCCGCACCCCGCTGATCATCTCCGGAGCTTCCGATGAGTCCGTCGGCATGTATCGTATGGTGGACGAGCTCGTGTGCAAGCTTGAGCCGGTACATTATAGCATAGACGAAAAAACCCGCACCGCCATGCTGACGGATGCGGGCGTTTCCCGGTGTGAAGAGCTTTTGAAGGTAGAAAATTTGTTTGATCCCGCCAACATTACCCTGCAGCACCACGTATTGCAGGCTTTGAAAGCGCACAGAATTTTCAGGCGCGATGTGGACTACATCGTCAAGGACGACCATGTGGTCATTGTGGACGAGTTCACCGGTCGGCTTATGGATGGCCGCCGTTACTCCGACGGCCTGCATCAGGCCTTGGAGGCCAAGGAGCATGTGACCGTGGCCGCGGAAAATCAGACGCTCGCCTCCATCACCTTTCAGAACTACTTTCGTCTGTACGGCAAACTCTCGGGCATGACAGGCACGGCGGACACAGAAGCTGTGGAATTTCAGCAGATATACAATCTTGAGGTCGTGTGCATTCCGCCCAACAAGCCCATGATACGCAAAGATTATCCCGACATGATCTATCGCAGCCGTCAGGAGAAATTTGACGCCATTACGGCCGCCATAGCCGACATCCACAAAGAAGGGCAGCCCGTGCTTGTGGGCACCATTTCTATTGAAACTTCGGAAATGCTTTCAAACCGTCTCGCGAAGCTGAACATCCCGCACAATGTACTGAACGCCAAACAGCATGAAAAAGAGGCGGAAATCGTGGCACAGGCCGGGCAAAAGGGTAGGGTGACTATTGCCACCAACATGGCCGGACGCGGTACGGATATTGTGCTTGGCGAAGGAGTGCCGGATATCGGCGGACTGCACATTCTGGGTACGGAGCGCCATGAGAGCCGCCGCATAGATAATCAGCTCCGCGGCCGTTCGGGCCGTCAGGGCGACATGGGGTCTTCGCGTTTTTATCTTTCGCTTGAAGATGATCTTATGCGTCTGTTCGGCTCGGACAGAATCAAGGGCCTTATGGAAAAACTCGGCTTGCGCGATGGAGAATCCATTGAAAATGCCATGGTTTCCCGCGCGGTCGAGAGGGCGCAAAAGCGCGTGGAAGCCCACCACTTTGAAATACGCAAGACCCTGCTTGATTATGACAATGTCATGAACCAACAGCGTGAAGTGATTTATGCTCTTCGGCGTGATCTGATGGTGGAGGAGGTTCTTGACTTTGTTGTGGACGAATTTTTTGGCGACGTGCTTGACAATGAATACGCACAACTCGGCAATGCCGGGCCTGACGCGGAGCAGGAGGCAGCCGTGCTGGCGCGTCTGCGCGAGATATTCAACCTTGATCGGGTGCTGCCGGAAAATGCCGCTCTGCCCTCCCGCGAAGAGTGCGAGGGACATGTGCGGCGCATGCTGGAGATGCTTAAAGCTGATACCGGCGAAAGCTGGACAGGCGTGCAGCGTTATTTTCTGCTGGAAGGGCTGGACCGCTGCTGGAAAGAGCATTTGCGCAACATGGACGCCCTGCGCGACGGCATTGGCCTGCGTGGTTATGGGCAGAAAGACCCCAAGTTGGAATATAAGCGTGAAGGTTTTGCCATGTTTCAGGAGACGCTGTTTCACATCCGGGAGAGCGTTTTTCGTGTGCTGACGCGTTTGCGTGTAGAAGCGCCGGCAGTTGAAGCAGCGGAGAACGTAACTCGGGAATACCGTCACAAGGAAGATTCGGCGACGGGGCTTTCTTACTCGGGCGGGGGAGAGGAGGCGGCGCGTGAGCCTGTCAGGGCAGCGCCCCGTGTAGGTCGTAACGATCCCTGCCCTTGCGGCAGCAGCCTGAAATATAAAAAGTGTTGTGGGCGTTAGGGAGTGGTTTTTTATTATGGAAAATATTTTCGCCGACCGTCGGGAACGGCTGCGCCGCGCCATGCGCGCGCGTGGTCTCGACGTACTATTGGTCAGTAACGCCGCCAACCGTTTTTATCTCTCCGGATTTGAATTGCACGATCCACAGCGTAACGAGAGCGCCGGGCGGCTTGTGATTACCGTTGACGGGCGGGACTGGCTTGCTACCGATTCCCGCTATGTGGACGCTGCCGCTTGCCTGTGGGAGACTGAGCGTGTTTTTCAATACGGTTCGGACGCTGCCGGGGATACAGCCCGTCTGCTCAAGCGTTGCGGCTCACGCGTCGGTCTGGAGGCGGACGACGTGAGCTTTGCCTTTGCCCGTGCGCTCGGCACGGCCGGAGGTCTGTTTCTGGAGGCAGCGGACGGCCTTGTGGAAGAACTGCGCCTTGTCAAGGGGTTGGAGGAACAGGCGGCGCTCGCGCAATCTTTCGCACTCAATCACAGGCTGCTTGCCTGGGTGGAGGGCGAGGTGCAGCCCGGCAAAAGCGAGGCCGAGATAAGTTGGGCCATTGAACGTTTTTTTCGGGAGAACGGCGCGGACGAACTGGCCTTTGCCGTTATTGCTGCAACAGGCAAAAATGCGGCGCTGCCGCATGCGATACCTGGGGCGGACAGGATTGTGGAGCACAATCCTGTGCTTGTTGATGTGGGCTGCCGTGTGCAAAATTACTGCTCAGATCAGACGCGAACTTTCTGGGCAGGCGATGAGTACGGGCCGTTGTATTCACGTTTCGCGCGCACGTTTGCGCTGGTACGCGATGCGCAGGAGGCGGCCTTGGAAACGATGTGCCCCGGCATGACCGGACGGGATGTCTATGCTCTGGCCCGTGCTGTGTTTGAAAAGGCCGGAGAGGAAAAAGCTTTTATCCACGGCCTTGGGCACGGCGTGGGCCTGGAAAC
Organism: Candidatus Desulfovibrio trichonymphae; assembly: GCF_002355955.1. Classification (NCBI taxonomy): domain Bacteria; kingdom Pseudomonadati; phylum Thermodesulfobacteriota; class Desulfovibrionia; order Desulfovibrionales; family Desulfovibrionaceae; genus Desulfovibrio; species Candidatus Desulfovibrio trichonymphae. Next base: position 949,246 of record NZ_AP017368.1, on the reverse strand, counting down.
GCATGAAGCGCCTTCCCTCAGTCCGCGTAGTGAGCGCGCACTCGCGCCCGGCATGGTCGTCACCGTGGAGCCTGGCCTCTATTATCCCGACTGGGGAGGCGTGCGCCTGGAATACACTGTGTTGGTAGAAGAGGATGGCGTCCGGATTTTGTAGGCTGTTATCCACCATGGCCTGCGCACCTATCTGGATGGTTTGGAAGAATCCCTGTCCGGCCCTGTTCTTTGCGGTGGATGAGAGTTTTACCTTTGTGATGTTTTTGATATTTTTACCAAGTAAAAACAATTGATTACTAGTATCTAATTGCTGAAATTTCAATCAGCCGATATGCCGGCGAAATCCGACGCAGATTGTGGACAAACGGCTGTTTGTCGGGATAATACACGCCCTCATGTGCAGGAGACCCCATGCCGTTCCCCTGCAGGATCATGGACAGAGTGGATACAGCTATGCAAATTCTCGTGCAAAAATTCGGCGGCACTTCCGTAGCCACGCTGGAGCGCATGGAAAAAGTGCGTGACAAAGTTTTAAATGGCCTCCAGCGCGCTGACAGAATTATTGTTGTGCTCTCGGCAAGGGCCGGGGACACAAACAATCTGCTGGCGCTTGCCGGGCAATGGTCGCCAACGCCGGATAAGGCGGAATGCGATGTGCTTGTTTCCACCGGCGAGCAGGTTTCCATCAGTCTTTTCACCATGCTGCTCAAAGATATGGGCATTCGCGCGCGTTCCCTGCTGGGGAGCCAGATACCTATTGTCACTGACGACAGTTTCGGTTGCGCGCGCATTCGCGCGATCAACAGTGAAGCCCTGCGCGGCTGGCTGGAACAATATGACATTCTTGTTGTCGCTGGCTTTCAAGGATGCACGGAAGACAAACGCGTCACAACACTTGGACGTGGCGGTTCGGACACGTCGGCAGTGGCTCTGGCCGCCGCCCTCGGCTCTGTGGAATGCGAAATCTATACAGATGTGAACGGCGTGTACACGACAGATCCCAATATATGCTCCACAGCACGCAAAATAGACCGTATCGCCTACAATGAAATGCTTGAGATGTCCAGCATGGGCGCAAAAGTTCTGCATATCCGCTCTGTGGAGTTTGCCCAAAAATACAAGGTGGCTGTGCGTGTTCGCTCCACCTTTGACGATGATCCCGGCACGCTTGTCACTCAGGAGGATTCCAGCATGGAAGCACTGCTCGTTTCAGGTATTGCGTATGATAAAGATCAGGCCCGCGTTACCCTGCATGATGTGCTCGATGTGCCTGGCGTCGCGGCTGCCGTTTTCTGCCCGCTTTCCGAAAAAGACGTGCTTGTTGACATGATTGTGCAAAACACCAGCCTTGACGGGCATACGGATATCACCTTCACCATTTCCCGCAGGGATTTGCAGCAGACATTGGGTATCATGGCGGAGATTTCTCCGAAAATAGGGATGTCGAAGGTGGTGCACGACGTGAATGTGGCCAAGGTTTCGGTCATCGGCGTGGGAATACGCAATCATTCGGGCGTTGCGGCTAGAGCGTTTGCGGCACTGACTCAGGAAGGCATCAACATTTTGATGATCAGCACCTCGGAAATAAAAATTACTATCCTGATTCAGGAAAAATACGTGGAACTTGCCGTGCGCATTCTGCACGACACCTTTGGCCTTGACTGGACATAGGCTGGGGCAGATTGCCTTTTTTCTGAAAAATGCACGGAATACCTGCGCCGGCTGAACCGTTTCTGCCGCGCCGCAACCGACACGAGGTCAGCCTCAGCATGCCCGCTCCCAGCATGGGCGCTATGGTGCTGATGCTCTGCATCCACACAAGCGCATTTTCCATCTCCCATCCCTTGAATGCGTCTTTGACGATTGCCATGGAAACGGAGCACACGGCTCCGCTGCCCGCCGCCTACAGGATGCGCCCGGCAATGAGTATATATGCTGACGGAAAAAAGGCAGACGAGCGAGGCTGCGGCATACACGCCCAGACCTGCGGCGAGTACTGGCTTGCGGCCGTATTTGTCGCTCAACGGGCCCCATACGAGCATGGACAGGGCAAAGCAGAGCATAAAGCCGCTGATGGTGAGGTCAACGAGCGCGCGCGGGCAGTCAAAGACCGCTATCATGCTCGGCAGCGCGGTGAGATAGAGATCTGTCGAAAGGGGAACAAAAGCGTTTAAAAAGGCCAGATAGACGATAAAGGGCGTGCGCCCGAAGCGGAAATCACCGCTGTGCCGGCGGCGTCGCAGTCACGTCGGATTTCGACGTCAACCGACGTCAATCCCGGCCTCCGTCTTAATAAATAGCAGCTCCGACGGCTTTTGGCAACAGCCAGCCGCGCAGCGGCGTAGCAACAGAGCGGCTTTCGTCCTGCCCGCTTGAAAAACCAGCCCTTGCCTTGGGAACACATCTGCCGTACTCTTGGCGCGGACAGGCAAAGGAGGCGGCATGCATGTGCTTGTGACCGGCGCGGCCGGTTTTATAGGCTATCACCTGACGTTGCGGCTGCTGGCTGCCGGTCACGACGTGACCGGCATTGACAATCTGAACGACTATTATGACGTGCAGCTCAAGAAAGATCGCCTGGCCAGTATTGCATCTGCGCCGGAAGCCGGCAAACACTTTCGTTTCGTCAGGCTGGATCTGGCCGACAATGCAGGCCTTGATGCCCTTTTTACGCACGAAAACTTCACTTATGTCGTCAATATGGCAGCGCAGGCGGGCGTGCGCTACAGCCTGCAAAACCCGGCAGCTTATATCAGCACAAATCTGACAGGATTCGGCCATCTGCTCGAATGCTGCCGCAACCACAACGTCGCCCACCTGATTTTTGCCTCATCCAGCTCGGTTTACGGCCTGAACACGCAAAGACCCTATTCTGTCCGCCACAATACTGATCACCCGGCAAGCCTGTACGCCGCCACAAAAAAGAGCAATGAACTCATGGCGCATGCCTACAGCCATCTCTACCGTCTGCCCTGTACGGGAGTACGCCTGTTTACGGTGTACGGTCCTTGGGGTCGGCCGGACATGGCCCCACACATTTTTGCCGCAGCCATTGTGCGCGGGCAGGAGCTGCGGGTATTTAACAAAGGCCGCATGTGTCGCGACTTTACCTATATTGACGATGCTGTGGAAGCTCTGGCGCGTCTTGTGCCCCTCATCCCCACGCCGGATACGGACTTTGACACGGCCGCGCCGAACCCGGCCGCAAGCTCCGCGCCTTGGCGCGTGCATAATATCGGCAATAACACCTCTGTTGAACTCAATACCTTTATATCCCTGTTGGAAGACGCCTTTGGACAAAAAGCTCGCAAAACGTTCTTGCCCATGCAGCCCGGCGATCTGGAAGCCACCTTTGCCGACATAAACGATATGAATGAACGCACCGGTTTTACACCCAAAACGCATCTGCGCGACGGCATTGCCCGTTTTGCGGCCTGGTACAGGGAATATTACAAATCATGACGGAGCATTCCGCCCAAACGCCGCCACGCACGCCGCCGGAAATTCTCGCACCCGCGGGCGACATTGACTCGTTTTTGGCCGCGCTGGCCGCAGGAGCGGATGCCGTATATGTGGGACTCAAGCATTTTTCCGCACGAATGCAAGCGGAAAACTTCAGCCTGACAGAGCTTTCGCGTCTGACAGATCTGGCGCACGCAGAGCAAAGGCGCGTCTACGTCACCATGAACACTCTGCTCAAACCGTCGGAAATAAAGGCAGCCTACCGTCTGCTCGTGCGTCTTGTGCGGCAGGCAAGGCCGGACGGCCTGATCATACAAGACATGGGGATGCTTGATCTGGCCCGTCAGGCAGGATTTGAAAAGGGACTTTTTCTCTCCACCCTTGCCAATGTGACCCACCCGCGCGCGCTTATCGCTGCGCGCTGCTGTGGAGCGGACAGGGTCATCCTGCCGCGGGAGCTCTCCATTGACGAAATACGCATGATGGACGCGGCCTGTCCTGACGGACTCAACCTGGAATGTTTTGTACATGGCGCATTGTGTTATTGCGTTTCCGGCCGCTGCTGGTGGTCAAGCTACATGGGAGGTAAAAGTGGGTTGCGCGGCTATTGCGTTCAGCCATGCAGACGCCTCTACAGCCAGGGGATCTCTGCTGTCCGCCGCCATGAACACAAACGCATTCCGGAAGACATTTATCATCATGAACGCCGCAAAGCATCCGGCGGCAAAGGGCGGGAAGGCCGCTTTTTTTCCTGTCTTGATCTCTCTCTGGACGTGCTCACAAAAACCCTCCTCGGCATGCGCCGTCTTGTTTCCTGGAAAATTGAAGGCCGTAAAAAAGGCCCTTATTACGTTTATCATGTTGTCACGGCCTATCGCATGTTGCGGGCCGACGCGTCTGACCCCAAGGCCCGTAAAATGGCGCAGGAACTCCTGCAAATGGCCTTAGGCCGCCCTCTCACCAGAGCGAACTTTCTGCCTGCCAAAGAGCGCGTGCCTACCGACCCCGGCGGGCAGACTTCTTCCGGCCTTCTGGCGGGCAAAATCAACATGACACAAAACAGGAGCGTGCTGCTCAAGCCGCATTTTGATTTACTGCCTGGTGATTGCCTGCGTGTCGGCGTTGAAGATGAAACTTGGCACGCCACGCTGCCCGTCACCCGTCGAGTCCCCAAGGCAGGTACATTAACTCTGCGCACGGCAAAGCACAAAACACCCAAAAACGGTACCCCTGTTTTTTTGATTGACCGGCGCGACCCTCAACTCGCAGCGGCGATTGCCTCTTGGCAGGCCAAACTTCGCGAGGTGCAGGGCCGTCCTGCAAAAGCCGTTGACGCCTCCCCCCGTCTTTCTATGCCCGTCCGGTCTGCCCCACAGCCGGATATGCTTCTGCGCGCAAGCGTGCCGCGGGGCAGGGAAACGCGTTTTAGCCGCAAGTTTGAGACGGCGCTCTGGCTTTCGCTACGCAGTGCCGCGCTTTCCCGCACTGTAGTTTCACGCGTTGTCTGGTGGCTGCCGCCGGTTGTCTGGCCGGAAGAAGAAGATTCTCTTGCCCGCCGCATAGAGCACCTCCGACGCGACGGTGCGCGGCGTTTTGTCTGCAACGCCCCCTGGCAGCGCTGCTTCTTTCCTGACCAGTCAGACAGTGTGCAGCTTTTGGCTGGCCCCTTTTGCGGCGCAGCTAATGCCGCAGCACTGGGCGTGCTGCGGAAAATGGGCTTTGCAGCCGCTTTTGTCAGTCTGGAGCTTGCCCGTGACGACTTGCTCGCGCTGCCGCGTCAGAGTCCCCTGCCGCTCGGTCTTGTTCTCACCGGGTTCTGGCCTGTGGGCATCAGCCGTTTTGGCCTGTTGGGCATCAAGACGGATATGCCTTTTGTCAGCCCCAAGGGAGAAATGTTCTGGGCACGCCGCTATGGTGCCAATATCTGGCTCTACCCCGGCTGGCCTCTCGACCTGACTGAAAAACGCAAGGAGCTTGTGGACGCGGGCTACAGTTTCTTCGCGCATATTGAGGAGCACACGCCGCACGGCTTGCCTGAATCGCGGCGTCAGGCTTTTTTTAACTATGATGGACAGCTCCTCTAACATGTTTTTCGCTCTTATGTTACGAATATGCTGACCTTTACTGCCGATCTCCATATTCATTCCCGCTTTTCGCGTGCCACCAGCAAGCAACTCAACCCGTTAACTCTTGCGGCCTGGGCTTCTTGCAAGGGCATAGACGTGCTTGCGACGGGCGATTTCACACATCCGCAATGGCGCGCGGAATTGCGGGAACATTTATGTCTTGACGAAGAAAGCGGCTTCTACCGTCTGACTAGTCCTGCTCCTCTTCGGGAAATTGACATTCCTTTTGTCCCTCCTTTTGTCCCTGCAACCGCCTCAGACACGCTTTTTTGCCTTCAGGCAGAAATCAGTTCCATTTACAAACGTCACGGTAAAGTCCGTAAAGTACACAACCTTGTCTATGCGCCCACACTTGAAGATGCTGACCGCATTGCTGACAGGCTTGCTTGTGTAGGCAATCTCTCTGCCGACGGACGGCCCATACTGGGACTTGACAGCCGTGATCTGCTTGAAATTGTTTTGGAGGCTGCTCCGCACGCCGTCCTGATACCGGCTCATATATGGACCCCCTGGTTTTCCCTTTTCGGTTCAAAATCAGGCTTTGATCGACTGACTGACTGCTTCGGCGATCTTTCCTCACACATTTTTGCGCTTGAAACCGGACTGTCATCTGATCCTGCCATGAACCGCCTTGTTAGCCGGCTGGACAACTTTGCTCTCATTTCAAATTCCGACGCACATTCCCCTGCAAATCTCGGAAGAGAAGCAAATCTCTTTGCAGGACGTCCCTCCTTTACAGGCTTGTTTACAGCGCTGCGAGCCGCGGCGGCGCGACGGACGAATCAAACGTCTTCCTGCCTTTTTCTCGGCACACTGGAATTTTGCCCTGAGGAAGGCAAATACTATCTTGACGGCCACAGAGCCTGTAATGTCGTTTTTGAACCGCATGAAACGCTGGCACTCAACAATATTTGTCCTGTCTGCAGCAAATCCCTGACTATTGGCGTGCTGCATCGTGTGCTTGCGCTCGCTGACAGGGAGTCGCCACCTGAGCTGCCACTGGAACCGTCGGCAAAGCCGCTGATACCCCTGCCTGAGTTGCTTAGTGAAATTCTTGGCGTCGGGCCGGAATCCCGCAAGGTTCACGACTGCTATATACGCCTCTTGCGTGACCTCGGGCCGGAATTGCGCCTCCTCTGTCTTTTGCCTGAAGCCGATATACGTGCGCGCTGGGATGTGCTCGGTGAGGCTGTTGCGCGCATGCGCCGCGGTAATATTATCCGCAGCGGCGGTTTTGACGGTCAGTATGGTTCAGCGCGCGTCTTCACACCTGAAGAATTGCGCGATATACGCGCCGGAAGCAAGGCGTTGCCCGGCTTTGCAATGCGCAGTGCACCGCAGTCCTTTCCTGCAACAGACATGCGGGCGTCCGCAAGGCTTCAAAAGCATCCCTCCACGGCACTTGAAGAACGGCCTGTGACATCTCTGATTTTCCACGAACAGGGGGGCCTTTCTGAGGAACAGCGAACCTCGCTTGCTGCCGGTCCCGCCCCTGTTCTTGTTCTTGCGGGACCAGGCGCCGGAAAGACCCGCATTTTGACAGGCCGCTTGCAATGGCTGCTTGAGCACGGCGTGGAGCCGCGGCGGATTGTTGCCCTCACCTTTACCCGTCGCGCTGCGGGCGAATTGCGTGAACGGCTGTCGCGTGCATTGCCGCATATGCGCGAGCATCTGCCGCGCTGCGACACCCTGCACGCCCTTGCCTACAGTGTTGTTCAGACGCACTATCCAAAATCTCTCCTGTTGACGGATGACGCATCTTACGCGCTTTTTGCAGCGGCAAATCCCGCCGTTGCGCAACGTGACTTGCGGAGACTTTGGGATATAATCTCCCTAGCCCGCGAGACCGGCGGCACTTTTGCTGAAGTCGCCCAGCTTGCCGTTGACCGCTATAATCAACGTAAAACCGCAAATCCGGAAATCCGCCTGCTGGACTATCAGGATCTGCTGGAAAGCCTTCTGGCACATTTGCCCACGCTTCCGCCAGCGGAACGTCCGCTGCATGTGCTTGTGGATGAAGTTCAGGATCTTTCGCCCGTCCAGCTTGAGCTTGTCCGCGCCATGCTGTCCGCTGGCGGCCAAGGTTTTTTCGGCATAGGCGACCCTGATCAAGCAATCTATGGTTTTCGAGGTGCCGGACAAAACTGCGCAGCAGTCCTTGCAGACTTCTGGCCGCAACTGTCCCTTTACCGTCTTGGACAGAGTTACCGTTCCGGGCAGGCGATTCTCACGCTGGCGCAGACGCTGCTTGGCGGCAGAGCAGCTTGCGCCCCGCTGAACGCTGTACGGCGCATTGACTGCAGCATCCATTTTTTGGACGCGCCGGACGATCAGGCGGAGGCCGACGCCATAGCCCGCCGCATACAACGCCTGCTTGGCGGCACAAGCCATACGCTGCTTGATCAGATGTGCTCCAATGGCGAAGACCGCGCAACGGGTGACGAGCCGGAACCGCTTTCTCCCTCGGATATTGCCGTGCTGGTTCGCCTCAAAGCACAAATGCCGGTATTGCGACGGGCTTTGGAGCGCGCCGGCATTCCCTGCGCAGCCCCTGCCGAGGAAAATATACTGCAGGATCCTGTCTGCGGACGCCTGCTCAAGATGGCTGCAGCACACTGCGGATTTGCGAATCTGTCTGTATCTCTCGGGCCGCTCCTCCCGGCTGATGACACAATATTGGTTGAGGACCTTCCATGGACTGCCGGTTTTCTTCCCTCCCCGACAGAACTCTTCCCTTGGCTCGCCCGCCAACCTTGGGCAGGAGAGCACATCAGCAGAAGTAGGGCATGGCGGGAAGTCTGCAGCCTTTTTCAGGAATGCGGTGACTGGGAGGAACTCTTTCGCCGTCTGATCTGGCTTCAGGAGGCTGAACTAGCGCGATCCAAGGCGGAGCAAGTGCAAATTCTCACTCTCCATGCCTCAAAAGGGCTTGAATTTGAAGCTGTTTTTCTGCCTGGGCTGGAAAACGGTCTGTTGCCGTTGCGTCGCGGCCTTCTTTTGCGCTGCGAAGACAAGGCCACTGCTGACCGCCCCACAGCCCAGACACCGGCAGATAACAGAGAAGATGAATCAGGAGAAGACGGCTCTGATGTTGAGGATGAACGTCGTCTTCTCTATGTCGGGTTGACACGCGCCGCACGAGTGCTGTTTCTGAGCCGCGCAGCGCAACGTGTGCTGTGGGGGACAAGGCTCCGCCTTGCGCTGTCACCATTTCTTAACGACATCAAACAATTCTGCCGCCCAAGCGCTCTTGTAAAGTACAAACGTGCCGCAGCGCGTCGTCTTTCGCTGCTGTCCGTTATGGGAACAAATTAGAGCATTGTGCTTTTGAAAATTATCTGGAGACAGTTTTAAAAGACATGGGAATCGCAAGCTAGGAACTCATTCTTTCACGGAAGAAAAATCATAAAATTTTAAAATATTATGAAGAAAAATACCAAACAAAGACCGACAGGCTGTGCGCCATAACAGGGCAGTGCCGGACAGATGCGTTTTGTATGTGTTTCGCTGTGCCGTATAGAGAGCTGCGCAACCGGTGGTGATGGAATGACAATAAAATCTAATAACAGCAATGGTTATGGATAAAATATGTGAATCTCCCCTTCTCCGTCAGCCTTCGTTGGACGTTCTGAGCGAACCTGCTGCTGGACAATCGGTCGCGCCTTCACTACACTGCCGGCATGAAAATTTCCCGTCAGTCTGGGCTTGAGCGTCGCGATCTGCTGGAAATGGAAGACATGCTGCGCCGGAATCTGGTGGATTTTTTTTCCTTCAGCGGGCACGCCCTGTATTTTCCCACAGAATCCGCGCCGGCAACGCCGAAGCTTGTGCCGCAAGAGCGGCGTCTGCTTCTGCCGCTTGCCCGGCAAAATCGCCTGCTGGGCGTTTTTATGGCGCGCGGCGTGCGTCTGCGCGAGATCAGACCGCTTTTGCCGGTCCTGCCCGCAGTGGCCGCGCTTTGCCTGGACAATCTTGCCCTTGTAAAAGCCACGCGCACAGATGCGCTGACTTCTCTTGCCACGGAAGAGGCTTTTTTTGCCGATATCCAGCAGCAGGCCCTTCGCGTGCGCGCTTTTTTGGATGACCCGGCCGCAACAGGCAATCAGTCCGCTCCCCTGCACAGTTTGTGCTTTGGGCTTGTGTTGTTGCGCCTGTGTAACGGCAAAGAAACTGCCCTGCGTGTGGGTTATGCCTCTGAAAATGCTCTGTTGCGCAAGCTGGCGCAGGCGTGCGCGGCCGACCTGCCCGAGGGCGTACAGGCAGCCCGCGTGGGGCGTCATGAGCTGGCTCTTGTGCTTCCTGTCGGCGGGCGTATGGCCTGTCACGAACTGGCCCGCGCCGCGCTTGACCGTATGGAAACAGTGCGTCTGCCCGATCCGTTGACAGGCAGATCCATCCGCCCCGTGCTCTGCGCGGGGCACGCGCTGTATCCGCAGGACATGCGGGGAGCGGAGATGCGGCTACCCATGTTTGAACAGGCCCGCAGGCTCATGTCGCTGGCAGGGCTCGCGGCGGACGTTGCGCGGGACGGCATGGCCGGAACGGGCAAAAGTCGCGTCATGCCTTTTGCCCGTATTTTGCATGAAGGCGGTGTTGTGCTGCAAAGTCTTCAGGGCGCGTGTCTGCGCGTCAGCCTCGGCCGCCGGGCCAAGGCTGCCGAAGGAATGCGCTTCGCGGTATACAGCCCGGAGAAAGGCCGGGAAACAGGGCGTGCCTGCAAAGGCGAAATTGTGCTGTTGCAGGTAGAGGAATCAGGCGCCGTTGCGGAAATTCTGCACGTTGCCGACGCGGCGAACATGCCTGCGCCGGGCGATGGACTGACCCTGCTTGACCCTGCGTCAGCCCCGGCTTCGCAGCCGAAGACCCATATTGTTCTCAGGGCGTCTGACTGCGCACATGGTGCAAAAGGAGAAAGCCTGTGCGGCTACGGCGATTTTTTGAAGCGTTCCGGCTTTGAAATGGAGAGGTCGGCGCGTTTTACACTTGTCCTGGTGCGCCTTGACAGGGCAGGATCACGGGCATGCGCCGGGGCATTTAGGCTTTGGCGCTCTCTCGTATCCGGGTCTGGCGGCCTGGGAGGCGGCGTTGCGCCTTTTGGCGGAAGATACGGCGACAACAGCCTGATTTTGTTTCATTCTGGCGCAACGCCGGAAGATGTGGCGCCGGTCTATCGCCGTTTGTGCGAATGTCTTGCACAGCGTGGCCTTGGCGCGGCGGCCGGCGTGGCAGGCTACCCTTTTTTGCGCTATACAAAAGCCGAGACGCGCGACTGCGCCTTGAAAGCACTGGAATACGCGCTTTTATTGCCGGAACCGAAAGCCGGGGTATGTAATTCTCTGGCGCTGAACATCAGCGCGGACAGGCTTTACAGTCTTGGCGACGTATTCGGAGCGGTGGAGGAATACAAGCTCGCCCTGCTGGCGGACAAGACCAATGTGATGGCCTTGAATTCGCTTGGCGTGTGCATGGCCGCCCTTGGGCGTAGACAGGATGCGCGCCGTCATTTTCTGGCGGCCTTGAAGCGCGGGGCTGACGGGCCTTTGGCAGGGCAGACCTGCTACAATTTGGGCGCAATCTGCCAGAGCCTTGGCGAGCGCCGCGCTGCGGGCCATTATTATCGCCGTTGCATCGCTGTTGTGCCGAATCACAGCTTTGCCCATATCCGTCTTGGGCAGATGTGTGAAGAACGCCGCAGGCCGGGGCAGGCAAAGCGTTTTTACGAACGCGCGGCGGCTTTGGAAGACGCGCAGCCGGGCAACCTGTGCCCGGCGCGAAGGCTGCTGGCCGGGCTTGCGGTGCACGGGCGGCAACAGGGCGAAGCGAGGGAACTCTTGCGTGAGGCGCTTTTGCGCAACCCGGATGATGCGGCGGCCATGCTGGCGCTGGCCAGACTTTATTTGAACGGCAATGAGGATCCGTCGCTTGCGGAAATGCTGGCCCGTAGAAGCGCGGCATTGCGCGACTGCCCGGAGGCGTGGCAAACACTGGCGCGGGCGATGCGCGTCTTGGGACGCGACGCGGAAGCGCAGCTTGCGGAAGCAAGAGCCGAGCGGCTTCCGTAACCTGTTGTTCAGCTGCGGTCATATGTCGAAGATCATCTCCAGATCGTCGCGCGTGAGCGGCTTCCACGCCCCCCTGCCGGGAATGATGGCCTCGGCCATGTCGCGCTTACTTGCCTGCAGTTTGACAATTTTTTCCTCCACCGTGTTCTCACAGATGAGCTTGTAGGAAAAAACTTGACGCGTCTGGCCTATGCGGTGCGTGCGATCTGTGGCCTGATTTTCCACAGCCGGGTTCCACCACGGGTCGTAGTGGATCACATAGTCGGCTGAGGTCAGATTCAGACCGGTGCCGCCTGCTTTTAGAGAAATGAGAAAAATGGGTATGTCGGGGCTGTTGTTGAACTTGTCTACCATTTCAAGGCGTTCTTTGCTCGCTCCGTCAAGGTAGCAGAAGGGCATTTTTGAGGCATCGAGCCATTGCCGTATGATGTGCAGCATCCGCACAAACTGCGAAAAAACAAGCATTTTGTGCCCACCTTCCACTATTTCTGTGACCATGTCTTTGAAAGCGTTAAATTTGCCTGACGGCAGATTGTTGCTGAACCCCGGCATCTCTATTTTGAGCAGACGCGGGTGGCAGCATATCTGACGCAGTTTGAGCAGCGCGTCCAGAATGGACATCTGGCTTTTGGCAATGCCTTTTTCGTCCACATCGGCCAGCACTTGGGCGCGCAGCTTGCGGGCAAGGGCCGTATACAGCTCTGCCTGAGCGTCTTCAAGCGCACAGAAGGTCACGTTTTCGAGTTTGGGCGGCAAATCCTGCGCCACTTCAGCCTTGGTGCGGCGCAGAATAAAGGGGCGAACGCGGGTGCGCAGGTATTCCAGTGTTTCCGTATCGCCGTCCTTGATGGGTTTGACAATGCCGCACTGGAATGCGTGCTGGGATCCCAAAAAACCCGGCATGAGAAATTCAAAGAGCGACCAGAGTTCAAAGAGGTTGTTTTCAATAGGCGTGCCCGAAAGGCACAGCCGCATGCGGGCGTTCAGGCGGCGCACGGCGCGGGCCGTGATGGTGTTGGGATTTTTTATGTTCTGGGCTTCATCCAGAATGACGGTGTTGAAGTCGTACTTTTCCATCTCTTCCAGATTACGTCGCAACAGAGCGTATGTGGTGACGACAATGTGTGCGTCCGCCGCATGTTTGAGCAGACCCCCGCGTCGCGCGCCGTAAATAATGACGCATTTCAGGTTGGGCACAAATTTTTTCGCCTCGCGTTCCCAGTTGGGTAAAACAGACGTGGGCACAACGATGAGGTTTTGTCCCTCACGGTGGCGTTCGGCCATATATTGAATAAAAGCGAGCGACTGCACGGTTTTGCCAAGGCCCATTTCATCGGCCAGAATGCCCCCGAATCCGTATTCCGAAAGAAAATTCAGGTACGAGAGGCCCTGCTGTTGGTAGGAACGCAAGGATGCGTTCAGTCCCTTGGGCGAAGCAATGGGCGTGATTTCGCGGAAAGAGCGAATTTTTTCGCGCAGGGAGTTCCAGAACGAGTCTGTGGTCGCGTTCGGCATATCCTCCAACAGAGTGTCGAGCACAGGAGCTTCAAACAGCTGAAATTTCTGTCGCGGGGGTTTTGAAGGGTCCAAACCCAGACTTTGCAGCCTGCGGGCAAGTTTTGACAGCCAGGCTTCCGGCAGGTTTGTGTATGCGCCGTCTTTCAATTGCACATAGCGTTTGCCGTGCGTCCATGCCTTCCATATTTTTTCAAGCGGCAGGCTCTGACCTTCATAACTCACGTTGATGTCGAGCGAAAACCATTTTTCTTTTTCATTGCTTGTCACATCTGCCGTGACAAAGGATTTTGCCGCGCGCACTTTGTAGCGGGTGAGCGCGTGTTCTCCGTAAATGCGGTAATAATCCACCATTGCGGGGTAAACATCGAGCAGAAAGACGATGGCCTCTTCCGGTTCAAGGAACCAGAGTTTTGTCGAGCGCGACTGAAAGCCGGCCCGGGCGAGTTCGGTGAGCAGCTGGGCCTCTTTTTCCTGATGACGGCGCACCAGATAGGTTTTGCCCTTGTATGCGTAGCTGCCTGTCTGGAAATCGGGATTAGGCCCGTTTATGGTGAACTCGCCGTGAACGGTTTCATAAATATTGTCTATTTCCAGCGTCAGCAGACTGCCTTCTTCATTCAGAAAGAGTTTGGGATTGTATGTGGCCGGCTGAAAAATGGGGCTTATGAGTTTTAAAAATTCCTGCGGCCGGTAAAGTTCCGAGGCCGGCATCCTGGTCCAGACGCGGTCCAGAAATTCTGAAATTTCTTCGTGCGGCACAACAGGGCAGTCGTGCAGGAGTTTGTGGACAAGTTCGGGGTTCAGGCATGTCTGCACAGGGTAAAATTTGTGGTTAAAGCAGACCCACAGCGGCATCTGCCCGTGAAAGGTGGTGGGCGGCTGTTCCGCAATGGTTTGGCCGTCTTCGTCCGCCTGTTCATTCAGTGTGCGTATTGTCAGGGGCGGGCGGCCTTCATGCTGAATAAGCACCTGAAAGCGCAGACCCGCATCGTCCAGAATGGGGTTGAGTTTCAGGGCAAAGGGGGCGCTTTCAATGCCGCAGGGTTGATCCGTGTCTTCCCAGAGCAGATAATATTCGTTGCGTATGGCCCAGAAAAACCAGGAGAGGAGGCCGTCCGGAATTTTAACCCTGTGGCCGTAGTAGTCGAGGCAACGGCCTATCTGGCTGGCCACGTGCGGCAATTGCGGCGAAGCCTCGCACCAGTCCGGGTTGTAGATGATCTGCTCAAGCGTTACTTCCGCATGTACGCTGGAGAGGCCGGTTTTATTCTGGCGCGCCCGGAAAAACGATACAAGCAGGCGGCCATCCTCCGGCGTGAAGCGAAAAATCAGGTAGTAGCGCCCTGGTTCCGCTTCCATAGCTGTGGAAAAAAAGCTGCGGAAACTGTGCTTCCAGTCCACGGTCACCGGGAAATCGTCTATATCATCGCCCTGTTCCCTGCGTATGTCTTCCATAAGGAGCAGGGCAAGCGCCGCCACATGGCGGCAGACTCCGGAAAAAGCGTCCGGGCAGTTGCAGTGGCTGGTTGTTGCGCGGTCGATCAGGGAAAAATTCAGGGAGGGGGTATACACCTGAAGGTTTTCTCCCTGCACGGAACCCCGCGCCGTCCAGGTTTCGCCCTCCTGAATATTTATTTTTTGCACCTCGTTGCCGGAGAGTATATGATGTGCCGCGTCACGGATGTATTCCTGCACGGAATCCTGCAGGAATATCCTGCACATTTCACTCACGGCGTTTTGTTCTGAACGGCTCATGTTCAGAAATTAACACAGGGCTCGAGACAAAGGCAACATAAGCGCACACTGTATGAATAAATTTTTTTGCATGCGTTCTGTCTTCCCTGCTGCTGCAGCTGTCATTCTTGCGCTCTGTCTTCCTGCGTTTTCAGGCGCTGTCTGGGAAAAGGACGATACAGGCCAGGCCTTTGGCGACCGCATTATTTTCGGCAGCGTTGGCGAAGCTTCCAATCTCATACCCTATCTGTCCACCGATTCGGCTTCACATGAAGTGGCTGATCTGATTTTTGTCGCGCCGCTGCGTTACAACGCCGATTTACAGATTGAGCCCTGGGCTGCGGAAACCTTTTCTGTGGAAGACGAAGGACGTTTTTTGCGTTTTACCCTGCGCAAGGGCATATTGTGGGAAGACGGGCGGGAACTGACGGCGGAGGACGTGGCCTTTACTTACAGACTTGTGATTGACCCGGCCACGGCAAGCCCCTATGCCGATGATTTTTTGCGCGTCAAGGAATTTCGCGTGACGGGCCGCTATAGCTTTGAGGCGAGGTATGAAAATTTTTTTGCGCGCGCCGTCGCCTCATGGATGAATCCCGTGCTGCCCAAACATATTCTTGAGGGGCAGGACATACGCAAAACGCCTTTTTCCCGCAAACCACTGGGCGCCGGGGCTTACCGCCTGAAAGACTGGGCGCCCGGCAGCCGCATCACCCTTGCCGCCTCGCCCACGTATTTTATGGGCCGTCCGCGCATTGCTGAGGTGGTGTACCGGATTATTCCCGACAATGCCTCCATGTTTATGGAAACCCGCGCAAACCGTCTGGACGTGATGAATTTAAGTCCCCTGCAGTACCTGCGTGAAACCGACGGTCCTGCATGGGAGGCAAATTTTGATAAATACCACTATCTTGCTTCTGTCTATGTTTTCCTGGGCTTTAATATGGAGCACCCTTTTTTCAAGGATGTCCGCGTGCGCAGGGCCATATCCCTTGCCGTGAACCGCGATGATATTGTGAAGGGGGTGTTGCTGGGGCAGGGTGTGCCGGCATTTGGACCTTTTATGCCGGGAACCTGGGCTTATCACCCGGCGCTTTCGCCTGTTCGTCAGAATGTGGAGGCCGCCGCAGCTCTGCTGGCCGAAGCGGGCTTTGCGGACAACGACGGAGACGGTGTACTGGAAAGGGACGGCCGGCCCTTTTCTTTCACAATATTGACCAATCAGGGCAACGACCAGCGCATTCTGACGGCCGAGGTCATTCAGAACGAGCTCGCCGCTGTGGGCATAGATGCGCGCATACGCACGGTGGAATGGGCGGCTTTTATCCGCGAATTTGTGGACAAGGGCCGCTTTGACGCTGTTATTTTGGGCTGGACTATTCCGCAGGATCCTGACATTTATACAATATGGCATTCTTCCCAAGCGCGGGAGGGGGGCCTGAATTTTACGCGTTACATCAGCAGCGAGGTGGACGCGCTGCTTGAAGAAGCGCGCACAACGCCCGACCAGAGCGTCAGAGCGGCGCTGTATCGTCGCTTTCAGGAGGTTCTGGACAGGGAGCAGCCCTATTGTTTTTTATTCGTGCCCTATGCCCTGCCGCTTGTGCAGCGGCGCTTCATGGGCATAAAGCCCGCGCTTGCCGGTATCATGTATAACTTTGACGAATGGTGGGTTCCCAAGAGCGCGCAACGCTATACGGTGACGCCGTGACTGCCTGAGACCGCGCCTGTCACGTCGGAAGGCATGTTCCACTGCCCCGGCATGGGCGCTGTTATTACGACCTTTTCCCCGAGCCAGGGGTTGAAATAGCCGTAACGCAGCCAGGGGCAGAGTAATGTCGTGAGTCCCATGCATGGGGAAGGCTGCGCCGCGTCCGCCGTCATGGTGAAGTGCCATTCCGGGTCAATGTTCAAATTGCGCCACTGCACCATGCTGACGCCGTTTTCGTCGACAAGCCGCGCAAGCGCGGCGAGTTCATCTTCCGTATCTGTGATGCCGGGAAAAAATATAAGATTCAGCGAAACAAAAATGCCGCGTTCTCTTGCCTCGCGCATGGAGCGGCGCACGTCGTCAAAATTGTAATCCATGGGGCGATAATAGCCGTGGTACAGACTGTCGCGGGCGCTGTTCAGGCTTACCCCGCAGGCTTGTCATGCCCGCTTGCGCAAGGCGGATAACGGCCTCGGGCCGGGATACGTTGGTGTTGCAGTTGATGGTGCCTCTGCCGCCGCCGTCTCGGAACGTCTGTATGCTTTCAGCAAGCAGATCCGCGTCCATCAGGGGGTCTCCCTCGCAGCCCTGACCGAAGGAATAGACAGGATGTCTTGTTTCGCGTTGTTCGTGCAGGCGCATGACCTCCACAATTTCCGACGCTGTCGGGCTGAAAGAGAGGCGGCATTGCGCAGTACACAATTGTTCAGAATATGGCTGATCAGACGGTTTCCAGGGTATGCGCGCAGAAGCCGGCGCGCATTTTGTTCGATGCGTGCCGGCGGAATATGCTGAAATTGCTGGCGCTGGTCTGTATCTACCCTGCGGGCGCAGACATAAAAGCGGCCCCCGGCAAAGCCTACGGCCCCATAAGCAAAGAGGGGCAGCAGTGGGGCCTTTGCGTCGCTTTTATACGCGGGATGGGCCGAAAACGTGTGCCCTGGGGCGACAAAAGCGGCCACAGCCGATTCCGGCAGGCATGTTATCCTGCCGCTTCGCGGGTCAAGCCCGGCGGCGCGGCGGCCGGGCAGGAGAAAGAGGTCGCTTCCCGGGGGCAGTACAAGCATTTCGTCCGGGCGCGGGATGCCCCATTGGCCGCCGCGGCGGCAGACCATCAGTAATTGCGGGGCATCTCGTCGGCCATGACAGTGCGGGGCTGGAGACGTGTTTTAGGCATACGCCGTAATCTCTTGTTGATAATGAATTATGGTCGTTTCAATCCATTCTGCGGCGGATTCTGGTCAATTATGTCTTGCTCAAGCTTGCGCAAAGGTGTAAAATGTTATATCCTGTTTTGTGGGGCGAGCCATGTTTTCTATTATGTTGTGCATGTTTTTTGGTTTTTCAGGCATATTGCTTGTGTTGTTCTTTATGTTGCGCAACGGAGAGCAGCAGTACAGGGCGTTGCGCGATGAACTAGACAAGACGCAGGCTCTTCTGCTGGCCCTTGAAGCGCGGCTGAACCTCCCGAATGCGGCGGACGAAGGGGAAGATCCCTTCCTCAAAATGACAGATGAAAAAAGCGCCTTCCCGGAACAGGGCGGCTTTGACCCGGCGCTGGATCTGCACTTTGACCCCGCCGCCGGGCAGGATTCAGACGGCCGCCACGGGCAGTGAAGACTTGATGCTGCGCCGGACACACAGGGGTAACATAGTGTAAAGCCTGTTGTTGTGACACTAGTCCATGACTTGCGCGGCGTCAAGGCACGACAGATTTGGCCTGTGTGGTCATGTTGCACAGCAATTATTTAAAACAGTTATATTTTTTATGCGCTTCCGCAAATCGGCGACACATAAAAAATATGTAATCCACAGAGTTACGAGCGCCGGTAGTGGAGTAAGGCCAATTTCATGCTGCATGTTTTCAGCCGGTTCCGTTTGCTGTTGGGCATTGTACTGGCACTGCTTTTTTTAGCGGCGGCGGCCTGCTGGTTTTTGCAACGCAATTTCGGGTACTTTGCACAGCAGTATCTGGACAAGCTGTCCGTGGAGACAGGCCTTGCGATACGCGCGCAAAGCGTGCGCGTATCGCTTTGGCACGCGCCGTCTTTTGTTGCTCGAACGTTTTCTGTAGAAAGCGCGGATATGCGTTTCAGCGCGGCAAAAGTGATTCTGTGTCTTGATTTGTTCGCTTTGCTGCGGGGCAAAGTTGTTCTGAAAAGCCTTTTGCTGGCGCAGCCGGCTGTGAAGGGAGAGGTCGCCCCTGACGACGCGCGGAGACTTGCGGCGTTTTTCGCCGCGCCGACACAAGGGGAGGCCTTTGCGCCGTCAGAGAAGTTGCGCTTGACCATTGAACAGGGCGAGGCGGATCTGGCAGGAAAGGACACTGTCCGTCTGCAACTCTCAGGGATGGATTGCGATCTTTCTGTGCTACAGTCGAAAGCCGGCGGATGGCGGGTCAAGGCGGATGTTCGCGGCGTTGTAGCTATAGACGGCGCGCGCACGCCTTTTTCTCTCGGCGGCGTTGCCGTGACCTGCGGCAGGAGCAATCAGGGCGGGCGCCTTGTCGGCTTTGAAGATATTGACATGAGGCTTGGCGGGGACAGCGCGCGGCTCAATGCTGTTTTGACGCGGCACGATGCGGATGCCGCAGGGTTCGGTCTCGCGGGAAGTCTGCATGTACAGCGCGTCAGCCTAACCCGCTGGCTCGGGTTTGCCCGCAACCTTTCCCCCGGTCTGCAATGGGCGCTTGACAACGTGACGGACGCTGTTCTGGATTTTTCCCTGGACGGGCGGGGGCTTTCCGTGCCGCATATTGAGGCGAGCGTGGCGGGCGGGCGTTTTACAGGTTCCGGCGGCGTGCGGACCTGGGCAAATCCGGAAGTGGCTCTGGATTTGACAGCTGACAGGCTCAGACTTGAAGCGGGGATTCCCGAAGCCGTGGGGCGCTTGCCCAGGCCGCCGGACTTCCCTCATGCTCCTTTGACTCCCATGCCCGGAGAACCGCTCAAACCCGGTGAAATCGGTGTCAATTATAATATCCGTCTTGGCGCGCGGACGCTGGACTATGCTTCCGTGGCCTTTGAGAACGCCGGCGTGGCGATAACGCAGGGCAAACAGGATGAGAATGGTCTGGAAGACACGCTGCTGACGGCTGACGCACGTTTCTGCGGCGGGAGCCTGCATGGAGAGGCGGTGTTTGGCGGCGGTCATGCCGGCCCTTATGCCGTCAATCTGCGTTTTCGCGATGTGGACGGCGCTGCCGCGTCCGAAATTCTGACCGTGCTGCCGCTAAACAAAGGCCGCTTGCGGGGCGATGTTCAGCTCACAAGCCAGGGTCGCTCCATTGCGGAATTTCTTGAAAGACTCCGCGCTAGGGTTGATGTGGTCCTTACGCAGGGGGCCTTGCTTTTACCGGACGCAGGATCTGCCAGAGAAGCCCGGGCCGGGACACTGGATATCCGCAGCCTTGTCGTGAGCGTCGACGCACATTCCGGCGTTTGGGAAAAAGGCAGGCTGGCTTTGAACGGGCAATGGAGTTCCGTTCTGGAGGCCGCCGGCTGCAAGCTGCGCTCGGAACTTGCCGGCACGCTGTCCTTCGGCGGCAGCGCCGACGAAGGCACTGTGTTCTTCAACAATTGTCCGGGCGTGTTCTCTTTGCAGTTTGTATCTGCCGACTGGGCTACCTTGCAGGGCGTGTCTGCGGAATTAAAGGGCAATTTTTCTTTGCGTGAGTGCAAGCAGGTGGAGGTCGGCAATGCGCGCCTGTCCATCCCCGGCATTGAGGTCAGCGGGAATATTCAGCTTGGCGGTGGCAGTGACGGCGCGGCTTTTAAGGGCGCTGTCGTCGTGCGCAGCAAGGATATGGGGCAACTTGCGCGTCTTTTTGGGGTGACGGGCGCGCATTTTTTGTCATCGGCGTGCGAACTGACGCTCGACACCGACATCAGGGGCGGCATGCGGGCCGTTACGCTCGGCAACCTGCGCGCGGTTGTTGACCAGACAAAGGTGACGGGTTCTTTTTCCGCCGTCTGGCGCGAACAGCCGAATCTGGAATTCGATCTTGCGGCCGACGCAGTGAATGCAGACCGTTTTTTCTCAGACAGGAAAGAAAAGACAAACAAAAAATCGTCTGCCGGCAAGGCGTGGGATTTGCGTTTTTTACGCGGGATGCATGTGAAGGGCGCGTTGCGTGTCGACAGGCTGGCCCTGTGGGGTTTGAACTTGCGTGACGTCATGCTGCCCGTTCTGCTGGAAAATGGCCATCTTGTCTGTTCGCCTGTAAAAGCGGGCTGTTATGGAAGCACATTGCACGGCAAAAGCGTAATGGATTTTGACCGGGGGCTGTGCTTTGCGGCTGATTTCAGCGTGGACGGCGCGGAAATGACAGCCGCGAGTAAAGATGTGGGCGGCGGCGTTGTGCTGGGCGGCAAGGTCGGCTTAAGCGCGGCGATCTCCGGCGTGCTGGGCGGGCCGGGGCAGATGCCCTCTGCGCTGAACGGCGCATGGCGTTTTCTCGTGCGTGACGGCTCGTATCAAAAGCGCGGAGGCGACGGCGAGGGGAAGGGCAAGGCTATAGAGTTTGCAACAGCCGGCGCCTCGGGCGACATCAAAGCCGGCGTGGCACGCAGTAATGATTTTGCGCTTCAGGGCAAGGGACTTGCCATGAACGGCGGGGGTGTTGTTGATCTGAACAGCGATGCCGTTGACTGCAATTTTATTGTCAATATGCCCGGTGTGCCCGAGATTCCCATCCGCCTGCACGGCGGCCTGCGCGACAGCAAAACAACCGTGAGCGTGGGCAAGGTTATTTTGAACACGCTTGGGGCTGTTCCCAAAGGCATTTTTGACGTGCTCGGCGATGTGGTGCAGGGCGCTTGGAAACTGCTGCGCTGAGAGGCTTGCCAGGTCTG
Source organism: Candidatus Desulfovibrio trichonymphae (assembly GCF_002355955.1). Taxonomy (NCBI): domain Bacteria; kingdom Pseudomonadati; phylum Thermodesulfobacteriota; class Desulfovibrionia; order Desulfovibrionales; family Desulfovibrionaceae; genus Desulfovibrio; species Candidatus Desulfovibrio trichonymphae. The sequence goes on along the minus strand of NZ_AP017368.1, from coordinate 927,786 downwards.
CCAGGACGATGCTGAAGTTTCCGTATTGCAAAAGTGCGGCGCGGGCCGTCCCGTAAGGGCCGACACCGCGCCGCATCTGGTGACGTTGGCGGTTAACGCCTAGAATTCCAGTCCCACGCGGAGGGAACCGCTCACGCCTTCGCGTTTGCCGACATAGCCCTGCACGCCGAGATCAACGAGCCACGGAGATTTGCTGGAAGGTTTAAAAACCAAACCCGCTTCACCAATGCCCGTCTCTCCTTCGAACTTCGCAGCCTTGAGATCATAGCCCCATACAGACGCTCTTGCCTTGCCGTCAAATTCATATTCGAAGGCCGCACCGATATAAGGGCTGATATACTCGTTGATTGCATAGGCAAATCGAGCTCCGCCACGCAGACGATGAGAATCAATCGGATCAAAACTTACCGGTTCGCCTGTGGAAATTGTTGCGTCATTGCCGTCCTGGTGCAACCAGAAGTATTTGCCGTACACATCAAGAGAGGCTTCCTCGGTGATGTTCCACACATAGCCCACACCGGCGTGAATACCGTAATACGTCGATTCCGTATCAAACGAGGCCTTGCGTCCGGAAACATCCTTCAGTCTGGTGGATTCATAATCATTATTGAGTCCACCGATGCGGGCCGCGGCTTCTGTATAGAAGTGACCCGGGCCGACATCATTGAACTTTAAGTGACCCAGCAAACCGCCACCAATATAGGAAGTGTTGCCGCTTCCATGAATATCGTATGAAGCTCCACCATATTCAAAAAAGGCACCGGCAGTCAGTTTACCGATTTCCGTATTTATATTACGTGAAATACCGGCCATCAAATTTACACTGCTTGTGTCAATATATGAACCGGTGTTATAACGCATGCTGCTTGCATCAACAACAGCGAAAGCACCCCAGGCATCTTCTTTCGCAGAATTGATTGCGCTTCCCATACCTGCGCCTGCCGCAAGGTCCGCACCCTGATTGGCAAGAGCTGCCCCAACAGAGGCTCCTTCGGTTATCGATTTGGCACCGGGTACAACAGGAGTACCACCGCCGCCTGGGCCGTCAGATTCAATAAGTTCAGCAACGAAGTCGTTGTCGCCGTCTTTCCTCAACTGAAAAGTGAATTCAAGAAGAGAACCGTGTTGTATTGTTTGAATTCCGCTGTCTTTAATATTACCTGCCAATTCTGTACTTCCGCGAAGCAGATAGTATTTGTCGCCAAACTGCAATGGTTCAACATCGCCAGAGAAATCTAGTTGTGGCCACATTCCATCAATACTGATGCTGTCCGCTGTAACAGTTAACACTGGATTATCTTGATTATTGACTGGAATACCTCGCAGATAAAATGCTAACATTCCTCTTAAATCGGCCGCATGCACAGTCATGCTGCTTCCAGGATATATATGCAGATTTGCATAACGACTCATATTAAAATCGTGATTGGGCGCATCCAAATTGAAACCGCTCATTAACGATGTATTAGTATACTGACGCAAATTGACAATATTTTTTTCAGCATCGGGCGCGTCTACAATAAACTTGTTATCGCCGCCCCAGTAAAAGTATCCATCCTGAGTAACTTCCATTCCGAATGTTTTACCGTTGTCCTGTTCCACATAGATGGGGTCATACAAATATACATCACCACCCGAGAATGGGGAAATGACAAGAGTCGCGTCAGCATTGCTATGGGGTTCGATTATCGGTGTCGTCGATCGGATAGAGATGGAATTGGTCCGTTTTCCATCAATATCATTAATCTCGTTGTTCCGGAAAATCGTTGTGTTGCCGGCAGTTGCAACTATAGTTAAGGACAAAGTCCCAGAAGAAGCGGCGATGTCGGTGCCGGTATCCAGTGTAATGGCACCACCGTATACACGACCCGAATCATACGTCTGCAAAGAAGTAAATATATTATCTGTAAACTGACTATCAGTGACTGTCAAACTATCTTCAAGATACAGTATTCCGGCACGTATATTACCTCTTGCTGTAATTGTATTATCAGCAAATATACTGCCACTGATATCGCCTATTGTACTTGTTAAAGTACCAACAATACCGCCATTAATATCTATAGCAGAAATAACATTGTTGGTGAACGTACAATCAATAATATCGCCAATAGTACTCTGATTTAAAGCACCAACAATACCACCTGTCCAAAGTGAGCCCGTGGTAATTACAGTATTGTTATCGAAAACATTATTGACAATATCGCCTATTGTGCTGTATGTATCAGCACCAACAATACCACCACCAACAACTCCAGAAGCAATGATCGTATTACCGCTGAATATGTTATCTGTAATATCTCCTATATATGTCCCATCGGCACTTTGCAGGTTATCAGTGTAAACTCCAACTATCCCACCACCACGAATTACTGCGTCGATTGTTACCGTATTGTCGCTGAATATATTGTTCTTAACGGCACCAATAGAGGCTGAAGCTTCCTGACTACTATGAACACCAACTATCCCACCACCTGCCATAGTGTCGGCGATTGTTACCGTGTTGCCGCTGAATATATTGTTCTTAAGGGCACCAATGGCTGAAGCTTCCTGAACACCATAAACACCAACTATCCCACCACCACGCATTATTTCGGTGGCTGTTACGATGTTATCGTTAAATATACTGTTGCTGATATCGCCTATAGTTCCCCGATAGGCTCCGATAATGCCGCCACCCTGGAAATCGCCGTCTCCATTTTTTGTTACTGTGTTATTACTGAAAATAGCATTGTCGATGGCGCCTATCTGTTGATTCTCACCAGCTCTTAATACGCCGCCGCCTCGTAGATTGTCGCCCACCTCAAAGGTTACTGTATTATTGTTGAACACAATTTCACTAAGATTGCCGATATTGCCATATAGTACAGCATTGTTACCAGCATAATCCTTGAAATGGTATCCACCAAGATTTGTTGTTGGTTCAATCATCGCATCTGACGGAAAAGCTGTACCACCAAAACTGGTTATAGCAAGCTCTACAGCATCAGAAATAAGTTTTTTCAAACCGCCCGTTTCCCCTCTTGCTAGATCAATCAAGCCGGTGGACAAGTCTGAAGGCAACTTTCCACCACCATTAAGATCTTCCGCCCGGGTAAAAAACGGATACGCTGTAAACATGGTTATGGTTATCAGAGTAACCATAAACTGCTTTACGTAGTTTCTTTTCATAAATTCCTTCCCCTGTTTTTATATGTAAACGATAATGCTGAATTCACCATGTCCGAAGGAAACGCCGAAAGCCGCGCTGAACCTTGCGGCGGACAGCGCGGCACTGCGGAGTTAGTGTGTGTGTGTGTGTGTGTAGCAAGAATCGGGCCGAAACCGTCAGCTTCGCCCGAATCTCTCTCCGCTCCGCGCGGGAAAATTTGTCCTTGCCCTGACCACATGCACTATGCCTTTACGTTACAATGCAAAAAACCATGAGGTTTTTCTCTCTATACAAACAAAATACGAAAACTGTCAAGCACAAATGAAAATTTTATTACCCGGCTGCCCGTTTCCCTGCAGGTTCATATCTAAGGACAGGGCGTGGTTGCGCCGCAACGTTCTTCTGAGGGGGAATCAAGGGGGAGTGTTGCATCAGAGCCGTCGCGTGAAAGATTATCTTGCCCACGGCCTTGCGGCGGCAGCGTTCCTGTCTGTTTTTTTTGCATGAGCAGCGCGGCCGGCAAGCCCTGATATTCAAAAAAAGGCACTGATTGGGCGTCTGCTGAAAAAATATGGGCCTTGTTGCGTAGCATTCTGAAACGCAGCAAGAGCATGTCGGGACTGAAAGACGAAAAGCCGTGCGGCGCCTGCACCTCCCGCGACCGGGCAAGCGCTTCGGCAAGGTTCATGCCTGTGTCCAGCAGTTCGCGCATCTGTGCGATTTTGTAAATGTCTGCGTCATTCTCCCCAATCGGGTAGAAAGCCACATCCACATGGCCGGAGAGCATGGTGACCGCTTCCTGACAACCGGAGCAGGAAGGGGAGAAAAAAAGGCGTGTCGTTACTTCGTCATCCGCCGGGATAATTGGCCAGATTTCGCTCTGGGAGCGGACGAGGGCGCCGATATTGATTGTGAAAAGCAATGCCCAAACCCAGAGCAGAAGTGAACGGCGCCGTCTTGCGTTGCTGATGCGGATCGCCCCTGTTTCGGCATGGCTGAAGCTCATGTAGCTTGCGGCAAAAAACAGGGCCGCGATGAGGCAGCTTACGCATGGGGCGGTAAGTGTCATGAGCAGCAGCAGGCAGATATCGCCTGTCAGGGCAATGCCCGCGACTGCGCGGCCCAAGGATGCCGCGCCCACGAGAGACAGCAGGGCCAGCACGGCGAAAACGCCTGTGCCGACCAGCCACAGCGAAATGCCGTTGAGCGTGAAGTCCTGATACAGGGAGCATCCTGCAGTAACACAAAAATTGATGTCGTTGCCGAAGACGCTCCAGATGCAGAAAGCCGCGGCAAGAAGCGTAATGGACAAAGAGCCGGTAAGCACTTCACGGGGGCGATTCATGAAATACCTCTGGAGTTGGCAGACCGCAAGAACGACGATAAAATATAGATTGTTTTTTGTTGTTAGTAAAGCGTGTTTTTGCGTGCGAAAAAGGCGCCCTTTTCAGAACGCCTTTTTCGTAATGCTGTTGCGGTTTATTTACATAGTGAAACCGGCGGCGGCGCGCTGCATTTTGATTTCCACTTTTTCCGTCAGGCTGGAATAGTATTCGCGCAGGATGACAAGAACTTCATTGCGCCCGAAGTGATCCGGAACTTCAGCGCCTTCAGAGAGCATTTTGCGCAGTTTCGTGCCAGAGAGGATAACGCGGTCTTCCTTGGAATGTGGGCAGGTGCGCATGCTGGCCATGCCGTCACACTTTTTGCAGTAAAACGTCCAGTCAATGTTCAGCGGCTCGCAGAGCAGGCGTTTGGCGGGATCTGAGGGGCGGGGAATCCTGCGGAAGATTTCTTGGGCTTCAAACATGCCGTAAAAGTCGCCCACGCCTGCGTGGTCACGGCCGACAAGCAGGTTGTTGATGCCGTAATTCTGGCGGAAGGTGGCGTGGAGCAGAGCTTCGCGCGGGCCCGCGTAGCGCATGTCCAGAGGGTAGCCGGCCTGTATGACGAAATCTTTCACAAAGTATTTTTCGACCAGCTTGTCAATACACTGCACGCGCACTTCAGCCGGGATGTCGCCGGGCTTGAGCGAACCGACCAGAGAGTGAATCACCACGCCGTCGCAGACTTCAATGCCGATCTTGGCCAGATATTCGTGTGAACGGTGCATGGGGTTGCGAAGTTGGAGGGCTGCCACTTTTTGCCAGCCGCGTTCATCCATTTTGACGCGCAACTGGGCCGGCGTCATGTAGACGCCGGGAAATTTTGTCGGGAATTCGCCCTGGGAAAGCACCTTGACAGAGCCGGCGACGTTGTATCCCTTCTGGGCCATCACCATTTTGACGCCGGGATGGTCATTGAGGGCGACTTCCCAGAATTTTTCAGAGTCAGGCCCCGCGCCCTTGAAGATAAGTTCACATTCCCATTTCTTGTCTTTTTCAGTCATTTCATAAAGTTCTTCTACTTTCAGGGTTGCCATGATTTCGCCGTTGTGCACGAGGGCGACATCCTGATCGTTTTTGAGATTTCTCGCGTCAGCGGCGGAAACATCAAGGGTGACAGGCAGCGGCCAGAACGTGCCGTCGGTGAGCACCATTTTTTCACACACGCTTTTCCAGGCCGCTTTGTTCATAAAGCCGTTCAGCGGCGAAAAACCGCCGATGCCCATCATAATCAAATCGCCTTTGGCTCGTGAAGAAATCTCGATCCGCTTCAGTCCGGCGGCTTTTTTCTTTTCGTCTTCCAGCGCCTTGCCTTCCAGAAGGCAGCATACCAGACCTTTTCCTCCATGAGCGGGCACCAGTTTGGACATGGTTGAATCCTCCGGGTTATATATATGGTTTGACGTTGCCTCACCGTGCCGATCCGCAGGGAGCAGGCAGGCAGGCAGCGGGAAAGACTGTTTCGGCGGGGGTATCTTGTGAATAATCGAACAAAAAGTCAACCGCCCTTTGGAAATTTTCAGACTGAATTTCATCAGAAGGTCTAATGTCTAAAAAGGCACTTCGTCCATATTGGCGGTTTCTGAAGGGAAGGCCGGTCCCAGGTCTTCCTGCGCGGCTTTGGGCTGCTGATTGCCTCCCGGACGTGCGCCCTGAGGCCGGGCAGGCGCGTCCTGACCGGCATGGTCGTCTTCAAAGCCGCCGTGGGCGCCTCCGCGCGGGGAATCGCTCTTGCGGTCCAAAAACTGGACGCGTTGTGCCCTGATTTCCGTGGTGTATTTGTCCTGCCCGCTTTGATCCTGCCATTTGTGCGTTTGCAGCGAGCCTTCCACATAGACGAGACTGCCCTTTGAGAGAAAATTGGCGCAGTTTTCAGCCTGACGCTGAAAAACGGCGACACGGTGCCATTCCGTGCGTTCCACCTTGTTGCCTTCGCGATCCGTGTAAGATTCGTCCGTGGCGACATTCAGGGTTGCGACCGGCGATCCGCTCTGTGTGTAGCGCAGTTCCGGGTCGCGGCCAAGGCGGCCGATGATCATGACTTTATTCAACATGACAGAACTCCTGTAGTAAAGGTGAAGAAATTTTCAGGCCACAATGGACGTTTCCAACTGATCAAGCGTGTCTTCCAGCTGATCGCTCAGCGCGTTGGCCTCACGAGGCTGCCAGTTTGCAAGGGCTTCCTCAAGGGCTTTTTTCAATCCGGCGGCCCGGCGGATGCCTTCGCCCATGGCCTTTTTGCGGGCGCAGGACCATTGCATGAACATAAGACCTTCATCCAGAGCCCGCACCATTTCAAGCACGCCGTGTCCTTCGTGTTTTATGGGCACGCTGAAAGCAAGCTCCGACAGCTTCGGCCATATCTCTTCCATGAGGTCTTCGTTCCAGGTGACGGCGCTGACGCGGATCTGCAATGCTTTTCCCATCAGGACGGTTCCGTCCATTCTGTCTGCACGCGCATGATCATCTCCTGAACAAGCTGCAGTTGACCTTTCGGGCAAACGCCGATCAGCGGCGATCCCGCATCCATATTTTCGTTGTATTTGAAATAGACCTCATAGATGACGCCGTCCGGCCCGGTATAGTTCAGGGGGGCCTCACGCTTCATGCGCGACATGATGAAGAGCTCCATACCGTCGCGAACAGTAACTGAATACGTGTCGGCGGCGCGAATTTTTTTGTCCGCCTCAGGCGTCAGGTAGTATTTGGCCCGTTCAGGAGCACGGAAGAGATACAGGGCCTTTTGCAGAATGATCCTCTGCACTTCATCACGGGTGAGCATATGGCGCAGGACGACAAGCGGGGTGCCGGCTTCTACGTACTGACCTTCCAGATTTTTGTGCACAAGGCTTATTTCGCCTTTTTCCGGAGCGCGAACCGGTTTTGGGTTGTGTTCGCGTTCCAGCGTGGCCAGCAGGACGCCGGGCTTCTCCTTCCATTGCCCCTGCCGGCCGAGAACGACATCGCCCTGTTTTATGTCGGCAAAGGTGATTCTGCCGGTGTGGGGAGCGGCAATGACAATTTCACGATACGGTGAGGCCTTGATTGCGTCCAGCAGTTTGGAGATGTCGAGCATGCCTGTCACCTGTAATACAGGTTTCGTCCGCCGATGGTCAGCAGCGCCTGTTTAAGATTTGCCCTGATTTGTCTTCTGTCCCAGATTGCCTGTATGTGTCCTCGTGAGAGAGCGTGGTAGGAGCGGTGGTATTTGGGCGGAATGTCCATGCCTGTGGTTTCTTTGATGACGCCGGGGCCGGCAAAGCCGATATTGGAGGAGCGCACCGCGAACTGATAGGGTGAACAGCCGAGAAAACTGGCGACCGGCCCGGCAAAGGAATTGGTGTCGTAAAGCACCATGTACAGGCCGCCTGTTTCGATATAGCGGCGCACAGCCACAGTGCAGCGGGGCATCTGTATCACGCCGTGGGTACCTTCCTGTATGCGTATGCCGGCTGTGCCGTGTACATACGCGAGAAAAGGGTAACGTTTTTTCGCGGCTCTGGTTGCGGCTTCAACAAATTTATAACCTTCCGCGGCTCCCACGGAGCCTCCTCGAAATGTCCCCATGAGCATGGCAACGACCATCTTTATATTGTCGATGCGAGCTTCAAAGGTTACGCAGCCGCTTTTGGCGCCGGTTTTTGCCTTGGCTTGCGCGATTTGTTCTGAAAAACCCGGAAAATCCAAAGGATTGCCCGCTTCAATTTCGCTGTTGAATTCAAAGACCGACCTGGGGTCAAAAACATTTTTAACATACCATTCAGGTTCCATGGGGAAGTGATAGCCGCAATGGGTGCACACGCCGGCAAATTCGGCAAAGAGATCCGGCCCCCAGAGATCCAGACAGCCGTAAGATTTACTGTTGGGACATGTCAGCGTGCGGTCAATTTTGTATCGGGGGGAAATATAATTCCATCGGTGGCCGCGGGAATCGCCCTGCCAGAGCGACAGGGCTGTCAGTTCTTTTGCCTTGTTGTCCATACTGCCCGGCAGGTTGCGGGTGAGCTTCCGCAGGGGGGCCAGCAGAAGTTTTTTGAACATTTCAAATTCATTGTTGATTTCTTCCATGAACGTGCTGATCTGACGCTGGTGTTTGTGGTAAAAATCATATTTGAAACTGAGCCAGGGGGTGGAAATCCAGTCTAGGAAGGCGACGGCGGATTTTTTTATAAAGGGGCGTCTGTCACTGGCCGCCTGACGCGAAAGTCTCAAAAATTTTTCCTGGCGGCGGTGCAGCATCCGTGCTTTTGCCGCTTTGGTGAGTCCCCAGCGGATGTGCAGGTCGTCGAGGTCGGCTTCAGAGTTGCGGTGGCGCGCGAGAGCCAGACCGCGAAAAACAGGAGTTTTTCTTGTGGAAATGATGACTTCGTCCGTGGCTCTGATAATCTCCTGCCGCAGGGAGCGGAAAAAGTTGAAATGCCAAGGGCGCGCGCCGAGGGGGGGTTCCTGCACTATGCGGTCAATGTAGCCGAATTTCAGATTGTCCCGCGCCATGATTTTGAGATTGGCCGCGCAGTGTGCAATCAGTTCGGGCGTGGCGCGCTCTCCGTTTTTGAGCCGGCCTTCAATAGCCGCCGCGCCTTCAGGGGAAATGACGGAATAATAGCCGTGGGACAGCATCAAACGTCTGTCCGCCAGGCCTATGGCCTCGGCGCCGCCCGATCCGCCCTCGGAAATGACGGCCACCACAGGTACGCGCAGGCCCGCCATCTGATAAAGATTGCGGGCGATTTGCTGGGCCGCGCCGGGGTAGTCTTCAACAGGATAGGATCCCGGCGTGAAAATATATGTATGGACGGGGATGCCTTCTGTTTCAGCAACTTTCATAAATTGCAGGGCCTTGGCGTTACCCCAGGGCTTGACTGACCCGCCGTTGCGAAATTCCGCGCCGTGTCCTTTTTCCTGGCCGATAACCATGACGGACTGCATGTAGATTTTTTTGCCGCGGCGGCGGGTAATCACCGCGCGGGCAATGAGCATGCTTGGATCGAGGCTGTGCTCGTCCTGACCGCCCACTTCCGTAAAATTGTCGTAGACGTTTTCCAGAATATCACGCAGACAGACGCGTTGCGGGTGGCGCACAATGCGCACGCGATCCATGGGCGTTATGGCGCTTTCGAGGCGTCGTTCCACATAGGCGAATATGTCTTCAATGGTCGCGAGTTCCGCATACGGGTCTTCACAGGCGCCCGTGTGGGCGTTCGCGTCGAAAGCCGCAAGCTTTTCTTCCAGCATGGCCGTATTGTTCCTGTGCCTGCCGGCAAAAATGTCGCCGAGATAGGCCAGTCTGTCGCGCAGGCTCTGCAGCCGTTTTTCGATATTGTTGTCCATGTCGTAGGCGCGTCGGTTATTTTGATGTTTTTTGTCAAACAACAGCGCATGCTTCGCTGTCCGGGCGTGGCGTTCAAAAATGCAGAATGCGTTCAGTGTTGGCCTTCAGAAAAGCCGCATTGGATTTCAGGCTCTCGCCGGCGCTGTTCCGGCCTGTCAGTCGCAATGAGTCAAGAAAGGCCGTTCCCCGTGTTTTTGCCTCTGAGATATCCTTGCCCCAGACGATGGCCAAAGCCAGATTTGGATCAAATTCTATAGGAATTTCATATGGTGTTGTGTTCGGCACATGTGTCAGCATGGTCAGCCAGGGGGCGTCTTCCCAGTGGAAGCGTTCGATCCGGCCAACCCAGGGCGTGAAATTGTTGTCCGGGTCTTCCGCGATCAGCCGGTATTCAATGCAGACCCCTTCAAAGCCTATGTCGTTCTGACTGTATCCTAGGGGTTGTCCCAGGCCAAGACGTATCTGTTCGGCTATCAGGTCAACGCCGTCATTTCCTTTTATCCGGGCAATGCGGGCGGAGACGCCGTTTTCCACCTGGATGCGGGTGTTGACTTCCATAAGGAAGGGTTCGCCTTTGCGCGTGACGATCCATTCCCACGTGCCCACATTGTCGTAGCCGACCTTTCGGGCCATGGCCAGCGAATAGTCCACGATATCCGTGAGCAGTTTTTTTGCGTTAAACGTATATTCCAGAGTTTCGGACGCAAAGCCCGGTGCGACCTCAATACGTTTCTGCAGCCCCGAGGACTGTATGGAGCAGTTGCGCGTGCCGAAATGCACGGGGTTCCGGCCTGTGCGGTCTGAAACAATCTGGACTTCCAGGTGATTGAAATCCATGACCCTTTGTTCGATAAGAACGCCTTCATCCTTGAACTGGCGCAGGGCATAGTTGCGGATACGTCGGTACACCGAGCGGAACTGATCGGGGTCATACACTTCCTCAATGCCCATGCCGCCGCCGCCGGCCGACGCCTTGACGAGCACGAGCGGGCGTTTGAGGCCCTGCTGTTCTTGAAATTCGAAGATCGTCTTGGCAATGCGTTCGGCTTCCATTTCATTATAAATAGGCCTGTCCGAACCTGGCACGGTAGGCACATTCAGGCTGCGGGCCAGACGTTTGGTATTGATTTTATCACCCAGTTCGCGGATGATTTTCCAGGAAGGTCCGATAAAGATCATTGTTCTATCGCGTTTTGCCACACGGCGTGCAAAGCGGAAATCCTCCGCAAAAAAACCGTAGCCCGGGTGCACGGCCGTGCAGCCCGCCTCGTCGGCCACAGACATCAGTTCATTGGCGTCGTGATAAGAAGAGACGCGGAAGAGGCTTTTTTCGCCGCCTTCCCGACGGGCCATAAGCACATGGCCGGAAGCGGCGTCTTCAGCCGTGTGAATGGCTGTAAAAGCCACGCCGAGCTTGTGGCAGGCGCGCATGATGCGCATGGCGATTTCACCCCGGTTGGCCACCAGAATTTTGTGATCATTCAAGGGGCGGGTGTTGTGAGTGTTGTCCAGATGTTTTCCCTGTTTTTAGTCTCGTTCGTCGCACGCTTCTCTGCCGGCCTTGTCGTGCGGTTGCATATGCGTTATAGTGGCCGGTGCGGTTGTATTTTGACAAAAAGTTCTTTTAACCGGCTACAGACAATATACGCAAAATCCGCAAAAAGTCCAGTTCGCTGTAATCCGGCACCGGCCGACATAAAGGCAAGACATACATGCAGCAGAATAACGCACTTCGCAATGTGGCGATTATCGCCCATGTTGATCACGGCAAGACAACCCTGGTAGACGCGATGTTCAGACAAAGCGGCGTATTTCGCGCCGACCAGCGCGTGGATGAGCGCGTCATGGACAATATGGATCTGGAACGCGAGCGCGGCATCACCATTGCCGCCAAAAATTGCGCCGTAACTTGGAATGGAGTGAAGATAAACATTATCGACACGCCCGGTCACGCGGATTTCGGCGGAGAGGTGGAGCGCGCGCTCTCCATGGCGAGCGGGGCCATTCTGCTGGTGGACGCTTCGGAAGGCCCGCTGCCGCAAACGCGTTTTGTGCTGCGCAAAACCCTGGAGGCCGGTTTGCCCGTGCTTGTTGTGATCAACAAGATTGACCGCAAAGACGCGCGTCCTGCGGAAGTGCTGAACGAAATTTATGATCTTTTTATTGATCTGGACGCCGATGACCGGCAGCTGGAATTTCCCGTGCTGTACGCCGTCGGCCGTTCGGGCATAGCCATGAACGCTTTGGATGCCCCGCAAAAAGACCTGACGCCGCTTTTTGAGGCTATTGTGGGAAAAATTCCCGGTCCGTCGCACGATCCGGCCGAGCCTTTTCAGATGCTTGTGGCGGATCTTGATTACTCCGATTATCTGGGGCGGCTTGCCGTCGGCCGGATAATGCACGGCAGCGTGGCGGCCAAAGAGTCTCTTGCCTGCATGCGGGAAGACGGCGCGCTTTTGCCCCTGCGCGTCACCAGACTGCAGGTTTATGACGGCCCGCAGCTTAAGGATGCGGACGCGGCCGACCCCGGTGATATTGTTGTTCTGGCGGGCATTGAGGATGTGGTCATCGGCGACACTATCTGCACCCGCGACAACCCGCAGGCTTTGCCGCGTATTCGTGTGGACGAGCCCACGGTGGCCATGCGCTTCGGCATCAATACATCGCCGCTCGCCGGTCGCGAGGGCAGGATTGTCCAGAGCCGGGCCATTGGGGAGAGGCTCAATAAAGAAAGCCTTCGCAATGTGGCCATCGCCGTCGAGCAGACAGACGATCGCGATGCCTTTCTCGTGAAGGGGCGGGGCGAGTTTCAGATGGCCATCCTGATCGAAACCATGCGGCGTGAAGGCTTTGAACTTTCGGTGGGCCGCCCGCAGGTGATTTTGAAAAAAGATGAAAACGGCGCCGTGCTTGAGCCCATTGAGCACCTGTATGTTGATTGCGGCGAGATGTTTATGGGCGTTGTGACGGAAAAGCTGGCGCAGAGAAAGGGGCGTATGCTCAACTGCGCCATCAGCGGCACGGGCAGGGTGCGTCTGGAGTTTTCCGTTCCGTCGCGCGGGCTCATCAGTTATCGCGATGAATTTCTGACGGACACCAGAGGCACTGGGATAATGAATTCTTGCCTTGAAGGCTATGAGGCATGGCGCGGTGATTTTCCCGTCCGTTTTTCCGGTTCCATTGTCGCGGACAGGGCGGGCGCGGCTGTGGCCTACGCGCTGTTTAATCTGGAACCGCGCGGTGTTCTTTTTGCGGCGCCGGGCGACCCTGTTTACGAAGGCATGATTGTGGGCGAGCACAATCGTGACAATGATATTGACGTGAACCCCACAAAGGAAAAAAAATTGACCAATCTGCGCGTGGCCGGCAAGGATGAAAACGTGATTTTGACGCCGGTGAAAAAAATGACGCTGGAACACGCGCTGCATTTTGTGCGCGAAGACGAGCTGGTTGAGGTGACGCCGAAATCCGTTCGTCTGCGCAAGGCCGAGCTTTCCGCCCACAAGCGCTATCAGGCGGCAGGTGTCAGGCGGAAGTCCTGAGTCGCTCCGGGAGGAAATAATGCGTTGCATGCCCTGTCGGCCGTATGGCGTTTACGCTGTTCTGGCGTTGCTGCACATGTTTTTTGCGGCGCCGCTGCAGGCGGCGGTGCCGGAAAGCGCGGCAAAGCCCCTGCGTGCTGCTCTGCTCTTGGAACACGACGGGGGCGACTGGGCAGGACTGCTGCGCGCTGGTCTTGTTCAGGCCGGGCGTAATTTTTCCGTAACTGTCGAAGTAATGTCGGAATCGGTTGCGGAGGAGCAGGAGACGTTGTTTCACATGGCCGCGCGCGAGTTTGATCTGGTGATCGTCGCATCTGATCGCTTTCACGAAATTTTGCGCAACAATGCCGCCAATTATCGCAAAACGTTTTTTGGCTGCGTGGACGCCGGCGTGCGCGCGCCGAACATCATGTCCGTGACGTTTGCCGACGAGCAGGCGGCCTGTCTTGCCGGGGCGGCGGCAGCCATGCTGACCGTGCAGACAGGTCTGCCCGGCGTCAACAGTAAAAAAGTTTTGGGCTGGCTTGCCGGGGAGGATGTTCCGGCCATGCGCTCTCTTATAAACGGCTTTACGGATGGCGCGCGGCTGATTGACCCTGAAATGCGGGTGATCAACGCGTGTTCCGGTTCTTTCAGCAGCCGTGGACGAGCGCGGGAAGAGACACAACGCCTGCTTGACGCGGGCTGCGACGTGCTGGTGCTGGCCGCCGGCACAGGCAATGCGGAAGCTCTTTCTCTCGTCGGCGGGCAAGGCTGCTATCTTGTCGGCATGGATGAAAACCGGGACGAGCTGCTGCCCGGCCGCATGCTGACGTCTATTGTAAAACGGGCGGACAGGGCCGTGTACGACATTGTATCCGCCGCCGCGTCCGGGCGTTTCAGGGGCAAGGAAATTATTGTCTATGATCTTGCGAACAACGGTGTGGGGATTACGGATATGGCACGCTTTCACGCGTCAGCCGCCCGGAATTTTCCCGATGATATGGACCGCCGCATTGCCGAATTGAGAAAAGAGCTTGTGAGCGGCGGCATTCAGATAAAATCTCTTCGGGCGAGAACATTGTGTGACTGTTTATAAGGTGAAATACTCATCGCCCAGGCACCTTGCGGAAAAATGCGTTCTGCGGTATTATAACATGTTGTTGAACTGAGAACTCGGGATACAATATGCCGGTACTGGACTCTTATAAAGGCCGCAAGCCGCAAGCCGAAGCCGCGTGCCTGTCGGGTGAAATTTTTGTCAGCGAGCCGGAAGGCGCCCTGCCCGCCGTTGCCATGGGTGATCTGCCGGCAGCCATGCGGGCGGCCTGCGCGCGGGCCGGCTGGCAAAGCCTGATGCCCGTGCAGTCACTGGTGCTGCCCTATCTGCTGGAAGCCCGCGACATCATGGTGCAGTCGCGCACGGGCAGCGGCAAAACCGGATGTTATCTGCTGCCGCTGCTGCCGCGTCTGTCTGCGAAACTCAAGGCGCCGCAGGCGCTTGTGCTTACTCCCACGCGTGAGCTGGCCATTCAGGTGGCCCGTGAGGCAGCGACGATTTTTGCGGAAACGGGCATACGCACGGCGGCTGTTTATGGCGGCGTCGGGTATCAACAGCAGGCGGACGCCCTACGCGACGGTGCCCAACTGCTTGTGGGTACGCCGGGCCGCGTGTTGGATCATCTGCTGCGCCGCACCATGCACCTTGACGAGTTGCGCGCCCTGATTTTTGACGAGGCGGATCGTATGCTCTCCATTGGGTTTTACCCCGACATGAAGGAAGTGCAGCGCTATCTGCCGCGGCGGCGCGTGCACACCTGCCTGTTTTCCGCCACCTATCCGCCGCATGTTCTCAAACTGGCGGCTGAATTTATGGAGACGCCCTCCATGCTCTCCCTTTCGCACAAACAGGTGCATGTGGCTGAAGTGCAGCACCTTTTTTGCGAAGTAAAGCCCATGGACAAAGACAGGGCGTTGGTGCGCCTGCTGGAGACGGAAAATCCGGCCCAGGCCATTATTTTTTGCAACACCAAGGCCAATGTGCACTATGTGACAGGAGTGCTTCAAGGCTTTGGCTACAGTGCCGATGAGCTTTCCTCAGATCTTTCGCAAAGCCGGCGTGAGGCGGTGCTGAACAAAATACGCGCAGGGCGGCTGCAGTTTCTGACGGCGACGGATGTGGCCGCGCGGGGCATAGACATACCGGCGCTTTCGCATGTTTTTCTCTATGAGCCGCCCGAAGATCATGAAAGCTATATCCACCGTGCCGGGCGTACCGGCCGCGCCGGAGCCGCGGGGACGGTGATTTCGCTTGTGGATGTGATGCAGCGCATGGAACTGAAGCGCATAGCAGGGCATTACGGTATTGCGCTTACGGCATTGCCCCCGCCCACGGACGAAGATGTGGCCGTTGTTGCCGGCACGCGTTTGACGGCCATTCTGAAGACGTGCTTCCGTAAACTTACAGGCCTTGAGCGACTGCGCGCGGCCCGGTATGTCGCACTGGCGCGTGAGCTTGCGCGCGGGAACGATGAGGAAGACAATGCGCCTCTGCTGGCCATGCTTCTGGACGCTTTTCACCAGCAAAGCCTTCAGGAAAACCGCTTCCCCGACCAGCAGCCGGCTGGAGCGAAAGGGTCAGGTTCGGCGCCGGTCAGGCGCCGGCGTTCTCGCCGCCGCGCTTGTTGATCAGACAGAAAGGCGAACAACCGACATGCAAAATACCGCGGAAATTTTTGACCCGGAGAGCGCGGGCCAGCAGGCTCTGAAAAATTTTGAAGCGCTTCTTGGAGATATGGACTTTACTGTTGAGCTGGAGCTTATGGGTATCGGGCGTCTGCAGTTTTTGCTCCGTCGACAGATGCTGCTGGAATGGAGAAGTTTGTACATGGCGCTTTGGCGTCTGGCGCTTGACAAATCCTTCCCTCATGACGCAGGGCGCATATTCGACGCGTTTGTGCGCGATTACAGCGCCGCGCATCCTGACAAGCAAAGCGCCGCTGGTCTTGTGCGCGCCGGCGAGTACTGGGGTATGCTTGCGCCTGCCGGCGAGACTGATTTTAACCCCGCGGCGCGGCATCTGGTTTCTTTTTTCAGCCAAGACGTCAAAGAACTGCGCAGTATGCGCCTGAAACTCGCGCTGCACATCCGCAAGATATATAAAAGCATTTTTGACAGGCTGTTATAGCCCGGCGTTTATTTCATTCATCCGTGTGGATGTATGTATTTATACAATATGACAGTCTTTGCTTGCGCATGCTGATTGCGTCCTCACTGGAGGCTCTGCCCTCCTTTTCCGGCGCCGGCGTTACCATCGGCAATTTTGACGGCGTCCATATCGGGCATCAGACGCTTGTACGCCGCACGCTCGACATTTGTCGTGAGGACGGCCTGCACTGTGTACTCATAACATTTACGCCGCATCCGCGCAGCGTACTCGCTCCGCACAGGCATGTGCCACTGGGCAGTCGTGCGCGGTGCATGGAACTGCTGGCTGAACTTGGCGTGAAAACAGTGCTGGAGCTGTCTTTTACGCGGGAACTGGCGAACATGTCGCCTGAAGAATTCGCGCGCCGGTGGCTTGTGCCGCTGTCTGTCCGCCGCCTTGCCGTAGGTTATGATTTTTCTCTCGGCAAAAATCGCGGCGGCTCCTTTGTTGTGCTGCGCTCTCTGGGCCTGGATTTGGGTTTTCTTGTGGAACAGTTGCCGCCGGTCATTCTGGACGGGGCCGTTGTCAGCTCTACGCGTTTGCGCGACATGATAGGCAGTGGCGATGTGCGGAGAGCAGCGCGCCTGCTGGGGCGTTTTTACGGTTTTTCCGGAGAGGTGACGCACGGCGCGGGGCGGGGGGGGGGGGCTCGGTTTCTCCACAGCCAATCTGACGAGGCCTGACGTGCTGCTGCCGGCTTGTGGCGTATATGCGGCCTTTTTATGGGTGGGCACGCAGAGGTTTAAGGCTGTGACCAATGTTGGCCGTCGCCCCACGTTTGGCGGCGGTGACGTAATCGTGGAAAGTTTTTTGCCGGATGCTTCTGAAAATCTCTACGGGCAATGCGTTCGTCTGGAGTTTGTGGCCCGCTTGCGCGACGAGCGTCATTTTGATTCGGCTCAGGCTCTCAAGCAACAAATTGACCGTGATGTAGACACCGCGCGCGTCTTGCTGGAATCCGCAACGTTGCGCTGACGAGCGGACAATCGCGTCTGCCGCTTATCAGGCTTGGCTTTTGTCGGCAGGCCGGGTATACTGTGGCAATGACTGAAAAAAGTCGTCATATCAAGCTGTTGCTTCCAGAGTTGCGCAATCAGATCGCTGCCGGCGAAGTGGTGGACAGGCCTGCCGGCGCTTTGAAAGAGCTTGTTGAAAACAGTCTGGACGCCGCCGCCGGACACATTGTCGTCACGCTGGAAAACGGCGGACAAAGCCGCATCTCCGTGCAGGACGACGGTTGCGGCATTCCCGCCGCGGAACTTGAGCTTGCCGTTACACGCCACGCTACAAGCAAAATTGCAAGCATGGACGATCTGGAACGTGTCTCTTCCTATGGGTTTCGGGGCGAGGCCCTGCCGAGCATTGCCTCTGTCTCCCGTTTCAAAATCACTTCCGCCGTGCGCGAAGACGGCGGTCTCGGCACGGCCCGCTCTGTTGAAGTGGAACACGGACGGCTTGTGGCGTCAAACCCTGCGGCGCTGCACCAGGGCACTGTTGTGGAAGTGCGCGATCTTTTTGCAAATGTGCCCGCCCGTCTTAAATTTTTAAAAAGCCCGTCCGCAGAGTTCAAGCGCGCTCAGGAGTGGCTTGCCCGTCTGGCTCTGGCCTGGACAGATGTGGGTTTTGTTCTGCGCGCGGGCGAGAGAGAAGTTCTGCGTTTTACGGCGGGGCAGACTCTGCGTGACCGCCTTGCCCTGCTCTGGCCGGCGCTGGTTGTGAACGCCCTGTGTCCCTTTGACGTGCAGCGCCACGGCATACGCGTGCATGGTCTTGCCGCGCCGTCGCATGCGAGTCGGCTCCGCGGGGATCGCATTTTTCTGTATGTCAACGGCCGTCCTGTGGCGGACAAAGGTCTTTCCGCAGCCGTGCGAGAAGCCTATAAAGGGCGATTGACCAGCCGGGATTACCCGCAAACAGCCCTTTTTGTGGAGATTGATCCGCGTGAGGTGGATGTGAATGTGCATCCGGCCAAGTTTGAAGTGCGTTTTCGTGACAGCTCCGCTGTTTTTTCCGCAACGCTGCACGCGCTGCAAAGTGCGTTGCCTTCCGTTGTGGTTTTCGACGGGCTGAGCGCGGAACTGCCGGCGCAGGGCGCTGCCGTGAACGCCCCCCCCCGCCCGCAAGGTTTCTGGGGCAGCATTGACAATCCCCCGTTGCTGCCCCGCAGGGAAAGCGCCGAAATGCAGGACGCGTATCTGCCCTCTATTGACGCGCCGCCCTTCTGTAAGGCTGTTGCCGAGACAGCCGCCGCCTATGGCCTTGCGGCTGCGGAACACCGTGGCGAGGGCGCCGCCCCGGTCGACCCGCCGGACGAAACAACGGCGCCGCAGCGCGGTCGGCCGCAGGTGGGTTCATTCTGTTATCTTGGGCAGGTGGCGGATACGTATCTTGTGCTGCGTGACGCCGTCGGCGCTTTGCTGCTTGTGGACCAGCATGCGGCGCACGAACGCGTGCTGTACGAACGCGCGAAGAAGCATGTTTTTTCCGGCAAGGGACGACGTCTTGCGCTCCCGTTCAATTTGCCTCTGCACCCGGCGGAAAAAGAGCGTTTGTACGAGATCGGCGACCGTTTCAAGTCTCTGGGTTTTGAGCTGGAATGCGCAGACGCCGTTCTTGTTGTTTTGTCAACGCCGCCGACGCTTTCGCGCGCCGACGCCGGCGAATTTCTGCGCGAGGCGCTTGCCGGACGCAAGGACGATCTCGCGTCTGTGTTTATCTCTCTGTCGTGCAAGGGGGCTGTCAAGGCCGGGCAGCGCCTGACGGACGACGAGGCGGCGGAACTTGTGCGGCAGTGGCTTTCTTCACTGGAAAAAGAATACTGCCCGCACGGGCGCCCCTGTGTGCTGCGCCGGGACGCGACGGATCTGGAAAAACTGTTCAAGCGTCGGCAGTGACCGTGAAACAGCCATATCGCAAAATCGTCCATGAAGCGGCGGTTCTTTTGCCTGCGGACTTTGCGGTCGTCTGCTCTGCCTTGAAAAAAATCTGAACGTCCTGCACGTGTGCTGGATTCAGGCAGGCCGGTGAGAAGAAGAACGCCCTGTGCCGCCTGAACCTCCGGCCGACCTGAAAATCAGGCGCGTCAGCAGGCCGGTCGCGGGGTAACCGCAACGCAAACCGGCAATACAGTTTTTTGCAACTATGCTGCCCGGGTGGTGGAACTGGTAGACACAAGGGACTTAAAATCCCTCGGCCGTAAGGCTGTGCGGGTTCAAGCCCCGCCCTGGGCACCAAAAAATGGGGAATCGGCCTTCTTGATCTTTTGCGGCCATTTTGTGTCAATTGCTCAGCAAAATGTGACGCAGAAGTTGGAGCAAAACTATTTTGCTGGGTCGCACTGGTATGTTTATATTTGTTGAAATTATTATATTAAATTATTTTTTAAGTTTAGATTATTGACATTTCTAAAGACGCATAATTTTTATAAAATACAAGGGGTTGGCCGACAGCAAGTTCAGATAAAAAGCTTTTTAGGGAAAAGAGCTTTCAAGGACAACGATGATGGCAGAGCCTTCAGTATTGCCGCTCTCTATATATTAAAGCAGGTTCAGCCATCTTTCCACAAAAAAATTGTCTTCCTTCTGGAGGAATATGTCTTTTGTATTGGTGGTGCAGGTTCGCAAGAAAACCATCTGCAAACTATCATGCCCTTAGGGAACGACTTGTTAGAATTTTTGTGGAGTTAACCATTGCTGATATCTACGCCAAGCATAATATAGCATTGTGTTTACCTTCGGTAGACGTCAAAATACGCACACAAATTTAAGTCTAAAAGAATTTTTGTTGCGGTATAAGCAGTATAAATTTGATATCACATAGATGCACATTTTTTATACTGTGCCATTCTTATAGTTTTTTTATATTCATATATAAGGAGAAAGCAAATATGCCTGACAGCAGCAAAGATCAAGAACGGGCGGAACTTCACCGCGCGATCTGGAGTATCGCAAACGACCTGCGCGGGAGTGTGGACGGTTGGGATTTCAAGGCATACGTCCTCGGCATGCTGTTTTATCGTTACATATCGGAAAACCTCGCGGCATACATCAATGCCGGCGAGCGCGAAGCCGGAGACGCTTCTTTCGACTACGCCGAACTCTCGGACAGCGATGCTGAGCAAGCCCGCGAAGACATGGTAAAGACGAAAGGCTTTTTTATCCTGCCGAGCGGGCTGTTTGAAAACGTGCGTCGCCGCGCGTCAAATGATGCAAACCTCAACGAAACGCTTGAACGCATATTCCGGAATATTGGAGCATCGGCGGGATGAAACGCGGCGATTCATCGACAGTTCTTTCCGTGACGGCGCACTGAAAACAACAGGCACTGACATTGACAAAATCCTGCCGCTGTTTATCCATCTTTTTTGATTGGGGCCCATAGCGCCGGATTACATCATGGCACCTAGAAAATTCTCTGTTGACGATGCCGTTCATTGACGGCGCGGCATCAGGAAATCGACTGTGCTTATCGAATGATTGACTGTCCGGTGCAAGAATTTTATCATATCAACGATCTGCAAATTTCGCAACGGCAAGGGGGCTTGATCGTGAAAAAATTGAACGTAACAGGCATGCACTGCGGCCGCTGCAAGGCCGCAGTAGAAGAAGCGGCGGGCAAGGTACCCGGCGTGCGCAGCCCTGTTGCCGACCCTGCCGCAGGCCTGCTGAGCTACGAGGAATCCGCGCCGGTGGACAGGGAAGAGCTCAAAAAGGCCATACAGGACACAGGTTTTGATGTGGAATGAGACACGCATTATATTCTGTTCTCTGTCCTGCCATATGCCTTTGCCCCGCTGATAGAACAACGGCGCGTGGATCGTTTTCATTTGATTTCACAACAATTCGCTTGGGCAACACCGCGCCTGGCGTCTGGTGGCAGGCGGCATTCAAGGTGAGATGATGCTGACCGTCAATGGTAAAATATGGACGCCGTTTCTGTTTGTGTAGCGGGCGGCGGCAGCTGGGGCACGGCGCTTGCACACATGCTCGCCGCCCGCGGTCATGTGGTCACGCTCTGGCTGCGGAATGAGGAAGTGGCGCACGCCATCAACACCCATCGCGAAAACCCGCGCTATCTTCCCGGAGTGTCACTTGACAAGGGTGTGACAGCCACTACAGATCCGGCTGCACTGCACAACGATCTGCTGGTGCTGTCCGTGCCGTGTCAACAGTTGCGCGCGTGGCTGCGTGTCTACAAAAAATATTTCCGGCACAGCCTCACCGTGGTCAACACGGCAAAGGGGATTGAAACAGGCAGTCTGGCCGTGTGCACCACAATCGCGCAGGAAGAACTTGACGGTTTCGCTTTGCGTTACGCCGCGCTTTCCGGACCGTCTTTCGCAAAAGAAGTGCTGCGCTCTCTGCCCACGGCCGTTGTTCTTGCCACGCATGACGAAGCTTCCGGCCGGCATCTTCGGGAAATTTTTTCAGGCGCGACGTTTCGTTGCTATTCCAGTACAGACGTTGTCGGGGTGGAAATGGGCGGAGCGCTCAAAAATGTCATGGCCATCGCAGCGGGCCTTTGTGACGGTCTTGAGCTGGAGCTCAACAGCCGCGCTGCGCTGCTCACCAGAGGTCTTGCTGAAATGAGCCGCATCGGTGTGGCCTGCGGTGCCTTAGAACGCACTTTCATGGGACTTTCAGGTCTCGGCGATCTGATTTTAAGCTGCACGGGTGATCTTTCTCGCAACAGACAGGTGGGCTTGCGCCTCGGACGCGGAGAATCGCTTGAAGGCACAACAAAAAATCTCGGCATGGTGGCGGAGGGGGTTAAAACCGCTGCCGCCGTCCATGAACTGACCCGCCGCCTCCGTGTGGACGCGCCGATAAGCGCGGCGGTGTATCATATCCTTTACCGCGGGAGTTGCCCCCGTGAGGCGGCTCAAAGCCTGATGGCCAGAACATTGCGGGATGAATGATAAAAAAGACATTGTAGCCTTACGCACTTATAGCAGTGCTTGCAGTTTGCCTCGCTGAGCAGCAGATAGTCCGACAAGGGCCGCCCACAGACTGTGCGCCTCTGTAGTATGTGCAGGACATAAGCGTCGCCATCTCCTTCGGCGTTATCGGCCTCGGGTTGGAGCCCGTGCACGCGTCGCCGACGGCAAGTTCGGCTATGGACGACAATTTTTTGGTGAACTCATCGCCGGCTGCCCGCGGCGCGCGAGTTGTACCGAATGACATACGTCAGATATATCGCGTTGGCGCAGCCGTGAGGGATATGCCCTGTCGAGAACGCCGCTGCCGGTTTTATGTGCCATGGAGTGCATGATCCCAAGAAGCGTGTTTGAGAACGCCATTCCAGCCAGACACTGTGCATAGTGCATCTGTTCCCGCGCGGTTTTGTCGCCTTTCCACGAGGGGATCAGGTTATCAAATACCATTTCGTGGAAGAGGCCGGCCCGTCAGCCTTTCCATGTTTCGTCTTCAATGTCCCGCTGGAACTGCTCAAACAGGTCGGTGAAGAGTTCTGGCGCGCGTTTGTGCATGGCGGCAAGCAGGGGCAGCATTACCTCGCGCATTTGCGGGTGCGCGGTTTTTGCGCAGCGCAAGGTAAAAATATGCCGCCATTCGCGCATATTGCAGGTGAGCACGATTTCCGTTTTCAGGCTGTTGGGCAGCACCGAGCGCGTCTGCTGGGCCGTGGCTCCGGTCGCAACAAGCGACAGATAAGCCGCTTCCGCCGCGAGCATGGCCTCACGCCACAGATCGTATTCCGGTGAGCTCTCCCGCCAGAAACAGGGCCTGATCACCGTGATTTCGCTTCCGAACTTGTCCCGCGCGTAATTGGCGTAGCGCGTACTCTCCTGACTGCAGGCGGCGAGACGGTGGCGTACAAGCTCGTGGGAGACCCCGCGGTCGCACACGATGCGCGCCGTTGCGGAGGCGTGCTCAATAACGCTGTGATGGCCTGACGCGAGAATTTTGCGCACAAAGGAGGCTGCGGAAGTGTCCGTTATTCTGTCTTCAGACTTGTGACACACGCGTCCGGCCGTCTCAATGCGTCTGAGTATATTCGCGCCCGGGGCAATAGCCGTGATTTCAAAGCCGGCTCCAATGATGTTCATGTGATGTTCTCCGGAAAATCTGTGATTATTTTCGGCCGTCGCGTTCCGAAAAGCAGAATGCGCGCGGCCTTTGCCCGGCCGTAACGCAGTTCGAGCCGGGCGCGCCGCGCGGCAAGGCGCAGCCGGTCAAGGTACAAAAATACCACCGGCGTTGTGTAGAGCGTCAAAAACTGGCTCACCACAAGCCCGCCCACAATGGTCACGCCGAGCGGCGCCCGCAGCTCCGCGCCGTCGCCTCGGCCGAGCGCCAGGGGCACGGCCCCCAGAATGGCGGCTGCGGTTGTCATCATAATAGGCCGGAAGCGCAGCAGGCAGGCCTCGTATATGGCCTTTTCCGGAGGCAGTCCCCGAACGCGCACGGCCTCAAGGGCGAAGTCGATCATCAGGATGGCGTTTTTTTTCACTATGCCGCACAGCAGCAACATGCCTATCAGGGCGATGACGGTAAATTCCATGCGGAAGAGCAGCAGCGCGGCGAGCGCTCCCCCCCCGGCCGGCGGCAGGGTGGAGAGTATGGTCACGGGATGGACAAGGCTTTCGTACAGCACGCCCAGCACAATATAGAGCGCGGCGAGTGCCGCCAGCACAAGAATGACCTGATTCGTCGCCGTGTCGCTGTAGAGCTTGGCCGTGCCCTGAAAGCTGCCCAGCACGTTCTGCGGCGTGTCCAGAGCCGTCCGGGCGGCTGCAATGGCCTCCTGCGCCTGTGAAAGAGCCGCGCCCTGCGCTAGGTTGAAAGAAATGGTCACTGCGGCGAACTGCCCCTGATGTGCCACGGAAAGCGGCGCGAATCCCGGCCCGACGGTTGCGACGGAGGCAAGGGGCACAAGGCCGCCTGCGCCCGACAGGCGCACCCTGTCAAGTGCGTCCGCGTCCTCAAGCCAGTTCTGTCCGTATTCCAGCACAACGCGGTACTGATTTTTGTCTTCATAAATAGTGGAGATCTGCCGCTGGCCGAAGGCATTGTTCAGGGCGCTGTCCACATCACGCATGGAAAGTCCCGCGCGGGCGAGCGCGTCGCGGTTGACCGCGAGCACGGTCTGCAGGCCGCGTTCCTCAATGTCGCTGTCCACATCCCTGAAGAGGGGGTGTCGGGCGAGGGCCGCCTGCATGCGGCGACCCTCGGCGCGCAGTTCCGTCAAGTTGTCCGCCTGCAGGGTGTACTGGTACTGCGAGCGCGAGCCGCGACCGCCCATCATGATGTCCTGCGCGGGCTGCAGAAAAATCTGCAGGCCCGGCTCCGAGGAAAGGCTGCTCCGCAGCCGGCCTATCACGGCCTCGGCCGGAAGCTTGCGCTCGGCTAGGGGCTTGAGGGATATAAACACCCCGCCCCCGCCTCGTCCTCCGGAAATATGGGCGGAAACCTGCGCCACGGCGGGGTCTTTCCTTATGGTCTCGACAAGGCGGGTCAATTTGTCGCGTATGGACTGGAATGAGGCACTCTGGTCCGCCCGTATGCCGCCCATGATGACGCCTGTGTCCTGTTGCGGAAAAAAGCCTTTTGGTACAATGAAATACATATATGCATTGCCGGCGATCACCAGCGCAAGCCCGGTCATGACCAGCGCGGGATGCCGTAGGGTGACGGCCAGGCTTTTCGCGTAGCCCGCGTGCAGGCGGCCCGGCAGGGCGGCGAGCCGCGGCATGAGGCGGGCAAGGCGGCCTGAGCGTGCAATGCCTGTCTCGCCGGGGCCGTCCGCCTTGTCCGTGCGCCGCGGCCTGAGCAGGCGGGCGCACATCATGGGCGTGACGCTCAAGGAGATGAATATGGAGATGAGCACCGCCGTGGTCAGAATCACGGCGAACTCGCGGAAAAGGCGGCCGACAATGCCGCCCATAAAGAGTATGGGCGTGAACATGGCGACAAGGGAAAGGGAAATGGAAAACACGGTGAAACCCACTTCCCTCGCGCCGCGCAGGGCGGCCCGGAAGGGGGAATCGCCCGCCTCGATGCGGCGGGTGATGTTTTCAAGCACTACAATGGCGTCGTCTACCACAAAGCCGGTGGAGACGGTGAGCGCCATGAGCGAGAGATTGTTCAGGCTGTAATCGCACAGATACATCACGCCGAAGGTGGCGATGAGCGAAACCGGCGCCGCCATGGCCGGAATGATCGCCGCCCGCGCGCTGCCGAGAAACAGAAAGACCACCAGCACCACCAGAATGACGGAGAACGCGAGGCTTTTTTCCACTTCGCGCAGAGAGGCGTGTATGGTTACCGAACGATCCATGCGTTCTTCCAGTTCCGCGCCGGCCGGAAGCCACTCCTGCAGACGCGGCATCATGGCCTTGACCTGATCCACCGTGTCGATGATGTTGGCCCCTGGAGCGCGGAAGACGATAAGCAGTATGGCCTGCCTGCCGTTTGCCACCGCCATGTTGCGCACGTCCTGCGAAGAGTCCGTCACCTCGGCCACATCCGCCAGGCGCAGAACGCGGTCCCCGCGTTCTGCGACAATGACATGTTTGTACTGTTCCGCTTTTTGCAGTTGGTCATCCACGCCCACGAGCCGGCAAACCGTTTCGTTCTCAAGCATGCCCTTGGGCAGAAATGCGTTGGCCCGCACAAGCGCCGCGCGCACGTCCTCCATGACAAGGCCCGCCGCAGAAAGCGCGCCGGGATTCACGTCCACGCGCACGGCGGGCAGCGCGCCGCCGCCCACAATGACCTCGCCCACGCCGGGAATCTGCGATATTTTTTGGGCCAGCACGGTGGATGCCGCGTCGTACATTTGGGCGCGGGTCAGCACCTGCGAGGTGATGGAAAGTATCATGATGGGCGCTCCCGAAGGGTTGACCTTGCGCCAGGATGGGTTGGAGGGCAGGGCGGGCAGAGCGGCGCGCGCGGCGTTGACGGCGTCCTGCACGTCGCGGGCCGCGCCGTCTATGCTGCGGTCGAGATCAAATTGCAGGGTCACGCTGCTCGTGCCGAGGCTGCTTGTGGATGTCATTTCCGTAATGCCCGCGATGTGGCCGAGCGCGCGCTCCAGCGGCGTGGTGACAGTGGCGGCCATGGTTTTCGGGCTCGCGCCGGGCAGGCCGGCGCGTACCACCACAACGGGAAAATCCACCTCGGGCAGCGGCGCCACCGGCAGAAGGCCGAAGGCCGTCGCGCCGGCGAGCGTGAGCGCGATGGTTAAAAGGGTGGTGGCTACAGGACGGCGTATGAAGAGCGCCGAGACATTGAGCGGCAAAAATTCAGGGCCGAAGCGCCTGCGGCCCGCCGCGCCGTTATTCATGTCTTTTGCCTCCGCCGAGGGCCCTGCCGAGCCTGTCAAACCACAAATAAATCACGGGCGTCGTAAAAAGCGTCAGAACCTGACTTACAATCAGCCCGCCCACCATTGTCACGCCGAGCGGGCGGCGCAGTTCCGCGCCCATGCCCGTGCCGAGCATGAGCGGCAGGGCGCCCAGCAGCGCGGTCATGGTGGTCATTAAAATGGGCCGCAGACGCAGGAGGCATGCCTTGCGTATGGCATCCTCGGCCGACAGGCCCTCGCGGCGTTCGGCGTCAAGGGCGAAGTCTATCATCATGATGGCGTTTTTCTTGACAATGCCGATCAACAATATGATGCCGATAATGCCGACGACCCCCAGCTCCATGCCGCCGATCAGCAGCGCCAGCAGCGCGCCAGCGCCCGCCGAAGGCAGGGTGGAGAGTATTGTCACGGGGTGGATGTAGCTTTCGTACAGCACGCCGAGCACAATATACATGGTGACTACCGCCGCGAGAATGAGCCGGAGCTGATTTGTCGTGGAAGAGGCGAATGCCTCGGCCGCGCCCTGAAAGCGCGTGCGCAGGGAAGCAGGGAGCGCGAGCCCCGCCTGCGCTTCAAGCACCGCCTCTGTGGCCGCGCCCAGCGAGGAAGCGCGGGCAACGTTGAAGGAAATGGTCGCTGCGGGAAACTGCCCTTGCCGCGACACGGCTGCCGCCGCCGGGCGTTCCTCCACCGAGGCCAGGCTCGTCAACGGCACTGGCGCGCCGCCTGCGCCGCGCACGTAGATGCCGTCAATGGCCGAGGCGTCCGCGCGAAAGCGCGGGGCCGCCTCCAGCACCACCTTGTATTGGTTTGTCTGTGTGAAAATGGTGGAGACAAGGCGCTGGCCTAGGGCGTCATAAAGCGCGCTGTCTATGTCGGCCATGCTCACGCCGAGCCGCCCCGCCGTTTCGCGGTTGACGCGCAGCCAAGTCATGCGGGCGGGCTCTGGCAGGTCGCTTGTGACGTGTTCAAGCTCCGGCCGGACGCGCAGGGCCGCGACAAGGCGCGGAACCCATGTTTGCAGCTCGTCACGGGTGGTGGCCTCTGCCGTGAACTGATACTGGCTTGCGGAAATGCGGTCTTCAATAGTCAGCTCCTGCACCGGCTGCAGATGCAGACGCACGTCCGGCAGGGCTGCGGCCTTGCGCATAATGCGCCGGGCGATTTCCGGCGCGCGGGCATTGCGTTCGCTCAGGGGCTTGAGTTTTATTGTCAGGCGCGAGACGCTCATGGAGCGGTTGACGCCATCCACGCCTATAAAAAAAGCCGCGTTTTCCACAGCCTCGTCGCCTGTGATTACCTCGGCAAGGGCGTTCTGGCAGTCGCGCACGGCCGCGAAAGAGGCGTCGGGCGGGCATTCGGCCATGCCCTGTATGACGCCCGTGTCCTGCACGGGAAAAAAGCCCTTGGGCGTGACGGCCCACAGCATGGCCGTGAGCCCCAGCACCGCAACGGCCGCGCCGAGCACAATGCCCTGCCGTCGCAGCACAAGGTCAAGGCCGCGCCCGTACAGGCCGAGCAGACGCTGAAAAAAGCCTCCGGGGCGTTCTGATTCACGGCACTTCTGTCGAAGGGCGACGGTGCAGAGCATGGGCGTCAGGGTGAGGCTGGTGACGGCTGAAACAAGTATGGTCACTGCGAGCGTGACCGCGAACTCGCGGAACAGCCGCCCGGCCACGTCGCCCATGAACAGCAGCGGAATGAGCACCGCCACGAGGGAAACCGTCAGTGAAATGATGGTGAAACCTATCTGCCCAGCTCCGTTGAGGGCGGCCTGCAGGGGCTTTTCCCCAGCCTCCAGATAGCGTGAGATGTTTTCTATGACAACAATGGCGTCGTCCACCACGAAGCCGGTGGCGATGACAAGGGCCATCAGCGTCAGATTGTTGAGGGAAAATCCGGCCAGGTGCATGACGCCAAGCGAACCCACGAGCGAGAGCGGCACGGCCAACGCCGGAATGAGGGTGGCCCGCGCGTTGCGCAAAAAAAGCCATATCACAAAAACAACCAGGGCCACGGCGAAAAAAAGCTCGCGCTGTACGCCGCGCACTGTCGTTCTGATAGAGGCCGTGCGGTCGGTGATGACGCGCACCTCCACGCTGCCGGGCAGGCTTTGCGTGAGCGAGGGCAGGAGGGCATTCACGCTGTCGGCCACGCGCAGCACGTTCGCACCGGGCTGGCGCTGTACAGAGAGCACGATGGCGGGCCGGAAGGGCATCTCGTCCGCGATATTTTGATGCCGCCCAGCCACCCATGCCGCCAGACGGACGTTTTCCGCGCCTTCCACCACCTCGGCCACATCCTGAAGGCGCAGGGGCGCGCCGTTTTTGTAGCCTATGACGGTCTGCGCGTATTCCTGCGCCGAGGCGAGCTGATCGTTGGCGTCTATGGTGGATGCTCGTTCCGGGCCGTCAAGGCTGCCCTTGGCGGCGTTGACGTTGGCGCGCGCTATGGTTTCGCGCACGTCGGCGAGCGTCAGGCCGGCGGCGGCGAGCAGGCGCGGGTTTGCCTGCACGCGTACGGCCGGGCGTTGTCCGCCCGAGAGCGTCACCAGTCCCACGCCCGGCAGTTGCGAAATTTTTTGCGCGAGGTGCGTGTCAGTCAGGTCTTCCAGGCTGGTGAGGGGCATGGAGTCGCTGAGCACGGCCAGCGTGACGACCGGCGGGTCGGCGGGGTTCACCTTGTTGTAGACGGGCGGAGAAGGCAGGTCCGCGGGCAGCAGGTTGGCCGCAGCGTTGATGGCCGCCTGCACCTCCTGCTCCGCCACGTCCAGCGGCACAGAGAGGTCGAACTGCAATGTTATCATGGATGCCCCCGCCGCCGAGAGCGAATACATCTGCGTCAGGCCCGGCATGATGCCGAACTGCCGCTCCAGCGGCGCTGTGACAACGACGGTCGTCACGTCGGGCGAAGCGCCTGGGTAAAAGGTCTGCGCCTGTATGGTGGGGTAGTCTATCTGCGGCAGCGCCGCGACGGGGAGCGAGCGCCAGGCCAGCAGGCCGGAGAGAAAGAGCGCCGCCGTCAGCAGTGACGTCGCGATGGGCCGTAAAATGAAGATGCGCGAGAAGTTCATGGCGCCGCCGGCGTTTGCGTCTCGGCGGCCACGGTGACGGCGATTCCGTCGCGCAGGCGGTCAATGCCGTCCGTGACGACGCGATCGCCAGCTCCAATGCCTCTGTCTATCACGGTCAGGCCCTGCGTGGCGATGCCCTGCGCGACTTCGCGGACGCGCGCCGTGTTGTCTGCGTCAATCACAAAGACGTACGGGCCGCGCGCGCCGAGCTGCACCGCCGAAGAGGGTATGGTGACAGTGTTTTCAAGCGTGCGCGCCTTCAGGCGTGCGTTGACAAACTGATTCGGGTAGAGGCGCTCGTCGGTGTTGGCGAAGCGGGCTTTGAGCCTTATGGTGCCGGTTGCCGCGTCTATCTGATTGTCCATTGAGACCAGACGGCCTGTGGCCAGCAGAATTTTTCCTTCCTGATCCCATGCCTCTACCGGAGGCGGCACGCTGTCGGGGTTCGCTTCGCCGGCGCGCAACGCCCGCATGACGAGCGGGGTGAATTTCCCCGGCAGGGTGAAGATTACGTCGCAGGGGCTTGTTTCGGTGATGCGTACAAGGCCGTTCGCGTCCGAGCTTTTTATCTGATTGCCCTCGTCTACCTGTTTGAGGCCTAGGCGTCCGCCGGCGGGCGCTGTGACGCGGCTGTATTCAAGCTGCAGGCGGGCCGCGTTCATGGCAGCTTTGTCCGCCTCCACGGTGCCTTCGTGCTGGCGTACAAGGGAGCGCTGGGTTTCATACTGCTGGGCGGCGATGAAATCTCCCCCGGCCAGTCTGGCGTAGCGGGCGAGATCGCGGCGGGCGTTGGCGAGCTGGGCTTCGTCGCGGGCGAGCGTACCCAATGCCTCCCCCAGCTTCGCCTCATAGGGGCGTGGGTCTATTTCGGCCAGAAGATCGCCGGCCCTGACGCGCCGGCCTTCCTGAAAGTGCAGGCGCACAAGCTCGCCGTCCACCCGGCTTGTCACGAGCACGTCGCTTGAGGCAAGCGCCGTGCCGAGGCCGCCGAGATAGTGCGGCATGTCCTGGACGCGGGCTATGGCCACGCGCACCGGCGGCTGTTGCATGCTCACGCGCTGCGCGTCCTCACCGCCGAAGAAGAAAATGCGCCACGCAAGCCCAAGGGCCGCAAGCCCGGCGAGCAGCCAGGGCAGTTTGCGGCGGGGGCCTTTTTGCCCTGACAAAATCATGCCGTTTCCGCCTCCCCGTGTTCGTGCATATTCTTTATATCACGAACTCCGCAGGGACAAGGGAAGAATTTTGGGCAACCTGTCACGCGGCAGTTTGTTAAGAGGCCGCAAGGCTGCTGTCCTCCTCCCGTTGGGGCGTTTTTTCGCGCTGCGCAAACAGCAGTGGGCGAATGTCATGAATTTCATGTTTACCGTCTTGTGACCGGTGAGCAGATTTACGGCTCGCTGGCAGCAGGGCGTGGGTTTTGCCCTGGCTGTTATTCTCAATGCCATACGCGCCGCATGCGGCGTGCGCATAACTCATCTGACCGCTTAACCGGACAGCAATGAGTCAAAAAGAGTATTTTACGGACTATAATTATTGGTAAATCCTATACTTTTTTCCTGAGAATGCAAATGTATTCAGCATAATGTCTCTATTCGGGTGTCCAATTATCTAACCTTTTGATTTAGCTTCATCTTGCGGTTGAACTGTTTTTCCTGTTTCAACTTGCTTCGCCATTTCTCGAGTTCCCGCTGTGCCGCTTGTAGGCGGCAACCACCTTCACTTGTCCCGTTTTGCTGAAGTTCAAACAGGAGCGGAAACGGTATAGCCTGATCTTTACACCGCAAGACGTCGTTTTTCAATGCGCCTGAATACCTGAATTTCCGGTACTGCTTTGCTTGCCGGAGTATTGGTGATTTCCGGCGGCGATAAAAATGAACTCCAGAACTTCGATTTTGGAAAGTTCCGCCTTCAGCGCTTCCCATAAAATCCGCCTGCATGTTAGATATTACTGAAAACTATGCATAATTGCAAAACATACTTGACCGACAAGGTGTCCGCCCTAAAAGGGAGTTACCGGCTCCATTCCGTGTCGCGCTCCCGTGCTTTTGGCGTTCCGGCTCTTGCTGAAACACGATATGCCCTTTCTCCAAGGCAATAATATGCTTGCCCCATTTCTTTTTGCTGCCACAGAGGCCATAGAGCGGAAGCCGTGAAAGGTCATTTTTGAACATATGGATGTCCCTGTCGGTAGATATTGTTTCATTGTGATTGCCCCCGGTGCAAAAGTGTTGACGATCTCCGGCGCGGTCTTATTTTGTCTGTAACCGCGTCGGGCAGTGCGCCTTGGCGTCGTAACTGTTGCCCAGCGCGAATGGAGATCAGAGCATGACGGTAGAGTATAAGGATTATTACAAGCTTCTGGGCGTGGAACGCGGGGCAGACGCTGAAGATGTCGCCAAGGCTTTTAAAAAGCTGGCCCGGCAGTACCACCCGGATCTCCACCCCGGCGACGCGCAGGCCGAGGAAAAATTCAAAGAGGTCAATGAGGCATATGAAGTACTAAAAGATCCGGAAAAACGCCGCCTGTATGACCGGTTGGGGTCGAACTGGCAGCACGGTCAGCAGTTTCAGGGCGAGCCGGGTTTTGAGAACGTGCATTTTACGTTTAACGGCAAAAGTTTTGACGGCTCCGGCTTTTCTGATTTTTTTGAAACACTTTTCGGCGGCGCGGCGCAGGGCGGATCTGCGGGCAGAAACGCAGGTTTCGGGCCGGATTCTTTCAGCGGTTTTTCCGCAAAGAGCCGGCGCGGCCGGGATGTGGAAGCGGAATTGGCCTTGAGTCTTGAAGATGTTTCGTGTGGCGGTCGCCATACGGTAACGTTGCGCATGGCTCATGGGCCGAAAACGCTGGAGGTCAACGTACCGGCCGGCGTCCGTGAGGGCGCCAAGCTGCGTTTGGCCGGCCAGGGAGTCCCTCTTCCGGGCGGCTCGCCCGGCGATTTGTTTTTGCGCGTGCGCTACCTGCCTCACTCTCGCTTCAGGGTAGGGGGAGACAATCTGCAGTGCGACGTATGGCTTGCGCCGTGGGAAGCGGCGCTGGGCAGCAGAGTGGCTGTGCCGACGCTGGATGCCAGTGTGGAGTTGAATATTCCGCAGGGCACGAGTTCAGGTCGCAAATTTCGTTTGCGCGGCAAAGGGCTTGGCTGCGGCGTCAAATGCGGTGATTTGCTTGTCAGAGTAATGATCAGAACACCCGCGTGTCTGAACGAGACCGAACAGGAGCTTTGGCAAAAGCTCGCGCAGGCGTCAGCGTTTGATGCGCGGGCGTAATTCCGGAGGCATATATGGACATCAGCAGATTTACGGACAAAGCCCGCGAAGCGGTGAGCGACGCGCAAACTCTGGCCGCCGGCATGGGCCATCAGGAAACTGACGCCGAGCATCTGGCGTTTGTTCTTGCTCGGCAGGATAACGGTATTGTGCCCCGTATTCTCGAACACGCGGGCATACAGCCCAAAGCGTTTGCCGTTGCGGTGGAAACGGCGTTGCGCAAGCGTCCGCAGATTTCGGGCGGCGGCGTGGATTCGACAAAAATCATAATCACCCCGCGTCTGGCAAAAGTGCTGGGTGAGGCACAGAACGAGGCAAAACGTCTGAAAGACGAATACGTGAGTGTGGATCATCTCTTCGCCGCACTTGTCGGCGTGGAGCCGTCTTCTCCGCTTGGGCAGACGCTGAAAGAATACGGCGTCACCCGCGCGAGATTTGTCATGGCCATGGAGGAATTGCGCGGCAGCGCGCGCGTGACAAGTCCCAATCCCGAAGGCACGTTTGAGGCCCTTGACAAATACGCCCGCGATCTTGTCGAGGCCGCGCATCAGGGCAAAATGGACCCGGTTATTGGCCGTGATGCGGAAATACGCCGTGTCATACGCATTCTTTCACGACGCACCAAGAACAATCCTGTGCTGATCGGCGAGGCGGGCGTGGGTAAAACCGCCATTGTCGAGGGGCTTGCCTTTCGCATTGTCAAGGGAGACGTGCCGGAAGGCTTGAAAGGGCGTAAATTATTCGCGCTGGACATGGGCGCGCTGATTGCGGGTGCGAAATACCGGGGAGAATTTGAAGAGCGCCTCAAGGCCGTACTCGGCGAAGTGGAAAAAAGCGAAGGCAGGATCATTCTGTTTATTGACGAGTTACACACCATTGTGGGTGCCGGCAGAACAGAAGGCTCCATGGACGCAGGCAATCTGCTCAAACCCATGCTGGCGCGCGGCGAGCTGCATTGCATCGGCGCCACCACTGTGGATGAATACCGCAAATATATTGAAAAAGACCCGGCGCTTGAACGGCGTTTTCAGCCGGTGATGGTGGATGAGCCTACGGTGGAGGACTCCATTTCCATCCTGCGCGGCCTGAAAGAACGTTTTGAGGTGCACCACGGGGTGCGCATCAGCGATTCGGCCATTGTGGATGCCGTGACGCTTTCGCACCGTTATATTTCAGATAGACAGCTGCCGGACAAGGCCATTGACCTGATTGACGAAGCCGCCGCCATGATACGCACGGAGATTGACTCCTTGCCGGCCGATCTGGACGAAGCCAATCGTAAAGTCATGCAGCTGGAAATTGAACGCGAGGCCCTGCGCCGTGAAACGGACGAGGCTTCGCGCGAACGCCTTCAGCGACTGGAGAACGAGCTTGCCGATCTGCGTGGTGAGCAGACCGCCATGCGTGAACAGTGGAAAAATGAAAAGGGTTCCATAGATACGGTGCGGAAGATCAAGGGACAGATTGAGCAGACGCGTCTTGCCATTGAGCAGGCCGAACAGGCCTATGATCTCACCAGAGCGGCTGAACTCAAGTATTCAAAATTGCTTGATTTGCAGAAAAAACTGGCTCAGTTTTCCGGTGGCGATGTCGGCGATGCCCCGCGCCTGTTGCGTGAAGAAGTGCGGCCTGACGACGTGGCGGAAATTGTGGCCAGATGGACGGGTATTCCGGTTGCGCGGCTGGTTGAGTCTGAACGCGAAAAATTGTTGAAGCTCGCCGATGAGCTGCATAAGCGTGTCATTGGCCAGGACGAGGCTGTGAGCGCGGTGGCCGACGCTGTGCTTCGCGCGCGGGCAGGGCTGTCCGATCCGTGTCGGCCGACCGGCTCCTTTATTTTTCTGGGTCCGACCGGCGTGGGCAAGACAGAGCTTTGCAAAACGCTTGCCGAGGCGTTGTTTGACACTGAAGATAATATGGTGCGCCTTGACATGAGCGAATATATGGAAAAACATTCCGTGTCGCGGCTTATCGGCGCGCCCCCCGGTTATGTGGGCTATGACGAGGGTGGGCAGTTGACCGAAGCGGTGCGCCGCAAACCCTATTCCGTCATTTTATTTGATGAAATTGAAAAAGCGCATCCCGATGTCTTCAACACGCTTTTGCAGATGCTTGATGACGGCCGCCTGACGGACAGTCAGGGACGTACGGTGGATTTTCGCAACAGCATTGTGATTATGACCTCCAACATCGGCTCCCTGCATCTGCTCGAAGGCATATCTCCGGACGGCGCGCTGGAAGACGGCGCGCGGGAGCAGGTTATGGAGGCTTTGCGCGCTCATTTTCGTCCAGAATTTTTGAACCGCGTGGATGAAACCGTGGTTTTCCTGCCGCTGAGGCGTGAGCAAATCGCGCGTATTGTGGATTTGCAGCTTGCCCGCTTGCGTTTGCGGCTTGAGGAGCGCAAGATCAGTCTTGTCATGACGGACGTTGCGCGTGACTTCATTGCCGTGGCGGCGTATGATCCTGTTTACGGCGCACGTCCGATCAAACGTTACGTGCAGCAGCGTGTGGAGACGCCGCTTGCCCGCGAGATTTTGGCGGGCAACATTTGCGACGGACAGGACGTCACGGTGGATGTGAAAGATGAGGAGTTTATTTTTGGCTCCTACTAAAGACAGATATTAGACTTTGACTGGTTCAAGTTGGCCTGTGTCCGGTATTTTCGGCGGTCGGACGCGCAGTAGAGCACTTCACGATGTGCAATGCTCCAGTTGTTCAGAACGCGCAGTACACAGCGAGGGGGGTATGCCGGACAAGGCAGCTCTTGTTTTAGCGGCCGGCAAGGGCACGCGCATGCATTCCGACAGGCCGAAGGTTTTGCAGACCCTTCTCGGCGAATACATGCTCGCTTATGTGCTTGCCGCATTGCGCCCGCATTTTGGCGACGATGTCTGGGTAGTTGCAGGTCATCAGGCGCAAATGCTTCAGGCTGCCTTTCCGGATCGGCGTTTTGTCATGCAGGCCGAGCAACTCGGCACAGGCCATGCTCTGATGCAAGCCATGCCGACGCTTGCCGGGGCGGGCTGCCGTCATATTTTGCTGGTTAACGGCGACGCGCCGTTGCTCGACGAACATCTGGTCCGCATCTTTCTTGAGAAAGCCGAGGGTGCGGATATTGCCTTTGCGAGCATTGTGCTGGATAGCCCCGGCGCGTATGGCCGCGTGTTGCGCGAGGGGGGGCAGGTGCGCGCCGTTGTGGAGGCTAAAGATTGCGACGCTCCGGCAAACGGCGCACAGATTCATGAAGTCAACGCCGGCATGTACCTGCTTGATCTGGCCCTTGTGGCGGAACTTCTGCCCTGCCTTACCTGTGCCAACAGGAGCGGAGAATACTATGTCACTGATTTGATTGCCCTGGCTGCGACAAAAGGACACAGCGTTCGCGCTGTGGAATGCGGCAAGGATGAAAGTTTTCTGGGCGTCAATTCGCCGCTGGAGCTTGCGCGTATGGAAGAACTGCTCCGTGCCCGCGTTGCTGAGCGTCTTTTGCAGTCAGGCGTCCTGCTTCATGCGCCGGATATGGCGCGTGTTTCTCCGTTCGCGCGCATAGAGCCGGGTGCCGAACTGACAGGACCTTGTGAAATTGCGGGCCGGTCAGAGGTGCGGCGCGGGGCGCGTGTCGCTTCGCATTGTGTTGTGCTCGACAGCGTGATTGAAGAAGGGGCCGAACTGCGTCAATTCTCACATCTTGAGGGTGCGCGCGTGGGTGTGGGCGCGACTGTGGGGCCGTTTGCGCGTTTGCGCTCCGGTGCTGTCATTGCGGCGAACGCGCATGTTGGCAATTTTGTTGAGGTAAAGAATGCCCGCCTTGGTGAGGGTGCCAAGGCCAATCACCTGACCTATCTTGGAGACGCTGATGTCGGCGCGGGCGCGAACATCGGCGCGGGAACCATCACCTGCAATTACGACGGCAGCCATAAATATAAGACCATCATTGGGGAAAAGGCCTTTATCGGCAGCAATACTGCGCTGGTTGCCCCTGTCAGCGTCGGCGCCGGGGCTCTTGTCGGCGCTGGTTCCGTCATTACCAAAGACGTGCCTGAAGGTGATATGTCCATCGCCCGCGGAAAGCAAAAAAATCTGCCGCGCAAAAAAGTTTGATAGGCCGGCGTTTTTTTGTTGAATGAACGCAAAATGACTTGACAATAATTATTTGTTAAGAATTGTAATATGTTTTTTGGCAGATGCGGTATGCACACTGTATCCTTATCTTGCCATTGAAAAGTGGTGGTGGTAGGTTTCATGTATGGAAATTTTTGAACAGTTGGAAAAGCACATAACCGGACTTTTGACGAAATTTGACAATCTGAAGGCGGAGAACGCGCGTTTTCGTGCTGAAGTCGCCGAGGCGGCTACAAAAAAAACTGAACTGGAAGAAGAAAACCGTACATTGCGGGCTTCGCTTGCCCAGGCGGGGAACACTCGCGCCGAGGCGCTGAAGCGTCTTGACGACCTGCTGCGCAAGATTGAGGAGCATGAAAGCATTGAGTAGTTTTTTGTGAGTGAAAACATTAATC